>JBDTQF010000030.1:0-23320 GCA_039932275.1 Burkholderiales bacterium
ACATGGTGCACATCGACCGCAGCAAGCGCGCCCAGGCCTGGAACAAGGTGGCCGAACAGGGCGGGCGCTACATGGCGCAGGGCAACTGGGTGATCATGTTCCCCGAAGGCACCCGCACGCCGCGCGGCGGCCAGGGCGCGTACAAGAACGGCGCCGCGCGCCTGGCGGTACAGACCGGCACGCCGATCGTGCCGATCGCCGTGACCTCGGCGCGCTGCTGGCCGCGCAAGAGCTGGCTGCTGCGGCCCGGCGTGATCGACATCTCCATCGGCCGGCCCATCGCCCCGGCAGGCCGCAAGCCGGACGAACTGATGCGCGAGGTCGAGACCTGGGTCGAGGCCGAGATGCGTCGGCTCGATCCGCAGGCGTACCGCTGACAGGTTGCTTCCGCGCCACCTGACAGAGACCGGGGCAGCGCCCGACCCTTAGGGCCGACCTGACATCGGTAGACTCGCGCCTCATGCCACGCCGCGCGCAGCCTTCTGCTCCTTCGTCTCAGCCCCTGCGGGCCGACGCGCCCTCGCAGCTGGCGCTGTTCGATGTCGACGAGGCGGCCTTGCCCGCAGTGCCGACCCCACAGCCCGCGCCAACCGCTGCGCCCCACCTTCAAGCTGCCCCGCCCGAACCAGCGCACCACCCGCACCGGCTGTTCCAGCACCCGCACGGCAACCGCGACATCGTGCTCGACCAGCACCGGGTCTCGTATGCGCTGCGGCGCGCCCGCCGCCGCACCATCGGCTTCGTTGTCGGTGATGACGGCCTGGCGGTGGCGGCGCCGCGCTGGGTGGCGCAGGCCGAGATCGACGCCGCGCTGCAGGCCAAGTCGGCCTGGATCCTGCGCAAGCTGGTGGACCAGCATGAGCGCCTGGCCCGGCTCGACGCCGCACGCATCGACTGGCGCGACGGTGCCGAGCTGCCCTACCTGGGCGAACCGCTGATCATCGTGCTCGACCCGCGCGTCGACGGTGCGCTGCTCAACGCCAGCGCCGATGCGCTGCCCGGCGTGGCCCGCCGCACGCTGCATGTCGGCCTGCCGCACGACGCCGCGCCGGCGCAGATCCGCGACAGCGTGCAGAGCTGGCTGCAGCGCCAGGCGCTGGGCCTCTTCAAGGAACGCTGTGCGCTGTACGCCGAGCGGCTGGGTGTGCGCGTGCGCCGGCTGGCGCTCAGCTCGGCCCACACCCGCTGGGGCAGTGCCAAGGCCGACGGCAGCATCCGCCTGCACTGGCGCTTGCTGCATTTCGCGCTGCCGACCATCGACTACGTGGTCGCGCACGAACTGGCGCACCTGCGCGAGATGAACCACAGCCCGGCGTTCTGGGATGTGGTGCGCTCGGTGATGCCCGACTACGAGCAGGCCCGCGGTGCACTGCGCAGCGACGTGCTGCCGGTGTTTGATTGAGCCGGGTGGACACCGTCTTCGCCCTGCTCGACGACTGCCAAGCCACCCCCGAGCACCCCACCAGCCGCCTCTACCGCGGCTTCGTGCGCGAGCACCATTGCGACGACCCGGCGCAGCTTGACGCGGTCTGCGCCGCCATCGACGCCGACCTGCGCGGCGGACTGCACGCCGTGCTGCTGGCCGACTATGAATGGGGCGCGCACCTGCTGCAGGTGCCGCAGGCGCGGCCTGGCGGGGCGCTGCGCTGCCTGATGTTCGGCACGCTGGAGCGCCTGAGCAGTGCACAAGCCGAGGCCTGGCTGCAGGCGCGGGACCACGGCCCAGCGGGCCTGCTGAACCTGCAGGCCGATGTGGGCGAAGCCGCCTTCAGCCAGGCGGTCGAACAGGTTCAAGCGGCCATTCGAAACGGCGAGACCTACCAGGTCAACCTCACGCATCGTCTGAACGGGCAGGCCTTCGGTGCACCCATCAGCCTGTACCGGCGGTTACGGGCGCGCCAGCCGGCGCCGTATGGCGCGCTGATCGCGCTACCCCAGCACGACTGGGTGCTGTCCTGTTCGCCGGAACTGTTCCTGCGCCATGACGCCGGGGCGCTGACGGCCCAGCCGATGAAGGGCACCGCCCCGCATCAGCCCGGCCAAGATGACTGGCTGCGCCACGACCCGAAGAACCGGGCCGAGAACCTGATGATCGTGGACCTGCTGCGCAACGACCTGGGCCGCATTGCCGAGACCGGCTCGGTGCGGGTGCCGGCGCTGTTCGACGTGCAGGCCCACGGCGCGGTGTGGCAGATGACGTCCACCGTGCAGGCCCGTATCGTGCCCGGGGTTGGGCTGGCCGCGCTGCTGCGTGCCACCTTCCCCTGCGGCTCGATCACCGGCGCGCCCAAGCACCGCACGATGCAGTGGATCCAGCGGCTCGAAACCAGCCCGCGCGGCCTGTACACCGGCGCCATCGGTTGGCTGGAGGCGCCGCGCGACGGCCAGGCCTGCGGCGACTTCTGCCTGTCGGTGGCGATACGCACACTGACGCTGGACCCGCCCGATGAAACCGGGCTGCGGCCGACGCAACTCGGCGTGGGCGCGGGCATCGTGCTCGACAGCCAGCCCGCCGCCGAATGGGCCGAGTGCCAGCTCAAGGCCCGCTTCGCCACCGGGCTCGACCCCGGTTTTGCGCTCTTCGAGACGCTGTGGGCCTCACGCGGACAAGGTGCCCGCCTGCGCGACCAGCATCTGGCGCGGCTGGGTGCCAGTGCTGCGGCGCTGGGCTTTGCGTTCGATGCGGCCGCCACGAACGCCTTGCTCGACAACACCATCGGCCAGTTGGCTGCCGAGGAGCCTCATCGCCTGCGCCTGCAGCTCGGCCATGATGGCCAAGTCAGCTGCACCGCTGCCGCATTGGCGCCGCTGCCCGCCGGCGGCGATGGCGTGACCGGCCCGGTGGCCTTGGTGCTGGCCGCCGCACCGGTGGACCCGGACGCCACGCCCGCCCTGTTGTTGCAGCACAAGACCACGCTGCGCCAGACCTACGACGAGGCCGTGCGCGCGGCTGACGCAGCAGGCGCCTTCGACGCGCTGTTCTTCAACGCCGCCGGACGGCTCACCGAAGGCGGGCGCAGCAATGTCTTCGTCAAGCTCGACGGCCGCTGGTACACGCCGCCGCTGCATGACGGCGTGTTGCCTGGCGTGAAACGCGCACAGGTGCTGGCCGATCCCGCCTGGCAGGCCGCTGAGCGCAGCCTGAGCCGCGACGAGCTGCAACGCGCCGAAGGCCTGATGGTCTGCAACGCGCTGCGCGGGCTGCTGCCAGCGCGGTTGCAGCGCTGAGTCAACCCGTCACTTCGGCTGCATCGGGCAGGTCGAGAAGCCGAGGATCGAATACAGCGGGCAGGTGCGCAACAGGCCCGTGGCCAGCGGCACCACGCCGATCCAGCCCCACACACCGATGGTGCCGGTGAGTGCGAGCCCGATCAGCAGCAGGCCCACCACGATGCGAGCGATGCGGTCGATGCCGCCGACGTTACTGTTCATGCCGATCTCCTCAAGGAATAGATACCGACTGCAGTATGGCCAATGGGCCCGGCCACACCATGACCTGGATCATGGTCGGCATGCGGATGTCATGATTCGCGCACTCCGGAGACCTCGCATGCACGCGCCCCTTCCCGTCGACAGCCCCTCGGCCCGCCCCATCCCGCCCGCCATGCTGGCCGCGCTGCAGGCCCACTTCGCTGACCGCTGCAACATCACCCGCGCGGTGCGTGAGCAGCACGGCCGCGATGAATCGCCGTTCGACGTGCCGCCGCCGGATGCCGTCGTCTTCTGCGAGAGCAACGACGATGTGATCGCCGCCGTGGCGCTTGCCGATGCCCATGCGGTGCCGGTGATTGCCTTCGGCGTCGGCTCGTCGCTGGAAGGCCAGGTGCTGGCGGTGCAGGGCGGTCTGTGCCTGGACCTGACGCGCATGAACCGCATCCTGCGCCTTGATGCCGACGACATGACCGTCACCGTGCAGCCGGGCGTCACGCGCGAACAGCTCAACGAGGCGATCCGCCACACCGGGCTGTTTTTCCCGATCGACCCGGGCGCCAATGCCAGCCTGGGCGGCATGTGCGCCACCCGTGCCAGCGGGACCAACGCGGTGCGCTACGGCACCATGCGCGAGAACGTGCTGGCGCTGGTGGTGGTGAGCGCCAGCGGCACGCTGGTGAAGACCGGCACCCGCGCGAAGAAAAGCAGCGCCGGCTACGACCTGACGCGCCTGTTCGTCGGCAGCGAGGGCACGCTGGGCGTGATGTGCGAGATCACGCTGCGGCTGTACCCGCTGCCCGAGGCGGTGACTGCCGCGATCTGCCACTTCCCCAACGTGAGTGCGGCGGTGCGCACCACCATCGCCATCATCCAGGCCGGCGTGCCGATCGCGCGCTGCGAGCTGCTGGATGCGCACACCGTGCGGGCCGTCAACAGCCACAGCCGGATGTCACTGCGCGAAGCGCCGATGCTGCTGATGGAGTTCCACGGCAGCCCGGCCGGGGTGGCCGAGCAGGCCACCACGGTGCAGGCAGTGGCCAGCGAGCACGGCGGCGAGGCGTTCGAATGGGCCAGCACGCCCGAAGACCGCACGCGGCTGTGGAAGGCCCGCCACCAGGCCTACTTCGCCGCGCTGCAGAGCAAGCCCGGCAGCCGCAGCGTGACCACCGATGCCTGCGTGCCGATCTCGCGCCTGGCCGAGGTGATCGACGCCTCGGTGGCCGATGCCGATGCATCCGGCCTGCCCTACTTCCTGGTCGGCCATGTGGGCGACGGCAACTTCCACATCGGCTACCTGATCGACCCGGCCAAGCCGCAAGAGCGCGTGGTCGCCGAGCAGCTCAACCACCAGCTCATCAGCCGCGCGCTGGCGGCGGAAGGCACCTGCACCGGCGAGCACGGTGTGGGCCTGCACAAGATGGGCTTCCTGCTGGAAGAAGCCGGCCCCGGCGCGGTGGCGCTGATGCGTCAGCTCAAGGCCGCGCTCGACCCGAAGAACATCCTGAACCCGGGCAAGATCTTCGAGGCCTGACGCGAGAAACGCCGGGCCGGCCTTCACCGGCCCTGGGGGCACCTACAGCGCGCCGCGGCAGTTCGGCGCGCCGCACTGGCAGGCCAGCTGGCCGGCATGGTGGGTTTCGCCATAGTCGGCGGTGAGCTCCTCGCCGGGTTGAATGGCGCGCAGCGCATACAGCTCGATGCGGCCCTGGCGCACCCGCAGCGTGGTGTTGGGCGTGCAACTGTGGTTGGTGAAGCGCAGCGGGTCGGTGGATTGCGAGGCGTCGATGGCGCGCTTGTCCGAGATCTCGACCATGTGGATGCGCTGCAGCCCGCGCACGCGCCGGTTGGCCTCGCGCACACTGATGGGCTCGCCGCGGATCTCACCGATCTTGCGGTAGGCGGGAATGGCTTCGCCGGCAAAGGCACCGGTGCCGTCGATGCGGCTGGGGGCGTTGAGGACGGCGAACTTGTTGGGGTTGGCGGGTGTGCCCATCGAGCAAGCTTAGCTTCCCGCGGCCCTGGCAGAGCCAAGGCGGACGGATAATCCCGGCCATGCGGCTGCGCTTCACCAAGATGCAAGGCGCGGGCAACGACTTCGTCGTGCTCGACGCCACCGAACACCCCCTGTCACTCAGTGCCGCGCAACTGCGCCAGCTGGGCGACCGGCGCTTCGGCGTGGGCGCCGATCAGATCCTGGTGGTCGAGCGCAGCAGCCGCGCCGGCGTGGACTTCCGCTACCGGATCTTCAACGGTGCCGATGGCGCCGAAGTCGAGCAATGCGGCAACGGCGCGCGCTGCTTCGTGCGCTATGTGCGCGAGCGCGGCCTGACCGACCGCGACACCATCCAGGTCGAGACCGTGAACACGTTGCTGGCGCTGCGCCTGCAGCCCGACGGCCGCGTCACGGTGGACATGAGCCGGCCGGTGTTCGAGCCGGCACAGATCCCTTTCAACGCGGAGGGCCTGACGCCTCGTCTTCAAGGAAACGCCGGGCCGCCCCAAGTTTCCTTGACCCCCTCGGGGGGCGGGCTGGGCGAAGCCCGGCCCTGGGGGCAATCGGAACAGGGCTTCGCGCTGTGGCCGCTGGACCTGGGCGGCGAGGTGGTCGAAGTGGCCGCGGTCTCGATGGGCAACCCACATGCGGTGCAGCGCGTGGCCGATGTGGATGCCGCGCCAGTCGAGCGCCAGGGCCCGCTGATCGAGGCGCATGCGCGCTTTCCGCGCAAGGTCAACGCCGGCTTCCTGCAGGTGGTGTCACGCAGCCACATCCGCCTGCGGGTATTCGAGCGCGGCGCCGGCGAGACGCTGTCCTGCGGCACCGGTGCCTGCGCGGCGGTGGTGGCCGGCATCCGCCTGGGCTGGCTGGATGCGCGCGTGGACGTGGACACCCGCGGTGGCCGCCTGACCATTGAATGGGCCGGCGGCAACGACGACCCCGTGCTGATGACGGGGCCGGCACAAACCGTCTTCGAAGGAGAAATAGAGCTATGACCACTGCCGGCATCCAGGGCATCACCGAAGACGACATCGCCAACTACCTGGCGCACACGCCCGGCTTCTTCGAGCGCCATGCCGACCTGCTGGCCAGCGTACAGCTCGCCAGCCCGCACGGCACCCGCGCGGTGTCGCTGCAGCAGCGCCAGATGGAGATGCTGCGCGAGCGCATCAAGGGCCTGGAGCGGCGCATCATGGAAATGATCCGCCACGGCCAGGAGAACGCCTCGCTGGTCGACCGCTTGCATGCGTGGACCCGCTCGATGATGCTGGTCGACGACCCCGCTGCGGTGCCCGACGTGCTGCTGGCCGAGCTGGCCGAGCAGTTCCAGATCCCCGCCATCGCGGTGCGGCTGTGGAGCGTGGCCGAGGCCTTCGACGCTGAACCTTTCGCCGCGGCCACCAGCGACGACCTGCGCAGCTTCACCGACAGCCTGCACCTGCCCTACTGCGGCGCCAACACCGGCTTCGAGGCGGTGCAATGGCTGCCCGAGCCGGCCACGGTGGCGTCGGTGGCGCTGATCCCCCTGCGGGTGACGCACGCCGCGCCGGCCTTCGGCCTGCTGGTGCTGGCCTCGCCCGACCCGACGCGCTACAGCGCCGACATGGGCACCGACTTCCTCGCCCGCGTCGGCGAGCTGGCCAGCGCCGGCCTGGCGCGGCTGTTGCCACTGGCCGACTGAAGCCACCCCCGGCGAAAGCGGCGTCGATGCCCCGCGCCGCTGCCCCACCGCCGGCAGTCGCCGAGACAGCCCTGGCGCGCAGCCCGCTCGACCCGCTGCCGCAGGCCTTTCTCGACCACCTGGCGCACGAGCGCCGCCTCGCGCCGCGCACGCTGGCGATGTACCACGACGCGCTGGTGCGCCTGCAACGACAGGCCGCAGAGGCTGAGCGGGCGCTCACTGACATCCAGCCCTACCAGGTGCGCCGCTGGGCCGCGCAGCTGCACGCCAGCGGCCTGGGATCACGCAGCATCGCCATCCACCTGGCGGCCTGGCGCGGGCTGTTCCGCCACCTCGGGCGGCTCGGTCAGGTGAAGCTCAACCCGGTGGAAGGCGTGCGCGCGCCCAAGGCGCCGCGGCCGCTGCCCAAGGCCCTGTCGGTGGAACAGGCCGTGGCGCTGGCCGAACCGTCCGCCACCGGAGCGGCTACTGAATCCACCCGCCACGGCCCCGCCCTGGCCGCGCGCGACCACGCCATCGTCGAGCTGCTGTACGGCTGCGGCCTGCGCGTGGCCGAGCTGACCGGGCTGGATGTGGTGGCCAGCGACCACGCCGCCGGCTGGCTCGATCTGCAGGCCAGTGATGCGCACGTACTGGGCAAGGGCAGCAAGCGCCGCAGCGTGCCGATGGGCGCCGCCGCCATCGCCGCCGTGCAGCAGTGGCTCACCCAACGAGCCAGCCTGGCCGCGGCCGATGAACCAGCCCTCTTCGTCAGCCAACGCGGCACCCGCCTGAGCCCCGGCCAGCTGCGCCTGCGCCTGGCCGCCCAGGCCCAGGCCGCTGGCGTGCCCAGCAAGGTCCATCCTCACATGCTGCGGCACAGCTACGCCTCGCACCTGCTGCAATCCAGCGGCGACCTGCGCGCCGTGCAGGAACTGCTGGGCCACGCCAACATCGCGACGACACAGGTCTACACCAAGCTTGACTTCCAGCACCTCGCCAAGGTGTACGACGCAGCGCATCCGCGGGCGAAGAAGCGCTGAGAAGCATTCGCCGAAGGCGGGCCTCAGCAGCGGTGACGTGCAGCGGCAGCTACAGCGCCGTCGGCAACACCACCTCGGGCACCGCCCCCAGCCGCCGGGCACGCCGCGCAAAGCGGCGATCGTCAAAGGTGACGAGGCGGGTGCACTGGCGGCTGCAGGTCAGGTGCAGGGCATCGGCAAAGTCCAATCCCTGCCGGTGCAGGTCGAGTGCGTCCTTGACCGCCTCCCAGTGCTCGACGGTGACATGCACCATGCCCAACAGGTGCTCGACCGTCTGGCAGAACACATCGGGCTCGACCTGGTAGAAGCCGCGCATCACCCACTCAAACTCCAGCACGACGGACAGCGGCACGAACAGCGGGCCGGCCTCCAGCATCACGCGGCGCGCCTGCGGGCGCTGGCGCCGTGCCTCGGGGTCGGTCGGGTCGTCGCAGTAGAAGCGCGCCAGGATGTTGGTGTCGATGGCGATCACTTGGCGTCGTCCTGCGCGCGGCGCAGCAACGTGGCGGGGTCGAAGTCAGACAGCTTGCGGGGCTGAGCACCGGGCGGGCGGGGTTCAACCTTCACCATGCCGTAGCCAGCGGCCGGGTCACTGGGTGCGACGCGTCGGCGCACCACCAGACGGATCACGCCGCCTTCATCGACGAACTCCACCTGCGTGCCCGGCGTCAGGCCGTGGCGCGCGCGGATCTTGGCCGGAATGACAACTTGGCCTTTTTCGGTGAGGGTGGCAGTGGACATGGTGCGCTCCAGGACGAGGTCTATGGAGTGTAGCGAATCGCTTACCAGGTAAGCCACACGCGTTGCCGTTGGATATGGCCGACAAGGGCCGACAATCGCGCCCCATGAAAACCATCCGCCTGCGCGCCGGCAAAGAACGCTCACTTCAACGCAGGCATCCCTGGGTGTTTGAAGGCAGCGTCGACAAAGGCAAGGCCGATGCCGGCGAAACGGTGCGGGTGGAATCGCACGACGGGCAGTTCCTCGCCTGGGCGGCGTACAGCCCGGAATCGCAGATCCGCGTGCGGGCCTGGAGCTTTGAGGAGGCCGAGCGCATCGACGCAGCGTTCTTCAACCGCCGGGTGCAGGCCGCGGTGGTGATGCGCGGCCGGCTGGGCATTGCCAGCAACGGCGTGCGATTGGTGCACGGCGAGGCCGACGGGCTGCCGGGGCTGGTGGTGGACCGCTATGACGACACGCTGAGTGCGCAGTTCCTGAGCACCGGCAGCGAGCGCTGGAAGGCGGTGATCGCCGATGCACTGCTGGCCGCCACCGGCTGCAGCCGGCTGTACGAGCGCTCCGACGTCAGCGTGCGCCAGCTCGAAGGCCTGCCCGAGGTGGCCGGCTGGCTGCGCGGGGATGGACCGACGGAGGTCACGCTGCGTGAACACGACTGGCAGCTGAAGGTGGACGTGGCCCAGGGCCACAAGACCGGCTACTACCTCGACCAGCGCGACAACCGCGCGCTGTTTGCGAAGCTGGTGCGGCAGTTCGGCTGCCAGCGCGTGCTGAACTGCTACAGCTACACCGGCGGATTCTCGGTGGCGGCCCTGGCCGGCGGCGCGGCCGAGGTGATGAGCGTCGATTCGTCAGGCCCCGCGCTGGCGCTGGCCGTCGAGCATGTCACTCTCAACGGCTTCGATGCGACGCGCCACACCGCGCTGGACGCCGATGTGAACGGCACGCTGCGGCAGCTGCTGGAGCAGGGCCGTCAGTTCGACGCCATCGTGCTCGACCCGCCCAAGTTCGCGCCCAGCGCCACGCATGCCGATCGCGCCAGCCGCGCCTACAAGGACATCAACCGCCTGGCGCTCAAGCTGCTGGCGCCGGGCGGGTTGCTGCTGACCTTCAGCTGCTCCGGCGGCATCAATGCCGACCTGTTCCACAAGATCGTTGCCGGTGCCGGCATGGACGCCGGCGTCGACGGCTACCTGCTGCAGCGGCTCGAAGCGGCCAGCGACCATCCGACAACCATCAACTTCCCCGAAGGCGAGTACCTGAAGGGGCTGGTGGTGCTCAAGCGCTGACGGCGTCCAGCTGTGGGCAAGGGTGTGCACAAGCTGCGCACAGCCTGTCAATAACGGAGGACAACTCACTGCCAGTGCACAACCCTGTGCGCAAGCACCGAACAATCGGTACACGGTCGGTGCACAACCTCGCGCTCGGCCTGACGGTGCCTCAGCGGGGCTGGGTCTCGCGCTCCATCCAACCCAGCCAGTGCATGGCCTGCTCGCGTGACTCGCCGCACATCTCGGCGCCGGGCTGCAGGCCGGCGCACACCGCCGGGCGCTCTGGCCGGCCGAACAGGCGGCAACGCAGTTGCGCGTCGAGCTGCACGCAGGCCACGCCAGCGGGCTTGCCCTGCGGCATGCCGGGGATGGGGCTGGAGATCGACGGCGCGGTGCAGCACGCGCCGCAGGCTGGGCGGCAGTTCATGGCGGCGCCGATGATAGGTGGCCGTGCCACACTGGCGGCTTCGCCAGTTCGTCCTTGTCCCTACCGTGAACCTGCCCCAATACAACCCCGCCCTCGCCACCGCCCCCCTCACCGATGAGGAGCAGGACGAGTTGGAGACCTCGCTGGACCAGCTCGGCCTCGATGCGGCCATGAACCTGGAGGCGCTGGACGGCTACTGCTGCGCCCTGCTGCTGGCCGCCGCGCTGCCGGCGGCCGAGGCATGGCTGCCGCCGGTGTGGGGCTTCGACGCGCCACCGCCGGAAGGCAGCAGCGCGCCCTTCGCCAGCGGCAAGCAGCTCAAGCGCTGCGCGCAGTCGGTGCTGCGGCATCTGGCCGACGTGGACCGGCGCCTGAAGGCCGATGCCGAAGGCTACGAACCGCTGTTCGGCATCGCCCAGCTGGATGACGAGGACGCCACCTTTGTCGCCGATGCCGAGGCCTGGTGCATTGGCTTCCTGCAGGGCGCGTCGCTGCAGCCGGCGTTCTGGGACCCGCTGTTCGAGGACGCCACCTGCGGCCAGGCACTGGCGCCGATCACGCTGTTCGCCGCCGACCCGGCGGAGCTGACGGACGACGAGCGCGCCATGCTGGACGACATCGGACAGCGTGATGCACTCAGCCATCAGGTGCAGGCGTCGATCGGCACGCTGTACCGCGCGCTGCGCGCCGTGCCGCAGGCGTGAACATTCCGGGCCGGCCGGCCCTGCCATTCCTGCTGAGCTACCCCGATGAGTTGCGCCAGCAGGTGCAAGCCCTGATCGACGCCGGCCGGCTGGGCGAGTGGCTGGCGCGGCGCTACCCCGAGGCGCATGTGGTGCGCAGCGACGGCGCGCTGTACGACTACGCCCAGGCGCTCAAGGCCCGCCACCTGCGCAGCGCCCCACCGCTGGCCAAGGTGAGCTACGTGGCACGGCTGGACGTGGTGCAGCAGGCACTGGGCACGCACACCGCCATCTCACGGGTGCAGGGCGGCAAGCTCAAGGCCAAGCGCGAGATCCGCGTGGCCAGCCTGTTCCGCGACGCACCGGCCGCCTTCTTGCAGATGATCGTGGTGCACGAGCTGGCGCACCTGAAGGAGCCGGCCCACGACAAGGCGTTCTACAGCCTGTGCTGCCACATGACGCGCGACTATCACCAGCTGGAGCTCGACACCCGCGTCTGGCTCACGCACCGGGCGTTGAGCGGCGGCGCCGCCAGCCCTGCGGATGACTTATCCACAGGCACTGCCTAAAATCGCGTCCTTCCCCTGAATCACGCCGGCGGCCGGTCCTACGGGGGGACCGAGCCCACTGCCCGCCGGGCGCTGCCGCGGCCCGCGCCGCGAGGACACCCAGATGCTGTACCCGAAGGAATTTGACGTCATCGTCGTCGGTGGTGGCCATGCCGGCACCGAAGCGGCACTGGCCGCTGCCCGCATGGGCTGCGCCACGCTGCTGCTGACGCACAACATCGAGACACTGGGGCAGATGAGCTGCAACCCGTCGATCGGCGGCATCGGCAAGGGCCACCTGGTCAAGGAGGTCGACGCGCTGGGCGGCGCCATGGCCGCGGCCACCGACGAGGCCGGCATCCAGTTCCGCATCCTCAACGGCAGCAAGGGCCCGGCGGTGCGCGCCACGCGGGCGCAGGCCGACCGCATCCTCTACAAGGCGGCGATCCGCCGCCGGCTGGAAAACCAGCCCAACCTGTGGCTGTTCCAGCAAGCGGTGGACGATCTGATGGTCGAGGGCGATCGGGTGGTCGGTGCCGTCACGCAAGTGGGCGTACGCTTTCGTGCGCGCACCGTGGTGCTGACGGCCGGCACCTTCCTCGACGGCAAGATCCATGTCGGCCTGCAGAACTACAGCGCCGGCCGTGCGGGTGACCCGCCGGCCATCAGCCTTTCGGCCCGGCTCAAAGAGCTGAAGCTGCCGCAGGGGCGGCTCAAGACCGGCACGCCGCCGCGCATCGACGGCCGCTCGATCGATTTTTCCAGACTGGTCGAGCAACCCGGTGACCTGGATCCCGTTCCAGTGTTCAGCTTCCTCGGCAGCGCCGAGCAACACCCGCAGCAGGTGCCCTGCTGGATCACCTTCACCAACGAGCGCACGCACGACATCATTCGCTCGGGTTTCGACCGCAGCCCGATGTTCACCGGCGTGATCGAGGGCGTGGGCCCGCGTTACTGTCCCAGCATCGAAGACAAGATCAACCGCTTCGCCGGCAAGGACAGCCACCAGATTTTCCTGGAACCCGAGGGCCTGACCACGCACGAGTTCTATCCGAACGGCATTTCCACCTCACTGCCTTTCGACGTGCAGCTGGCAGCGGTTCGGTCGATGGCCGGGCTGGAGCAGGCCCACATCCTGCGGCCAGGTTACGCCATCGAGTACGACTACTTCGATCCGCGCGAGCTGAAGGCATCGTTCGAGACCAAGGCGATTAGCGGCCTCTTCTTCGCCGGCCAGATCAACGGTACGACCGGTTATGAAGAAGCCGCGGCACAGGGCCTGTTTGCCGGTGCAAATGCCGCGCTGCAGGCTCAAGGCCGCGAGGCCAGCCTGGTGCTGCGGCGAGATCAGGCCTACCTCGGCGTGCTGGTGGATGATCTGGTGACCAAAGGCGTGACCGAGCCGTACCGCATGTTCACCAGCCGGGCTGAGTTCCGCCTGCAGCTGCGCGAGGACAACGCCGACATGCGGCTGACCGAGCTGGGCCGCACGCTGGGCTTGGTGGACGACGTTCGCTGGGCCGCTTTCAACCGCAAGCGCGATGCTGTTTCACGTGAAACCGAAAAACTCAAGAGCACCTGGGTGCACCCCGGCATCCTGCCCGCAGCCGACGCCGAACGGCTGCTCGGCAAGGCGCTGGAGCGCGAATACAGCCTGATCGACCTGCTGCGGCGCCCCGGTGTCGGCCACGACACGCTGGCGCAGATCACGGCGCTGGCCCGGCCGGACGTGGCTGTTTCACGTGGAACACTGCAGCGCGAATTGGGCACGGCGCTAGCCGACGCAGTGATCGAGCAGGTGGAAATCGCCACCAAGTACGCCGGCTACATCACCAAACAAAATGACGAGGTGGAGCGCGCGTCAGCCTACGAGCACCTGAAGCTGCCCACCGAGTTGGACTATGCCCAGGTCACTGCCCTGTCGTTCGAGGTGCGCCAGCAGCTCAGTCGCCACCGGCCCGAGACGTTGGGCCAGGCCTCGCGCATCTCCGGCGTGACCCCAGCGGCAATCTCGCTGCTGCTGATTCACCTGAAGAAGCGGCGCTTCCGCGGTTTCGGCGATCCCGACCTGCCGGCCAACGACACCCCCGCGCCAGCGGCCGCTTGATGTCCGACGCACTGATGTCCCGGTTGCGTGCCGGCGCCCAAACACTGGGGCTGACGCTGGATGCCCAGCAACTCGATCAGCTGCTGGCGTACCTGGCGCTGCTGGCGCGCTGGAACAAGACCTACAACCTCACCGCCATCCGCGACCCGGAGCAAATGCTGGTGCAGCACCTGCTCGACAGCCTGGCCGTCATCGCACCGCTGGTAGGTCATACGCATGAACAGCCGAGCCGGTTGCTGGACGTGGGCAGCGGCGGCGGCCTCCCGGGGGTCGTGCTGGCCATCGCCCGGCCGGAGCTGGCCGTCACCTGCGTCGACACCGTCGGCAAGAAGGCCACCTTCATCCGCCAAGTCGCGGCCGAACTGCACCTGCCCAACCTGCAAGCCCGCCACGCACGGGTGGAAGCGCTGCAGGAAGCCGCCTTCGACGTCATCACCGCGCGTGCCTTTGCGTCGCTGACCGATCTGGTCCGCCTCACCCGCGCGCTGCTGTCACCCGGTGGCGTGTGGATGGCGATGAAGGGCCAGCACCCAGTCGACGAACTGGCCGCCTTGCCCGCCGACGTGGCGGTGTTCCACGTGGAACCATTGCTGGTGCCGGAACTGGGTGCCGAGCGCTGCCTGGTTTGGATGGCGCCCAAGAACTGACCCCGCGGAAGGCGGTTGCGGCGCGTCAGCGCCCGTCGACGACCGGTTCCAGCCGGGTTCTACGCAGGTTCTGCGTTACGCTCAGCGACCCGTTCTGCCTGCACGCACCTCCCGCTTTTTTGGAACCCCGCCCTCATCCCATGGCCCGAATCTTCTGCATCGCCAACCAGAAAGGCGGCGTCGGCAAGACGACCACCACCGTCAACCTGGCGGCGGGGCTGGCGCAGCTGGGCCAGCGGGTGCTGGTGGTCGACCTCGACCCGCAGGGCAACGCCACCATGGGCTCGGGCATCGACAAGCGGGAGCTGGCGCTGTCGATATACGACGTGCTGCTGGGCAATGCCGACGTGAGCGAAGCCCGCCAACGCGCCGACAAAGCCGGCTACGACGTGCTGGGCGCCAACCGCGAGCTGGCCGGCGCCGAGATCGAGCTGGTGCCGATGGAGCAGCGTGACCGCCGCCTCAAGGCCGCGCTGGCCATGGTCGACGCCGACCACGACTTCATCCTGATCGACTGCCCGCCCTCGCTGAGCCTGCTCACGCTCAATGGCCTGACCTGCGCCCACGGCGTCATCGTGCCGATGCAGTGCGAGTACTTCGCACTGGAAGGGCTGACCGACCTGGTCAACACCGTCAAGCAGGTGCACGCCAACCTGAACCGCGACCTGCAGCTGATCGGGCTGCTGCGGGTGATGTTCGACCCCCGCATCACGCTGCAGACGCAGGTCAGCGAACAGCTCAAGGGCCATTTCGGCGACAAGGTGTTCAACAGCGTGATCCCACGCAACGTGCGGCTGGCCGAGGCGCCCAGCTACGGCCTGCCGGGCGTCGTATTCGACCCCGCCTCGAAGGGCGCGCAGGCTTACATGGCGTTCGCGGCCGAGATGATCGAGCGCGTGCGCTCGTTCAAGCAGTAACGCGCCGGCTCAGGCCGCGGCAGGCACCGTCACGAAGCGGTGCACCCCATCCTCGCCGGTTTGCCGCCGCAGCAGGCCCTGCTGCCACAGCGCGTTGACGTGGGCGATGGTCTCGCCCAGCGCGAAGGTGATTTCGTGCAGGTCGAGCTTGCGGTTGAACATCACCGGTAGCACCTCCATCGACGTGCGGGGTTCGCGCTCACAGTAGGCCAGCACCTCGGCCAGGCGGTCGGCATGGTGGGCATGCAGCTGATCGATGCGGGTGTGCAGGCCCCGAAATGGCTTGCCGTGCGACGGCAGCACCAGCGTATCGGCCGGCAGCGCGCGCATGCGGTCGAGCGAGTCGAGGTATTGGGACACCGGGTCGGCCTCGGGTTCGATGTGGTGGACGCCGATGTTGGTGGAGATGCGCGGCAGCACCATGTCGCCCGAGATCAGCACCCCCAGCGCGGGGCAGTGCAGGCTCATGTGCTCGGGGGCATGGCCGTAGCCAACATGGCAGGTCCAACGGTGGCCACCGATGGTCACGTGCAGCCCGTCGAGCAGGCGCTGGAAGGCGTGGGGCAGCTCGGGCACCATGCTGCTGTAGGAGCCGCTGCGGTCGCGCACGGCGCTCTGCACGGCCCGGTCCGTCAGGCCATGGAGGGCGTAGAAACTCACCAGGTTCTGGCCCCACTGGCCGCTGGCCTCCTGCGCGGCGTGGCGTCCCACGTTCCAGTCAGTGGCACTGATCCACAGCCGGCAGGGCCAGTCTGGGCGGCTCCAGCGCTCGGTGAGCCAATGCGCCAGACCAATGTGATCCGGATGCATGTGGGTGACGACCACCCGCAGCACCGGCAGGCCCTCCAGCTGGCTCGCGAACACCTGCTCCCAGGCCGCGCGGGTGGCGGCATTGTTGATGCCGCAATCGACGATGCTCCAGCCCTCCTGCCCGTCAATCTGATCACGCAGCAGCCACAGGTTGATGTGGTCCAGCGCAAACGGCAGCTTCATACGCAGCCAGCGCACGCCCGGCGCCAACTCAAGCGTCGAGCCCAGAGCCGGCAGCTCGTCACCCCACGGATAGTCCAGCTGGTGCTCCAACTCATTGGCCATACCATTGCCTCAATTCGGTTCATCCATTCGATCGACCCAGTGTATCGGCCAGATGCCGAGCCTGCAGGCGGGCGGCCATGGGCCGGCGCGGATCAGGCAACAATCGGGGCCATCACATCCACCTCAGCGTCGCCTGCCGGACCGCCCGCTCGAAACGGCGGCGCCAGCCGCGGCCCAAGCCGTCATGAGCACCGATCTGGAAGAACTTTTCGACAACAACCGCCGCTGGGCGGACTCCGTCAATGCCCACACGCCGGGCTTCTTCACCAAGCTGCTGGAGCAACAAACGCCGCAGTACCTGTGGATCGGCTGCGCCGACAGCCGGGTCCCGGCCAATGAGCTGGTCGATCTGCTGCCCGGCGAGCTGTTCGTGCACCGCAACGTGGCCAACGTGGTGGCGCATTCCGACCTGAACGCGCTGTCGGTGATCCAGTTCGCGGTGGACGTGCTGAAGGTGCAGCACATCATCGTCGTCGGTCACTCCAACTGCGGCGGCGTGCAGGCCGCCCTGAACAACCAGCGCGCCGGCCTGGTGGACAACTGGCTGCGCCATGTCCAGGACGTGCGCAACCAGCACGGGCCTTTCCTGGGGGTCGTCCCCACCGAGCACCGCGTCAACGCGCTGTGCGAGCTCAACGTGCTGGAACAGGCACGCAACGTCTGCCGCACCACCGTGGTCGAAGACGCCTGGCAGCGCCGGCAGCCGGTGGTGGTGCATGGCTGGGTGTACGGCCTGCACAACGGCCTGCTGGCCGATCTGCGCATGACGGTGAACCAGCCCGACGACGTCGCACCCGCCTACACCGCGGCCCTGCGCGCGCTGCAGGCCCGCTACCTGCCCAATGCCGAGGGCCACGCCGCGACGCCGTGAATCTCACCGGCCCACTCGCCGGGGCCGGCGTCGCGCCGCGTCAATGACGGCGTCCATCACCGCTTCCTGTGCCTGGCCGCGTTGGGCCACCGGCGTGGCCGGTCTGGCCCCGCGGGGCATGCGTCGCTGGCTGATTGCGCCGGGCTCGCTCACCGCCCACCTGGCCGCCGCCTTTGGGCCGGTCACCGTCGAGCTGCTGCATCAGGGCCGCGTGCGTGCCTGGCCGGATGAGCGCCGCGCACTCGGCCTGACCGGCCCGCACGGCGTGCTGCATGGCCGTGAGGTGCTGTTGCGCGGCGCCGATGGCCGCCCCTGGGTGCTGGCCCGTTCGGTGCTGGCGGGGCGCCATGCCCGGCTGGTGTGGCGCGGGGTGCGCGGGCTGGGCACACGGCCGCTGGCCGACCTGCTGTTCGGCCCCGCCGCGGCGCAGCGCTCGCCGCTGATGTCCAGCCGCTTCACACCCTGCAGTGCGCCGATGCGCTGGGCCCAGCGTCGCTGGCCGGCCAACGAACCCATGGCGCCGGGCTGGGGTGCGCGCAGCCTGGCTGCGCGGCGTTCGGTCTTCAGGCTGCGCGGCGCGCCGTTGCTGGTGATGGAATGCTTCGCTCCCGAGATCGGCCACGTCGGCATCCACCGGCCGGCCAAGCCGCTGCCAACCCGGCGCCGCCGGTAAACGCAACAGCCCGGATGGACGCCGCGCGCGAAGCGGGCTAAGGTGCCGCGCATGCCCGGCCCCATCGACTTCTACTTCGACTTCTCGTCACCCTACAGCTACATCGCGTCGGAATGGATCGACACGCTGGCGGCCCAACATGGCCGGTCGGTGCGCTGGCATGCCATCCTGCTGGGTGTGACCTTCCAGGCCGCAGAGCTGAAAAGTCCGGTGTCCTACCCGATCAAGCGCGAGTACGTGCTGCGGGATTTCGCCCGCTCGGCGCACTACGCCGGGGTGCCATTCCAGCAGCCGGCCGAATTCCCGATCCCGACCCAGAACGCCGCCCGCGTGTTCGCCTGGCTCGCCAGCCAGGATCCAGCACGCGCGGTGGCCTGGGCTCATGCGGCGATGCGAGCCTATTTCCGCCGCGGCGTGATGCTGAACGATCCAGCACAGCTGCGCCAGCTGGCCAGCGAGTCGGGCCTGGACCCGACCGAGGTGGACGCGGTGTGCGCCGATGCGCAATGGAAACAGGCGTTGCGCACCACCAATGAAGCGGCCATCGCGGCCGGCGTGTTCGGTGCACCGTTCTTCAGCGTCGACGGTGAACCGTTCTGGGGCAATGACCGCCAGGAGCAACTCGACAAGTTCCTGGCCGGTGACCGGCCCTGATGCCAATACGCCGTGATGCCGATACCGGTCAAACCGTCGGCAAAGTCGACGGCCTGGCGGCAAGCGCCGGCACCGCCACCCGCTCGGCCATCGTGAGCGTGGCAAACCGTTCGCTCAGCGACACCAATTCGGCATGGCCGCTGCCGCGGCACAAGCTCAACACCGCCCGGGCATATTCGGGTGGACCCAGCAGCAGCGCCAGGTCAATGTCTTCGCCCAGTTCATACAGAAGCAGGTCGTGGATGCGCTTGGCAATGCGCGGTCGCTGGCTGAGTGCAAGGTCGTTCATGGTGCGGCTCGGTTCTCCCGTGACCATGCTCCATGCAGGCGGCGTGCCGCACCATCGGTCGGCACCCGCATCAATGCTGCAAATTGTCACGGCGCCGCGATGAATCGGGACACACCCGTCAAGCCGGCTGGGCACAGCTCTGCGCTGGGGCCGTTCAGATCGCCTTGCGCAGGTTCGCCGGCGCGAGGCGCAGGGCCTCGCGGTACTTGGCCACCGTGCGGCGTGCCACCTGGATGCCCTGCTCCTCCAGCATGGTGCTGAGCTGGCTGTCGGACAGCGGCTTCTTCACATCTTCGGCCGCAATGAACTGCTTGATCAGCGCCCGCACCGCGGTGCTGGAGGCATTGCCGCCGGCGTCGGTGTTGAGCGAGCTACCGAAGAAGTACTTCAGCTCGAAGGTGCCGTAGGGCGTGGCCATGTACTTGGCCGTGGTGACCCGCGAGATGGTCGACTCGTGCAGGCCCAGTTCATCGGCGATCTCGCGCAACACCAGCGGCTTCATCGCGATCTCGCCGTGGCTGAAGAAACCCTTCTGGCGCTCGACGATGGCCTGTGAGACGCGCTGGATGGTATCGAAGCGCTGCAGGATGTTCTTGACGAACCAGCGCGCCTCCTGCAGGCGGGCCGACAGCGTCGCGCTGCCCTCGTCGCGGCCGTTGGATCCGCGCTGGCTGCCGCGGTGCTGGCGCAGCACCTGGGCGTACAGGTCGTTGATGCGCAGCTTGGGCATCACGTCGGGATTGAGCACCACCTTCCAGCCGCGGCCGGTCTTGTGCACGATGACATCAGGCACGACGATGTTGGCCTCGGCATTGGTGAACGGCCGACCGGGCTTGGGTTCGAGCGTGACGATCAGCGCCTGGGCATCGCGAATCAATTCCTCGTCGGCGCCGGTCACCGCCATCAGCTTCTTGACGTCGCGCCTGGCCAGCAATTCCAGGTGGCCCTGGCAGATGCGCATCGCCACCTCGCGCCCAGCCTCCTCGGGGCAGTGGCGCAACTGCAGCACCAGGCATTCGCCCAGGTTGCGCGCGCCGACGCCGGTGGGCTCCAGGTTCTGCAGCCAGCCCAGCGCGCAACGCAGGCGGTCGAGCAGTTCCTCGCGCAGCAGCAGTTCGGCCTCGCCGGGCTCGGGCGCCATGCCGGTCACCAAGCGCTCGGCCACCTCGTCCAGCGTGTCGGCCAGGTAGCCGTCTTCGTTGAGCGATTCGATCAGCGCCTCCACCAGGAAGGCGTCCTCCTCGCTCAGCCGCATGCCGCGCAGCTGCCCACGCAGGTGGTCGGCCAGCGACTCCGACACGCCGGTGCGCTCGCTCCAGTCGCTCTCGTCGCCGTCCTGCAGCGCGCCGTTGCGGTTGGGCGCCTCGCCGATGCCGTCGAAGTCGTCACGCTCGGTGCCGTTCTCCCAGTCATCGCGGGCGGTGGCGCCGAATTCCACCTGGTCCATGCCGGGCGCGTCGGCCTCGTTGCTGGCGCCAACGCCGTCCCAGCTCTCTTCGGCCGCCGCTTCGGCATTGCGCTCCGTCAGGCGTTCGCTGACCCGTTCGGTCGAGGCCTCGCCCACCGCCGAGACGCTGTCCAGCGTGGGATGGTCCTCCTCGGCCTCCAGGAACGGGTTCTGCTCGAGCATCTGCTCGACTTCCTGGTGCAGCTCCAACGTGGACAGCTGGAGCAGCCGGATCGACTGCTGCAACTGCGGCGTCAGCGCCAGATGCTGCGAAAGACGGACCTGCAGGGACGGTTTCATTTTTCTTCTTGGGGCCCTACATGCGGAAATGTTCGCCCAGATAGACCTTGCGCACGTCGGCGTTCTCGACGATCTCGGCCGGCTCACCCTCCGCCAGCACCCGGCCCTCGCTGATGATGTAGGCGCGGTCGCAGATGCCCAGGGTTTCGCGCACGTTGTGGTCGGTGATCAGCACCCCGATGCCGCGCGCCTTGAGGAAACCGATGATGCGCTGGATCTCGATCACCGCGATCGGATCGACGCCGGCAAACGGCTCGTCCAGCAGGATGAAGCGCGGCCGCGTGGCCAGCGCGCGGGCGATCTCGACCCGGCGGCGCTCGCCGCCAGAAAGCGCCGGCGCCGGGCTGCTGCGCAGCTTCTCGATCGACAGGTCGGCCAGCAGGCCGTCGAGCAGCCGCTCGATCTCGGCCCGGCCCAGCGCCCGGCCCTGCGCATCGACCTGCAGCTCCAGTACCGCGCGGATGTTTTCTTCCACCGTGAGCTTGCGGAAAATCGATGCCTCCTGCGGCAGGTACGACAGCCCCAGCCGCGCTCGCGCATGGATGGGCAGCCGCTGCACCGCCTCGCCGTCGATCAGGATGCGGCCGGCATCGGCCCGCACCAGTCCGACGATCATGTAGAAACTGGTGGTCTTGCCGGCGCCGTTGGGCCCCAGCAGCCCCACCACTTCGCCGCCAGCCACGGCCAGGTGCACGTCCTTGACCACCATGCGGGCACCGTAGTGCTTCTGCAGCCCTGTGGCCTCCAGCCGAGGGACAGCGGCAGCGAGGGCGGCGGCGCTCATCGAGGCCCGCCCGACTCCGGACGCGCCGGCTCGGGTGCCGGCCGGGTCGGCGCGGGACTCACCACCCCGCGCACCCGGCCACCGCTGCCCGTGCCGCCCTGCACCTCGAAGGTTTCGCGCGGGTGGTCGTACACCACCGTCTGACCGGTGATCTCTTCCACCAGGCTGCCGCTGCGCCAACGCTTGAGCACGGCCTTGCCGATCAGCCGCGCCACCTCGGTGCGGGTTTCGTATTCGATGCGCTCGGCCTGGCCTTCGACCACCTCGTCGAACGCCTCCCGGCGCTGCCGGAAGCTGGCCAGTTGGCCCGCCGTCCCGGTGGCTACGGCCAGATCGCCCTGCGGCGTCTCGCGCAATTCAACCTGCTCGGCCTTGAGCGAAAAGCTGCCGCGGGCCACCTCAACGTTGCCGGTCAGCAAGCGCAGCTTGCGTTTGGAATCCAGCTTCATCTGCGCGGCGTCGATGGTCAGCGGCAGATCGCGGTCCGCCGTCTGAGCCCACACCGCACCCGGCCCGACCGTCAACGCTGCCGCTGCCAACACCATGGACGCCAAGGGCGCCAGCAAGCTGCAACGAAAGTATCTGCCCACTCTCAACGAGCGCTCGGCATGGGCACCGTGATGAGTCGACAAGGGGAAGGGCGGCGGCATGTGGCGAGGCATGGAAATTGCAGGCCATTGTAGCCAGCGCCTGCCGCCTTGCGCGCGGAAATTGCGACTGCGGTGATCATCACCCAGTCACCCAGCCGTGCCGCCCGGCCGTCTGGGTGCGCTCAACCCTTGCGGACCCGATTGATGAGCTGCTCGGTCAACGCCAGCGCGCGGGTCTGGCTTTCGCCTTCCGGCATGGCGCCGCCCACCATGCTGGGCGAGGTGGCGAAGCGGCCGTGAATGCCCAGCATGGGCACGCCGTCGAGCTTGTAGCGCTCCATCTGCGTCTTGGCCTGCGCCAGCTTGGCGCCCATGCCGAAGCCGTTGAAGGCGCCCAGGAACTTGGCCCGGTCCACCCCCGCCTGGGCCACGAAGTCGGCAATTTCTTCCGGCCGGTTCAGCAGCTTCTTGTCGCGGTGCACGGCGGTGAACACCTTGGCGTGCACCCCGTCGACCTGGCCCAGCGCCTCCAGCGAGAAATACAGCCGCTGGAAGTTCTCGGCGTTGAACAGGAACGGCACCGGGATGCGGCGGAACACCACATCGGCCGGCAGCTTCTTGACCCAGGCATCCAGCGCCGGCTCGAAGGCATGGCAGTGCGGGCAGGCATACGAAAAGAACTCGATCACCTCGACCTTGCCGGCCGGCGCCGACACGGGCAGCGGCGGCGAGAAGTGTTGGTAGTGCTGGCCCTCGACATAGCCCGCCTGCGCCACCGCGGCGGGGCCCCAGGTCGCGCCGGCAGTGGCCGCCCCCACCACGGCCATGCGGCCGACAAATTCACGACGATCCATGTGCTGCATCCTTTTAACCGTCTTCAGCCAAGCCGCTCAGCGCGGCACCCTGACCAGCGTGGCATCGGCAAACCCCGCCGCCACAGCCTGTTCCTTCACCGCGTCGGCCTCTTCGCGGGCGTCGTAAGGCCCCAGTCGCACGCGGTAGACCAGCCTGCCGGCCTGCTCGCGTTCGGTGATGCGACCCACCATGCCACCGAGCCCGAGCTTGGCGCGCTGCTGCTCGGCATCCTCGCTGCGGGCATACGCGCCGACCTGGACGAAGAACTGCAGGCCCTCAGCTCCCGGCTTCGA
>JBDTQF010000031.1:0-23159 GCA_039932275.1 Burkholderiales bacterium
ACGTGGGCGATGGCTCTGTTTCAGGCGGCAGCAGGCCGGCACAAATCACCTGACCAGCGCCCCAAGGGAGCGCGGCCGGGCGGCTCGCCGAAACCGACTACCAGCTCCTGGACGAGCCAGGTGAGCCTGTTGGGCGCGGTCCTCGTGCTCCCGACCCCACCCACTCAAACAGGGGATCAACACAAAACTTGTTGTTATCTTTCTGCACTTATTGTTAGTTGTGACGTAACATACAGTTATCAACCTGGAGGCGAGATGACGTCCGTTACCACACATCCAACGAGCCAGCTCAAGCACTCGATTGCCGCCGCACAACCCGCAGCGAAGAAGCCCGCGCTGCCGGCCGGCCACCACACCGGGCCGCTGCAGCTCAACCACGGCGACCAGACCCAGCTCTGCGACTGCGATGGCGAAGTTCGCGGCTTCGCGCCGGTGGCCAAGACCCTTGGCGAGCGCTGGGAGCGCGCCGCCAATGCCCGCCGTCTGGTCGCATGCTGGAACGCCTGCATCGGCCTATCAACAGGCGATCTGGAGGCGCTGGCCAAGGGGCCTCGCGCGGTGGACGATAGCGACATCACCACAGAGGCGACCGTGATAAAGCGCACGGGGTTTGATCTGGTGGTCGAGTACCGGATCGACGCTGGTTCGCCTGGCTCTTCGGATGAGCCACCCACCGCAGACGATGTCGAGATCACGGGGCTCTACATCTCGGCAACAAGCAAGAAGCACAACATCCTCGACCTTTTCTGCGACCCCCCTCAATGGGTTGTCGATGCCGCCGAGGAACACGCTCGTCAATCGGCCACCGGTGCGCGGCGTTCGTCGCGCCGCTCGTCGCGACGCATCGGATGCGGACTCAGGCGGTGAGGCTGGCGCTGCGCGTCTAAACAACCTCTCATGTACCGAACGTTTGTAAGTTTGAGGAATATGTCAGATACCAAGTTTCAAGTCCCGGCTCAAGAGGGTGTACAACCCACCCCCTTGTCTGCGCTCTTCGGCGCCGGCATGCAGCGCCACCTCAACTCAGGTCGGCATGTGGTGGTGATTCACGGCGATGGCTGCATCGTCGGCTTCGCCTCCTACTCCGATCACCGAGCGCAGCGATTCGATGAACAAGAGCCCGGCGACACGACCGAGCACACCAACACTGTCAACGTAGCACCATGAACAACCTCCCTGCCACGACCACCAACGACCTCACCAACCGGGACCGCGTCGCCATTGCCCTCGGCATCCCTGACACCGGCACACCCTGGATGGACAACATGATCCGCAAGTCCAACCGACGCCAGGCCGCCACCCAGATCTTGGCCGGCATGGCCGCACAAGTGGGTCACGGCATCCAGCTCAGCTCCGCAGCCATCGCCGGAATGGTCGAGAACTCCGAGCGCCTGGCGAACGCCATGCTGGAAGCTGTCGATGAAGAAGAGTAGCTCGGGCGGGCGAAAGTCGACCGACGGCGCCGTTGGCGTCGAGCGGGTCACCATCACCATGACGGCGCACCAGCGCCGGGCCGTCAAGCGGCGCGGCGGCTCACCCTGGGTTCGCTCCCTGATCGACGCCGCCATCGAGGCCAATGACCGACCGGCTGGCTGCATCGATCCGGTCAAGCGCCCATAGGGCTGCAGCCCTGTCCCGGGGCTTGGCGCTGGGGCTGGCGGCGATCTCGCGGTACAGGCGAACCTGGCGAACCATGGCTCGCGAGAAGGCCTCTCGCTTCTGTGCCGCAGGCTGCCGGCCCTGGTCCAGGGCGGCGTGGCACGCGAAGCAGGCATACACGGCGATGTGATCGTGAGCCTTGAGGCCCATGCCCTTGCCGGCCGCCAACGAGTTCTCGTGCGCCATCACGGTGGTGCTGTCATCATCGCCAAGGCAGCCCGGCGCCCACAGCATCTGGCACGCATGCTTGCGGGCCATGTCGCGCAGGTGCTGGTTTTCCTGCCGAGGGCTCTTGGGGCGCATCATCCCAGCGATCGACGTACGGCTGCAGCTGTCGCGGCCTCCAGGCCTACCAGCATCTCCATCACGTCTCGAATGAACCCGTTGTGCCGGCGCTGCACAGGCCGCCTGCCGGAGCCTCTGCAGTGGTCGCATTCGCGGCTCGATAGCGACGGGGAACCCTGAACCACCTCGTACCCCCTGCCGAGGCACTGGGGGCACGTTGGGAATACGTGGTGCGTCAAGGCCAGCGTGGCGATGTCATCCAAGGCCTCAGTCGGCAGCTTCCAGCTTCGCTGCGCAGCCAGCCGGCGCGTCAGGTATCTCGTGGCCTCACGGGCATGCCGGAAGTCGGCCGGCGTTCCAGCAAGATGCAGTCGCATGAGCGGGCCGCCAACCCTATTTCCAGTGGCTGACGAGTTGGCCATGCCCAGCGCCGCCAGGTAGTCGACGTCGCCTCGTCGCTCGGGATCCATCTTCAGGTTGCCCGACGACATGGCGGTCACGATGCGCTCTTGCGTGCTGCAGCCTTTCATCAGCGCACCTCGACGACGTTGATGCCATGGACGTGTCGCATCAGGTGCTTGCGGATGCGGAAGGCGTCGGTCGACGGCGCCCCCTTCACGTCCTCAACCACGAGCTCTCCGCCGCAGAGATACTGGAAGTCCGGCGTGTAGCGCAGCGGTGGCTTCTTGCGACCGTCCAGCACCACGGCCGGCACCAGCTGGTACACCGGCTTCAGCTCCAGGTCGGAGATGTCACCAGCGCGCTGGCGCAGCAGCAGCTCCTGGTAGCGGCGCGCCTCGGCCTTGCTGTCGAACTTGATGCCGCCGACCGTGACCTTCGTGGCGCCGAGCTTGTTCTTACGCCTTGGCGTCAGCATTCACTGCATCCGCGAATGCCCGGCTCGGGCGGTACGTCACCACCTTGCGGGCAGGCACGGTCACCGCTGCACCGGTGCGCAGGTCGCGCGCCTTGCGCTCGCCGCGATCGGACGTTCGGAGCTTGCCGACGCCGAACAGGTGGACCTCATTGCCCTGCGCCAGCGCATCGCGCGCGGCTGCAGCGGTGGCGTCCAGAATGTGGCGCACCAGCCGCCGCGATTGGCCAGTCGCCACAGCGACCACATCGATGATCTCGAACTTTTTCATTGCGTAGGAACTGTTGGTTATGCGCCGTTTCTAGCACAACCAGCTGTTCTGACGCTACGTTCCGAACTGGACCAGCAAGTTATCCATGAGCTCGTCAGCCTGGAGGTCGGTCATCATTGGCCACAGGCACCGTGTGGCGTGCACGCTGCGCAGAAACCGGACGACGGACAGATGCAGCTCTTGGAACTCGACCTCGTCGAGCTTGTGGTACTTGATGCTCTTCGGGATTGCCACCGGCTTGCCATGCGGCCCAGGCAGCAGCATGCACTCCCCTGCCCCGACCGTTGTCCACATGCGGAACGAGTCGAAGTCCACGAAGTTGTCCTGCTGATCGAAGATCGCGTGCAGCAGCACGAAGTGGCGCTTGTGAAAGCCTGGCGACCTGGGCTCCCACCACTCGAAGTGAAGCGTGTTTCCGACGGCCAAGCCGCGCACCGCTCTGATGAAGCGCAGCCAGGCTCGGCCGCCCTTTTCGCCAAACCCTTGCAGCTTGCCGCACTCGTCCTTGTAGACCTCACACGCCGCCACTGGTCCGTCTCTTCGTCAGGCTGATTCCAGCCACAAGCTGCAGCACCTCCAGGCCGTTGTATTCGGCACGAGGGATGGTCACCACGACAGCGCCGCGGCCGGCCAGCGCCAGACCAACCATCACGGACTGGCGCCCGGTCTCCGTCCACAGCCCAACCCCAGACCCGGTGCCGAGTTGTTCGATGGCCTTTTCTCTCACCAGGTCAGCCGCCTGGGATAGGGTCTTCCCATCAACGAGACCGGTTGTCACGGTGCACCCCAGTTGCCGCACGTAGCAGGCGCGCCTTGACGGCCGCAGGAACCTTCGGCTTGGGCGCCCAGGCCACGGCCGAGTCGGTCCATACACCCACCACCATGACCCCGCCCGGATTCAGCAGCAGCATGCTGACGCCGGCCGGCGGCGGATCCACTGCCGGATCGCGAAACCAGCACTCGCCGCTCGTCGCTTGTCGCGGTGTGCCGCTCATGGCAGGTCCACCTCGTCGCCGAATTTGCCCATCACGAACGTGCGCATCGCGGCGACCAGCGGCGTTGGCGCCGACGTGCCGCGCCGCGCGATGTCCGTACAAGCCCACCAGTAGTCGGGGCCCGTGTCGTGAGCCGGGTGATTGAGGCCCGACCGGAACAGCACGTTGATCCGATTGCGATCGATGATGTCCCCGGCGATGGACCAGTCGGCGTGCGGCGTGAAGCGCCCAAAGAGGCCGCCAACAGCCCAGACGACAACCACCCCATCCCGAGACAGCCAAGCCGTCCCCTTCAGTTGCATGGCGTCCAGCGGCGGGCGATTGATGATCGCCGCCCCCAGGGCCTTGGCCACAGCCAGGTCCAGCGTCACGCCGTTGAGCTCACGAACGAGGCGCATCATGGGGCCTCTGCCTTCAGGTAGCTGCAGTCGTTGCCGCGCACACGGGGCAGCCGGAAGACGCGGATCATCCTCAGCCCGGGCTGGTTGTGACGAGAGTGCAGACCCAACTCGCGATCGCGCTGCAGCTGGCCGTGCCTGGCGCAGCGGAACCGCTGGTGGCAGGTCTCGCCAGTCTTGGCGTCCTCTCCCGCGCAGCGCGGCTCTTCATCGTTCAGATTTTTCATGGTCTCGGCCGCCGATGGCGGTGATCGTTTGTGGTTCAGGTTGCAGACCAATGGCGTCGCCGGTGATGCACAAGGCCCACCAGATCGCGGGCGCCGCGATGTCGTCGAAGCCGGCTACGGCCATGTCAAGGATTCGGTGGGCCTCGAGCGCCTCGTGGCTTCGTGCACGGGTCATGACGCATCTCCCGCGCCGCGGCCTGGCACATCGAGTGCGCGCAGCGACGGCACAGCCAGGGCCGGCACGATCACGGCATCAGCTGCCGTGATGGCGGTCTTGGGGCCAGTGGCGCCCTGCTCCAGCACCCGCATGGCCTGGACGGCATTGCCGATCAGCATCGGCGCAGCAGTGGGCTGGCCGTTGTGGCGATTGCACTGCTCGTGCTCGCCGAGCAGGAGGGCCGGGAACTGGATGTCGCCACCACGGTTGGCGTAGGCCTTGTAGCCATCGCAGAACCGCCGCTGCAGGAACGGCAGCTCGTTGACCCCGGCGCGGCACACCAACACCCAGCCCCCGAGGTCCTCGATCACCGCGTGGATCACCGGGTCATCGAAGGCCACCGAGGTGTAGGCCCCAACGCGCTGCGCGGCGTCCATGACCTTGCCCCAGGCGAGCAGGGACCGATCTGTCGCCGTGCCCTGCAGCAGGCGGATCACGTCAGCCGGCCGCGGCGCGAACCGGCCGTGCTCCGGATCCATGGCGTGCGCAGTCATGACCTTGCGAACCTGCTCCAGGTCGAAGCGCTCGCAGGCCTGCCACCACACGGTCAACGCGAAGGTGCTCAGGTCCTGCCGGTAAAACGCCATGACGTCGGCCATGAGGTCTTTGAACGCACCACGGTCACTCGGTCGCATCGGAGCCCCCGGCCTGCTTCAGCCACTCGTCCCCGACGGCGTGGTTGCGTCGCTCGATTGCCTCCTGGCGGTTTGGCGGCGCCGGAGGGCCGGCACCAGGCCCTGCGCCCGGGCCGCCGCCAGCATCGCTGGCGATCCAGCTGGCCCTGAAGCCGCCGCGCGAACGCTTGGCGGAATAGGCCACAGCCTCGCCGACCGTCATCCCCGCCTTCGCGGCCTCTGCCTTCGTGTCGTCCCAGGCGGTTGGCGTCAGCGGCAGGTTCTTGAGGCTCCGGACGGTCAGCCAGTCCGTGGCGACCTGTTGGTCCACGCCCTCCGCCACCAGCTGATCGATGGTGACCAGGTCGCTCTGCGCAGCAGCGCCCCTCCGCTTGCGGGGGGGCTTAGGGGGGTTTTTCTCTTTTTTATTCTCCTCTTCTCTACTCTCCTCTCCTCTAGGTGTTTTTTGGTGTGACGTGGCGTGACGTGGCGTGACATGGTTTGGTTGGGCGTCACATGGCGTGACCTTTGCGTCTGTGGTTGCGCCTGGCGCGCCGTCACCCGTCACGCCAATCTCCGCCTCGCGCTCCCGTTGCGCGCGCTTGCGATCGGCGGCGGAGGGGTCATCGCGCTCACGCTTCGGCTGACGCGCCGGCCAAGAGGCAATGTGGAGGTGCTCGTCAACGAGGTCGCGCTGCCGCAGCGAGTCGAAGATCGCTGACGCCTTCCCGTCGCTCATGCCAAGGGCGCAATCCATCGCCTCGAAGTCCGGCGCGCCGCCGAGCCAGCCGCGCTCCTGCTCGTTCATGGACGCGCGCTCAAGCAAGCAGGCCCACACCGCAATGACTTCGGCGACGGAGGCGCCAGCGCGCCGCGCCACAAGGGGAAATTTTTGGTCGGTGACGCTGCCGTGATGCCACCTGAACCAGTCGATGCCTCCAGCCATCAAGCCTCCCCGCCTTGCGTGTCCTCGGACTCGTCAAGCAAGTACGCGGCGCGCGGCGCGAGGTACGGGAAGTCCGCCACCTTGAAGCCGATCCAAGGGATCTGGTCGTTGGTCTGGTCGATAGGCCCTTCGGCCGCTCGTGTGCCGACGGCCGAGCGGCCGTCTGGCTGGGTGATGCTTTGGTGCATGCTCTGCCCATGAATGCCACCTGGGGAGAGGGGTCGACCTCCGTCAACACCGCGGAGTGGCCGCCTTGCGGTTGGGCCCCCCTCACCAGGTGGCACGTTGTTGAGACGCGGATCCGGTCGCCGTCGGAGCGGCCGGTGTCCGGACTGCATAACTTCCTGTTGGTCCGGGAAGTGTATGTTAGTTATTGGGCGAGCGAAAGCCGGTACTCGTAGAGGCCGCGTTTCACCAGTCGTTTTTCCACCGTGTGGCCGCCGAACCGCTCCTTGCGCAGGTGGCGCAGCTGGGCCGATACGGAGGCCTGCGGCGCGTCGGTGGCCAACGAGATGGCCGACAAAGTGAGCCAGTCGCCACCCTTCATCAAGTCCCAGATGGCGCCGAGCTGACCCTGCAGTCGCTCGTCATCCCTGCCGGGCTCGTAGTCGGAGCCGTCGAATCGAGCCTTGGGTGCCGGAGGCTTCCCCTTTGTGGGCGGCGGAGTCCAGCCCAGCTGGATGAGCGCCCGCCGAATGGCCTCATCCTCCAGGGCGATCACCCTGGCTGCACACCGCTGGGCCAGGCCCACGAATCGGTCGCCCTCGGTCACCGTCTTGGTGGACAGCGTAATCATTGGCGGCTCGCGACCGATGCCAACGGAGACCGTCGTCGTGATGCTCACGCCTGGCCACCTTTCACCACCGCGTCAACCCGCAACCCCTTCCATCCAGCCTGCTTGGCTGCAATCTCCGCGCAGGCCACCGCGGCGGATCGCGATTCGTAGGGTTTGCTGCGCACCTTCTTCGGCTTGTTGAGGCGCATGTAGGCCTCCTCGCTCCAGGGCTGGAGCGATCGGCCATTTCGCTTGGCCTCGGCGGCCTTGTGGGCATGCTCCTGTTCGGCCGCCGCCAGGTGCGCCGGGCTGAAGCCCAGAACCGCGAAGCCCTTGTGGAACTCGTTGAGCGGCTCCGCCCTCTTGGTTGTCGACTTCTTTGGGCCTGTTGCATCGACGTTTACAGGCTCGCCGTGCACGTTGATGTATCTCATTGACATCCCCCATTGCGGCGTACTATGGACGTGTACTTTGTCTTCATAACTGAACCTTTTCTCTTGATTTGGTTGTGCGTTACTACACAATGTGCGCAGCAGGCAGCTGCTCAAGAACGATTCGATTATCGAACTTTCTGTTAGTCCGTCAAACAATTAGTTCAAGCCAGAGAACCCTAGAGGGCACAACATGAAGATCAAGGACCAGATCCGCTCAAGGCGAGAGAAGCTCGGGATGTCGGCCCTAGAGCTGGCCAACCGCTCTGAGGTCTCAGAAACTGCCGTGCGCTGGTGGGAGAGTGGGCGAAGCAGCCCGTCACGAAGGAAGGCCAAGCTGCTTGAGGTCGCGCTGTCCTTTCAACTGGACTGGACCGAAGGCGCCGCGCCGGCCGGAAGCGCCGCCACCGCGGCCAGCTCGATCGATCCGACGGATGTTGAGCTGCTGCTGAGCATCTGCCGCCTGCCGCACGACGCCAAGCAGCTGATGTCGCAGCTCTCCAGGTTCCTCGAGGGAGAGGTGGCCTCCAGGCGCAAAGCTCAGGACGAGGCGCACGATCTGCGCGCCCAGATTGCAGCCGACGCCATGCAGCCGTCTCAGGATCCCGCCCCTGCTCTGCCGCCTCCCGCCCCCATTGCTGCAAGCAAGCCTCGGCTCGCGGCCGCAAAGCCGATCAAGCCGATCAAGCCAAAGCGCCCCTGACGAACTGCTTGTTCCCTGCTGAACACGCTGTACACTGAGGCTTCCGTCAGGCGTCGACGGAAAACCTCCTGTGCGTTGCTGCTCACGCTGGCGCCAAGCAGCGGACCACCCCGGGAAAGCAGCGGGGACCATCTGGTGATGGGCGCTCTGCCCAGTCGATGGATACTGCACTTTTTGTTTGTCTCATAACTGTTTGTTTGGGACAATCGCAGCTCCACAACGCTGCGATGCAATGCACACCTCCTTCCAAGCCAACACCCGCCGCGACCTGCGAACCAGGATCGCCCGTCTGCCCGTGTCCTGCGTCTGGGAGCTGGGCGTGCCGCGGCCGGCGCTCGTTGACCAAAGGCTCGAATCCCTCATGTCGATTGCACGCGAGGCGGCGGCGATGGCGGAGCGAGTGGCCGGCATCCAGGAGACCCGCAAGTGACAGCGTCCCGCAAGGAGGATCGCCTGTTGGCCACCATCCGCCGACTGGCGCTCGAAAACGAACACCTGGCGGCCCGGCTGAGCGCCCGCACCACAGAGTGCGTATTGCTGATGGAGCAGTTGATCGACATCCGCGCCGCCCTGGCGGAAAGCGGAGTCGAGCTCGTAATCACCACCCCCTCAACCGTGGGGTAACTTTCACTACGCAATATCAACACTTTCTGTTGCGCACATAACTGTAAGTTCGTATCATGCGAACACAGCAACAGGAGGTCAACATGGAACAAGCAGTTGAGGAGGTCATCGTCGCCGATGACGTTCTCCACCCTTTGGTCGCCACCAGCGCGGTCGCCGAGTACAACCGCACCGAGGCCGGTCTCGCGGACCTGCGGCAGCGATACGCTGGCGTGGTGTTCGACATGCGCACGGTGGCGGGCGACAAAGCGGCGCGCGCCGGCCGGCTGGAATTGGTCAAGCTGCGCACCTCGCTGGACGGCGTGCGCAAGGACCTCAAGGCCCCTCTCGCGGCGCAGGTCAAGCTGATCGACGACGAGGCCAAGCGCATCACCGCGGAGATCAAGCTGCTCGAAGAGCCCATCGACGCGCAGATCAAGGCCGATGAGGCCCGTCGAGAGGCGGAACGCAAGAAGCGTGAAGAGCAGGAGCGCCAGCGCGCCGCCGCTATTCGTGTCCGTATCACCGAGATCAGTGATGCACCGGTGCGCGCGGCCACCATGTCCAGCAAAGAGATCGACGAGCTGGGTGGTGTTGTGGATGGAACCACCATCAGCGAGGCCGAGTTCGGTGAATTCACTGAAGAGGCGCTGGCGGTGCGCGATCGCTCGATCGCTCAGCTGCTGGACCTGTTCAATGCCGCCCAGGATCGCGAGCAGGCCGCCGCCAAACTCGAAGAGGAGCGCCGGGCCTTGGTGATCGAGCGTGAGCAGGCGGCGGCGCTTGCCGCAGCACAGCTGGCCGAGCTGAACCGCCAGCGCGATGAGTACAACGCGGCCGTGCTTGAGGCCGAGCGCATCGCCACCGAGAAGCGCGCCGAGCAAGAGCGGGTGAGCCTCGCCGCGGAAGCCGCCCGGCAGGCCGAAGCCAAGCGCCAGGCCGATGAGTTGCAGGCCGAGCGGGTTGAGCTCAAGCGCCAGCAGGACGCCTTCGAGGCTGAGCGCCAAGCCGAGCTTGCGGCGGCGCGCGGGGCCGAGGCGCGCCGTGCCGCAGAGCAGCTGGCCATCCAGGCCCAGGCAGCAGCCGAGCAAGCCGAATTCGAGGCAGCCGAGCGAGCCGCTTTCGAGGCGGCGCAGCGAGCCGATGAACAGGCTGCGGCGACGCCCGACGCGGTCGCCACCAATGAGCAACCCGTCGAAGATGCGGTCCCGATGCGCCCGGCTGCCGCCGAGGTTGTCCAGGTCGTGGCCGGCCACTTCAAGGTCACCACCGTCACGGCTGCCGCCTGGTTGATGGAGCTGTTCAATCGGAGCGCAGCATGAGCAACGCACTGCAGGTCATCACCAGCGACATCTACGCCAGCCGCGACGCATTCCAGGCAGCCCTGGTCGATCAGTCGATCAACTTTGAACGCGAGGCCGGCTTCGCGTGCCAGATCCTGGGGTCGAACGAATACCTGATGAAGGTGGCCATGGCCAACCGGCAGTCGCTGGTGGATTCGGTCGTCAATGTTGCAGCCATCGGCATCTCGCTGAACCCGGCCAAGAAGCAGGCATATCTACTGCCACGCAAGCGCAAGATCTGCCTGGACATTAGCTACATCGGCATGACCGACCTGGCCGTCGCCTCCGGCTCAGTGCGTTGGGTGCAGGCGGATGTGGTTCGACAGGCGGACGGCTTCCAGCTCAACGGCTACGACAAGCCGCCGACCCACCGGTTCGACCCCTTCGCGCGAGATCGCGGCGAGGTCGTTGGGGCGTACGTCGTGGCGAAGACCGCTGATGGCGACTTCCTCACCGACGTGATGAACATCGACGAGATCCATGCGATTCGCGACCGGTCGGAGGCGTGGAAGTCCTACATCGCCGAGCAGAAGAAGTGCCCCTGGGTCACCGACCCGGCGGAGATGAACAAGAAGACGGTCGTGAAACGGGCATCCAAGCTCTGGCCCAAATGCGACCGCCTGGCCCTGGCCACCCATTACCTGAACACCGATGGCGGTGAGGGCATCGCATTCGAGGCGCCCCCTGCCCCCGCCAACGAGGCGGAGTTCGACCTGTCCGGATGGATCGTGAAGATCCGCGACAGCAGCTCCGCGGCCACCCTGAACGAGCGCTTCTCCGCCGCACTGGAGCAGCTCACCAAGAGCTATGCCAACCAGGCGGACAAGCGGGTTCGAGACGCTGGTCGCGAGCTCGGCGAGAAGCTGCAGGCCGCGGCCCGGGCGCGCCGCGACGAGCTTCGCAACGACGGCAACACGTTTGAGCACGAAAGGAAGGCAGCATGATCTACGTCGATTGCGAACAAGGCACCGAGGAGTGGTTCAGGAGTCGGTGCGGCGTGATCACGGCGTCCACCTTTGCCGATGCCGTGTCCACCGTCAACGGCCTGACCAAGCAGCAGGCGATCTACGTCGACGTCATTCGGGCCGGCGGCTCCGAGGCGGAGGCGATGGAGAAGGCTGACTACAAGGCCAAGCCGAAGGCTGATGTTGTGGCGCGCGCCATCGCCGGCCTGCCGGTCGGTGAGCCAAGCGATGCAAGCCAGAAGCTCGCGATGACCAAGGCCATCGAACGCATCAGCGCCCAGCCGTATGGCAACCAAGGCCAGCAGGGTCGGTTCTTCGCCACCGAGCGCGGCCATGAGGGCGAAGACTTCGCGCGCTGGCGTTACCAGACCCGCATGCGGGTCATGGTCGACCAGGCTGGAGTGGCTCTCACCGACGATCGGCTGTTCGGCTACAGCTCCGACGGCTTCGTTGGCGACGACGGGCTCATTGAGGTCAAGGTGCCGCTGGATCCTTTGAAGGTGCTGCACATCATCCAGACTGGTGACATCAGCGAGTACATGTACCAGATGCAGGGTGGCATGTGGATCACCCATCGCAAGTGGTGCGACTTCCTCATGGGTGTGCCGGACCTGGCTTGCCTGAACAACGGCAACGAGCTGTACATCCAGCGCGTCTGGCGCGACGACAACTTCATCGAGACCATGGAGCGGCAGCTCTGGGCCTTTGCTGGTCGTGTGAAGGCGCTGGAGCGCCTGCTGCGCACGCCGTACGGGGAGACCGTCGTGACCTCAACACCGGCCGCGCCGGCTGCCAACGAGTCGCCGAAGCTGTCTTGGCGTGAGGCGGCCGCAGCATGAACGGCCGCACCGCAAAGAAGCTCCGCCGCATGGCGCGCGAGGAGATGCTGGAGGACCCGGAGACTGACCTCGTGGCCGCGCCCAAAAGCCTGACCACCGGCGTCAACAGCCCGAACAGCAAGCGGGGCATGTACCTGCAGCTGAAGAAGGCCTACCAAGTCGCCAGCAAGGGCCCTGCGCGCCAGTAGTTCCATGGCGCCACGCGCGCCCTCACCCGTTTCATACCAGGCCCACAGGGCAGAAAGAAGCCACCATGGCACAGATCATCGGTTACGCGCGACTCGGTCGCGACGCGGAGGTCCGGTACACGCCGGACGGAAAACCCATCACCAACCTCTCGCTGGCGTTCAACTACGGCCGCAAGGGCGAGGACGGCAATCGCCCGACCCAGTGGGTCGATGGCGCCCTTTGGGGCCCACGCGCCGAGGCCCTCTCGCCCTATCTGCTGAAGGGCATCGGCATCGTTGTGACACTGGACGACCCGCACATCGAGACGTTCCAGAAGGCTGATGGCACCTCCGGCCACAAGCTCACGGGCACGGTGTCGGCGATCGAATTCGCTGGCGGCCCCAAGCAGGAGGGTCAGGGCGGGCAGGCACCCCAGCAGCGCACGCAAGGCCAGGCTGGACAGCAGGCCTCTCGTGCGCCTCAGCAGCGTCCGGCGCAGAGCCAAGCGCCGCAAGCACGGGGCGGCGCCGGCTCTGCGCCTCGGTCCGCTGGCGGCGGGGCTGGTGATGGCTGGGATGCCATGGACTCCGACATCCCTTTCTAAAAATGCGCTGCAATCACTGCCAAGCCGTGAAGACACTGGCCGACTTCTATGTCTCGTCGCCAAAGCGCTGCAAGGAATGCGTGAAGGATCAAGTTCGCCAGCGCAGGCAGGCGAACCTAGAGTCAGTTCGCGCCTACGACCGGGCTCGCGGGTCGATGTCGCACCGGGTGGCAGCGCGCACCGAGTATCGGAAGACCCGCGCCTACGCGCAATCGCATTCCGCTGCCGCGCGGCGCTGGAGCGCGAAGCACCCAGAGCGACGTCGTGCCCAGGTCGAACTGAACAACGCCGTTCGAGATGGACGCGTTACGCCGTGGCCGGTGCGCGCTCTTCCGGAGTGCTGCAGCAAGCCGGAGGGTCACCACCCGGACTACAGCCGCCCGCTAGACGTGGTTTGGCTCTGTGCTCAGCACCACGACGAAGTCCATCAGGCGAACACCAAAGTTCAACCCGGAAGCCTTGCTCAGCCATGAAGACCGCCGCCCTGCGCTGCATCGTGTGCGGCAAGCCCACGCACCTCAAGGCGCAGGCGGCCGTCGGTAACGGGATGCTCGCCAATGTTCGCGAGTGCGAGGACGACCCAACCCACCGGTTTGACACCGTCGAGGTGCCGGCCGCGGTCGCGTCGCAGCTCGGCAAGGCGGCCGTTGCGCGCATCGTTCGCAGCGTCAAGCGCGGGATGGTCGACAAGGCCGAAGCAAGCCGTCGCAGGACGACCGTCCGCGGCCTGATGGGCCACAGGACGGCTGCCGACATCGCAAGGTTCCTGGGCATCACCTCGGCGCGCGTCAACCAGCTCATCGCGGAGCTCAAGAAGGACGAGCCTGGTGTCCAGTGCATGCCCGTCCAGATCGGCGGCTACCGGTCCCGCATTCACCGCATCGAATAACGCCCACAAGACACCATGATCAAAAACGCAAACATCTACTGCATCAAGACGGACATGCCGCTCAGCGTCGGCCAGGTGCTGGAGGCCTTCAATGGCCAGCAGTTCCTGCCGTGCGCACCCACCCAGGCGCTGTCCGCCGGTTGGGCGCCGCCGCGCAGCGAGGGCCATGAGCTGATCGAAGTCTTCGGCAACCACCTGCTGCTGAAGTTCGTGATCGAGACCAAGGTCGTGCCGCCTGCCATCCTCGCCAGTCGCGTTGACGAGATGGCCAAGGCTGTTGAGACGGAGACCGGTCGCAAGCCCGGCCGCAAGCAGCGCAAGGAGCTGAAGGAGATGGCGATCCAGGAGCTGCTGGTGCACGCCTTCCCGCGGCGCTCCAGCCACTGGGTGTGGCTCGACATCGGCGCCAGCCGCCTGGTTGTCGATGCCAGCTCGATTGGCAAGGCCGACGGCGCCGTCACGGGCCTGGTGCAGGCCATCGATGGCCTCATGGTTCTGCCGCTGGAAACGGTCAACTCGCCCGCGAACGCCATGACTGACTGGCTGATGGCTGGCGAGGCCTCGCCGGGCCTGACCATCGATCGAGAACTCGACCTCAAGGCTACCGACGAATCGAAGGCGGTGGTGCGCTACCGCCACCACCCGCTCGACATCGAAGAGATCCGCGACCACATCCGCCAGTCGAAGCTGCCGACGCAGCTGGCCATCACCTACGACTCGCGCGTGTCCATGGTGCTGACCGACCAGGGCCAGCTCAAGCGCATCGAACTGCTCGACGTCGTGTTCGAGTCCGCCAAGCCGGACGACGACGCCTTCGCGATCTTCGACTCCGACGTCGCCATCACCACTGGCGAGCTGTCCAAGCTGATCGACGACCTCATCGAGGCGCTCGGCGGCCTGCTCCAGCGCGACAGCGGAATGCTCGGCTGACCTCTCCACCCTTCACCACCAACCACTGCAACATGATCACCACCCCCACCAACTTCGAGCGCACCGCCGCCTGGCTCGCCGCCTGTGGCAAGACCCCCAACCCGGATGGCCTGTCCACGCAGATCGGCTGCCACCTCGAAGAGATGACGGAATTCCTGGACACCATCACCCTGGAGTCGTCGACTGGCATCACCTCGGCCGCCATGCAGGAGGTCTCCGCGGTGCTCAAGTCGCTGGCCGACAACATCAAGAAGGGCTACGCCAAGGCCGTCATCCTCGACCGTGAAGCGGCGCTCGATGCGCTGGTCGACATGGATGTCACCGGCAACGGCGTGGCCTACATGGCCGGCTTCAACAAGCCCGAGGGCGACCGCCGCGTGCTGGATGCGAACGACGACAAGATGAACCAGGACGGCACGCCCGTGATCCTGCTGGGCGGAAAGATCGGCAAGCGCGAAGGCTGGGCCCCTGCGGACCTGTCGGACCTGGTGTAACCACAGCGCCGACCCGACCCGGGCCGCGGAGATCTTCATGAACAAAACTGGAGCCGGCCGCCTACTGACGTTGGCGGCTTTTCTGGAGACGTTGCCGCGCAGCGTCTTCGACATCGAGCGATGGGCCGGGGTTCGTTATTGCGGCGGCTCCGCGTACATGCCAGCCAGCCTGAGACTGCCAAGTAAGCGAGGGCGCAAGGGGATTACTCCTGCAGAAATGCGATCGTGTGGAGCGGCAGCGTGTGCACTGGGCTGGGCGGCGACGATCGAGCCATTGGCTGGCCGCGGTTTGCGCATAAACAAGCAGGACTTCCCCGAGTACAGCGGATTGATTGGCTATGACGCTGGCGCACTGTTCTTCGGGATCAGTCTCAGGGAGTCGGAGTTCCTGTTCAGCCCGAATAAGTACTCGAAAAACCCATCACCAAAAACAGTCGCCAAGCGCATCCGCGCGCTGTGCGACAAGGCTGGCTGGGTCGAGGCCGCGGCGTGACGGTGCGCACCACCAGCGGCGTTCAGTTGGCGGGCAGCCGTCCCAGCACCCAGCCATTGAAGACCTGTACCAAGTGCAGCAAGCCCTCCATCCCAGAAGGGGGTGTGCAACTCGCTGCCGGCAAGTGGCATTGCGCCCGGTGCTGGCGGCCAACCGCTCTTCGGAGGAGGTGAAGATGATCTTTCCAACAGAACTCATGGTGGCCCGTATGGGCCTGGGCCCCAACGCAGACACAACTTTTGCCCCGGCCCCAAAGGAGCCCCACGACCTCAAGGAGGCCGAAGTTCCGTCCGGCGCACCGGCCGAGCCGACCGCATCCGATGCCGGGCGCCGCGAGCCGGAGATGGTCAACCACCCCCGGCACTACAACTCCCATCCCTCTGGGATCGAGTGCATTGATGTTGTCGAGCACATGAGCTTCAACATCGGCAACGCCATGAAGTACCTGTGGCGCGCCGACGAGAAGGGCGCCGCGGTGCAGGACCTCCACAAGGCGGTTTGGTACATCCAGCAGGAGATCAAGCGCAAGCAGAAGGCGATCATTTTGTCGCTTAAAAACTAACTTTCAGTTGTGTGCATAACAAATAGTTTGTAGACTCACCCCATCAAACAAGCGAGTCAGCCATGCGCCACGCCTTCTTCATTCTCATGGCCATTGCCGGCATGTACGTCGGCTGGCGCACGCTCCCCGCCGACGACAAGAAGGTGCTGCGGCGCGTGGCGCGCGCCTATGGACTGCAGGCCGCATCCCTGCTGATCGTCTTGTGGGTGGTTGTTCTGGCCGCCTACGAGTCCAGCCACGCCACCATCATCTCCTGACATGCAGATCGCCATCGAAGTCGTCACGCCCCGCAAAGCCGAGCAGTGGCTCAACGAGAACAAGAGCAACCGCAAGCTGCGCGAGGGCGTCGCTGAGAAGTACGCGCTCGACATGAAGGCGGGTCGCTGGACCACCTGCCCAACGCCGATCTCGTTCTACGAGGATGGCGATCTGGCAGACGGGCAGCATCGACTGTTCGCGATCATCGAATCGGGCTGCTCGGTCAATCTGCCGATTGCTCGAGGACTCAAGCGCGAGGATGGCCTGAACATCGACACAGGCCTGGGCCGCTCCCTTGTCGACAACGCCCGCATCAGCGGCGCGGATCGCGGCCTGTCGAACGAGCTGCTGGGCGTGACCCGGGCGGTGGCCACTGGCAGCTACGCCCAGGGGTCACCCTCCTCGGCCGAGCGCTTGGCGTGGGTCGAGTCTCACCGCGAGGCCTGCCAGTGGGCCATGGCCAACGGCCCGAAGGGCAAGTTCCTGCGCAATGCGGTGGTCTTGGGCGCGGTGGCCAGGGCCTGGTATAGCGAGGCCGACACGGACCGGCTGCACCGGTTCTGCGACGTGCTCTCGAGCGGTTTCAGCAATGGCGAGCACGAGTCGGCCGCGATCGCGCTGCGCAACTACCTGCTGCAGCGCGCCGCCGAGTCTTCGCGCAATGCGGTGTGGCGCGACACCTTCCTGAAGGTCCAGAACGCGATCGGCTACTTCATGCGCAGCCGCAAGCTGACCGTCATCAAGACGGTGTCGGAGGAGCTGTACCCGCTGCCGAAGCAGAAGAAGGCGCGCGCCGCATGATCTCGTCCCTCGCCCTGATGTCGATCCACAAGGCGCCGGTGATCCCGCTGTCGGAGATCTGCGAGCGCTACTTCGGCATCTCTTACGAAGAGGCGATGCGCCGTGCGACCAAGCACGAGCTGCCGGTGCCGACGCTGCGGCTGACGTCCAGTCGCAAGTCGCCGGTGATGGTGACGTGTGAGGCGCTCGGCGCCTATATCGACAGCGCAGCCGAGGCTGGGCGCGCCCTGTGGGAGAGGCACAACCCCTGACGGTAAGCAAGCCGGCGCATTGGCCGATGCGCCCGGGCGGAAGCCCTGGGTCTTCAAGTCAGCCGCCCTCTTCAACTGGGAGATCGAATGAACATGAACCGCACGAATTGGCCTGCTTGGGCGCTTGGCGTCTACGTGGCCATGGCGATCGTCTGCTTCGGGCCTGCAATGGTTCAGAGCGAGACTGCGATGCGACGACGCGACGTCGAGTGCCGCGCCACCAACGGGCTACCGAGGGATGTCGTGTTGTGCCGCCTCGGCGGGCCCACGTTCGCCGAAGGGGCGCCGAAGGCGGCGCTCTGGCCCTTCTGGCTCAGCTACACCATCGCGGACAGCATCGCAGGCACCGACCGGTAGGCTTGCATCAAGGGGATTCCATGAAGGGCAACAACGAGCTCCGCCTGAACCTGGCGACCATGATCGAGGCCGTGCAGATGTGGCTTGACTGCAAGATGCCGTGCGGTGCGCCGACGGTCACCAGAATCAGTTTCAGCGGCGACACCTTCGGGGTGTTTGTGTCATCGGACGTCGACAGGCCGACCGCGGTGCGCCGGCACGTCGGCCTGCCGAAGACGGCCACAGTCCTGGCGACTCATGAGCCGCAGAACTGACGCGGGCGCCGACAAGGGCGCACGAGAACAACAGCTGAGGGCGGCGCTTGACCGAGCGCTGGCCAAGTTGCCGCCGCATCGACGGCACGGCGAAGCCTACGTTTCCACCGACCCGTTTTGGGGTGACGAGTCCGACCTGAAGTGCCGGACCGTGACCCTCCGCCAAGCCCGCAAGAACCACCTGTGCTTCGGCTTGGGCGGCAAGCAGGATCACGGCATTCAGGCTGGCGACCACTACCGCCATGAGCGCGCGTTCGTGGATGGCAGCTTCTGGGGTGAGTACCGCATCTGCCTGGGCTGCATGGACGACCTCATTGAGGGGCGGTGCTGATGCCACGGAAGATCTTCGTGTTCGGCTCCAACCTGGCTGGCCGCCACGGCAAGGGTGCCGCGTTGCATGCGCGCATAAACCACGGCGCCGCCTACGGCGTCGGTGAAGGTCGGACTGGCAACAGCTACGCCATCCCAACCAAGAGTGGCGACCTGCGCACGCGACCCCTTGTGGCCATTGCATGCAGCGTGAGCCGATTTATCCGCTACGCGGCAAGCCGTCCCCAGTTGGAGTTCGAGGTGACGCGCATTGGCTGCGGCCTGGCCGGCTACCTGGACATCGACATCGCGCCGCTCTTCCTGGACGCACCGGAGAATTGTCACCTGCCGACGGGCTGGCGCCAGCTCGCGGAGATGGTCCGCACCAACTCCAGCCCGGACACCAGCTCGGCCGGCTGACGACCCCAGGCCAGGTGGTTTCGCAGCCCAGGCGTGGCCATCGTTCGACCAACCACAGTTGACCCGATTCATCCGCTCTATCGCAAGTTGCAACTGCGATCAGAATGAACAATCCATAACTGTGATTATCTGCAACTGGTCGGCTGGATATTAGATTTCCACTGCTGTATCAACAGCTTAGAGAAGCATCCGTCCAATCCATCATCGGTGCCACCGACAGCCGCCAGGGTGCGGCAGACATCGCCGCGATTATCGCTGCGTGGTCCGCGGCGATGCGCCCGCCGTCGCGTCCGGCGCAGTGTCGGGCAGCACCAGTTGGTCGAGCGTCGCCATCAGCCGCTGCCGCGCGGCATGGCGGGTGAAGGTGTGATCGGCATCCGCAATGAACTGCTGCCGCAGCGCGCCCGTACGCTCCAGCACGCGCACACGGCGGCCACCCAGCTGGGCCAACAGTTGCGGCCCGGGTTCACCGGTGGCAAAAACGAAGCTCATCTGCACCTGCCGCGCCGCCAGGGCCTCTAGGTGTGCGCCGAGATCGCACGGGCGCGTCTTGCCGACCAGCCGCGCCGCCGCACAACCCATCGACTGCAGCCAGCGCAGCAAACGCACGCGGACGTAGCCCGCCAGCAATCCGCTGACCTTGGCCCACGGCAGCTGGCCTCGCCAGACCCGCTGCCAAAGGCCGGCGTCGCGCCAGCCGCCGGACAACACCGCGGCGACCGAGCCGGCCTGGTAGGCATTCATCGCTTGCGATGTGATCGGCACGGCCGGGTCGTAGTGAAACACCAACGGGTTGATGGCCACCACCTGTTCGACCGCCGCGCCTGCCATCGCGGCTTGCAGGGCGTGGTACGCCCCAGCGCACAGCCCAACAACCTGGCAGCGTTCGATGCCGGTGTGATAAGCCAGCCACCGCGCGGCCTCGACGACCTCGGCCACGGCGCTGGTGGAATAAACCTGGTTGTCAGTCTGGCCTGGCTGAGGGGCGCTCTCACCCAGCCCGCTGAGATCGAGGCGCAGCACTGCCATGCCTCGGGCCGCCCAGCGGCGCGCCAGCTTGGCATGCAGCCGGCTGGGTCCGACGTGGCGGATCGCGCCGGCGTTGAGCAGCAGCACCGACCCACGCATCGGCTGCCCGGCGCCGGGTAGGCTCAGCACGCCGAAACCCGCCGGCCCCGTCGCGGTGGACAGCGGCTGGACCACCCGCTCCACGATGGCATCCCAGCGGGCCTGCATGCGCCCGAATCGCGGGCCTCGCGGCGGCGGCGCCATAGCCCCCGCCGGCGCGCTGGCCGCCAGCAGACAGTGGCGCAACTGCGCCAGCAGCGCCTGGGGTACCTGGCTGGCATGGGGCAGATCCATCATGGCCGCAAAGCCGGTGAACCCGTGCACCGTCAATGTCGAGCCACCGCTGTGCAACGGTGCCAGTACGCGGGCGGGCACGGGCATCTCGTCGCGCTGGAAGATGTGAAGCCGCAGCGCATCAAGGCCCACCTCGTTGCCTTGCCGCGCGCCAGGCACCGGCGTGACCAGGGCCTCCAGGCCCAATGGCGCCAGTGCCTCGCGCGTGGCGCGGGTGTAGGCGAAGCCAGCGGCTTCCAGCAACGGCTCGGCATCGTTGACGGTGCCCTGGGCCGGGTGCAGGGCCCCCAGGGCCAGCAGCTCGCGCAGGTACTGGCGTCCGCTGACCACCGGTGCCACGCCGGCCCACAGCACCACGTCGGGCCGGGCGCGGGCCAGTTGCGCGGCCAGCAGCGCACCCAACCGCAACCCCACCAGGGCGCCGCGCCGGCAACCACTGTGCGACCGCAGGGCATCGATCGCGGTCCCGATGGAAGCCAGCCAGGCCGGTACGCGGCCAGGGTCGAGATCGTCGCCCGCAGCGTCCCCGCAGCCGTCCAGATCGAACCGAAGGGTGGGCAGACCTGCGCCCGCCAAGTCCACCGCGAGGTGGCGCAGGGTGCGCGAGGCCGACAGTTCCTCCGCCCCGTGCGCGCTCACCAGCAACACCGCGATATCGCGTTCAATCCCTGGTTCAGGTGGGTGGTAGCACCCGAACAAGGGTCGCGTCATCGGACCGAAAAATGCGGCTTGGCCGTCCAGCGCCTGGTCGCCAAGCCCCTGCTGGTCGAGCCGGGAATCGACCAGATCCGCCGGCACATGGGGGTACCGACGCTGGGAAACGGAGGGATTGGCGGGAACGGCCGGCTTGAGCGCCGTGCGGTTGATCGCCGGTGCGGGCCAGGCCACAGACCGACCCCGGGTAGCGGGACCGCCGTCGAGGGCACTTGTGAAGGGGGCAGAGAGTTTCAACAGATCGATCCCGAAACCGTAAATCCGGCAACAGTGTCGAAATGTATCTCAACCCGCCCTCAAATGTGACGAGGTGTTTCGGCCCTCGGCATCCCCCACCGAGGGCACGCAGACCGGGCCGGTCAGGCGCTGTCGCGCGAGGCCCGCTTGCGGTCGTGCTCGCTCAGGTGGCGCTTGCGCAGGCGGATGCTCTTGGGCGTGATCTCGACCAGTTCGTCGTCCTCGATGAACTCGACGCCGTATTCCAGCGTGCACTCGATCGGCGGCGTGATCTTGATCGCGTCTTCCTTGCCGCTGACGCGGAAGTTGGTCAGCTGCTTGGTGCGCGTGGCATTGACCACCAGGTCGTTGTCGCGGCTGTGGATGCCGACGATCATGCCCTCGTACACCGGGTCGTTCGGCTTGACGAACATGCGGCCGCGGTCGTCCAGCTTGCCCAGCGCGTAGGTGAAGATCTCGCCCGCATCCATCGAGATCAGCACGCCGTTCTTGCGGCTGGCGATGTCGCCCTTGTGCGGCTCGTAGCCGTCGAAGATGTTGCTGATCAGCCCCGAGCCGCGGGTCAGGTTCATGAACTCGTTGGAGAAGCCGATCAGGCCCCGCGCCGGGATGCGGTATTCAAGGCGCACGCGGCCGCGGCCATCCGGCTCCATGTTGACCAGTTCACCCTTGCGCTCGCCCAGCGCCTGCATCACGCCGCCTTGGTGGCTCTCCTCCACATCAGCAGTGACCAGCTCGATCGGCTCATGCCTGACACCGCCGACGTCATGGAACACCACCCGCGGCTTGCTCACGGCCAGCTCGTAGCCCTCGCGGCGCATGTTCTCGAGCAGGATGGTCAGGTGCAGTTCGCCGCGACCCATCACCTCGAAGATGCCGTCTTCACTGGTTTCAGACACGCGCAGCGCCACATTAGATTGCAGCTCCTTCTGCAGCCGATCCCAGATCTGCCGGCTGGTCACGTACTTGCCTTCGCGACCGGCCAGCGGGCTGGTGTTGACGCAGAAGTTCATCGTCAGCGTTGGTTCATCGACCTTCAGCATGGGCAGCGGCTGCGGGTTGGCCGGGTCGGTGACGGTCACGCCAATGCCCAGCGACTCGATGCCGTTGATCAGCACGATGTCGCCGGGGCCGGCCTCGGTCACCTGCACGCGGTCGAGCCCCTGGAAGGTCAGCACCTGGTTGACGCGGCCTTTTACGCTCTTGCCGTCCGTGCCCTCCATCACCAGCACGTCCATCATCGGCTTGAGCGTCCCCGCGTTGATACGGCCCACGCCGATGCGACCAACGAAGGTGGAGTAATCGAGCGCCGAGATCTGCAGCTGCAGCGGTGCGGTGGGGTCGCCGGCGTGCGGCGGCACATGCTTGAGCACGGTGTTGAACAGCGCCGACATGTCGGGGCCCCACTGCTCGCCCGGTGCGCCCTCTTCCATCGACGACCAGCCGTTGATGCCCGATGCGTAGACCACCGGGAAGTCGAGCTGTTCATCGGTGGCGCCGAGCTTGTCGAACAGGTCGAAGGCGGCGTTGATCACCGCATCCGGCTTGGAGCCGGGCTTGTCGACCTTGTTCACCACGACGATGGGCTTGAGGCCGAGCGCCAGCGCCTTCTTCGTGACAAAGCGGGTCTGCGGCATCGGGCCTTCCTGCGCGTCGATCAGCAGCACCACGCCATCCACCATCGACAGCACGCGCTCAACTTCGCCACCGAAGTCGGCGTGGCCCGGGGTGTCGACGATGTTGATGTGCGTGCCCTCCCAGCTCACCGCACAGTTCTTGGCCAGGATGGTGATGCCGCGCTCGCGCTCGATGGCATTGCTGTCCATCACGGTGTCGACCACCTTCTCGTGTTCGGCGAAGGTGCCGCTCTGGCGCAGCAGTTGGTCGACCAGCGTGGTCTTGCCATGGTCG
>JBDTQF010000032.1:0-23127 GCA_039932275.1 Burkholderiales bacterium
GCGCAGGTAGCGCACCGACAGGCCGAGCCAACGCAGCGCCGGCACTGGCGGGCACTGGCCGCGCACCAGGTCGACCGCCGCCAGCGCCATGGCCGCGCCGGTGCTGCCGCCATGCAACGACGGCAACGACGCCGCGCCGACCAGCCGGCGGTGAAAGGGCATGACCCAGCCATCGCCATCGCGCTGCAGGTCGATCATCTGTTCGAAGCTGTCGTGCGGCGCCCATTCGGCCGGGTCGGGCGCAAAGCTGTCCTGCCGCACCGTCGCCTCGCGGTCGCGCATGCCCGGATGCGCACCGATCGCGTAGGCCGAGCTGGCATACGCCACCGTGGCGCCGCTGCTCACACACACCGCGTGGGCCCGCACCAGCGCCGTCGACGCGTCCATGTAGGTGGTCTGGGCGGTGCAGAGCAGTTCGCCCTGCGGCGCCGGCGGCGCGGCGTAGTCCACGCGCAGGTCCAGCGTGGCAATCAGCGCGGGCTGTTCCAGGCCGGCGAACACCGCGGCGCTGCAGGCCTGGTCCAACTGGCCCAGCAGCGCCAACGGGTGCACCGTGCCGCGGCGCGCATCGGCCACGCGATCGCTGAAGGGCAGGCGCAGGCCGGCGCGTGCCGGACCGACATCCTGCCAATGCAGGCCGAGCGCACGCGCGTAAGGCAGTGCACGCGCATGCGTGACCGGGTCGCCCGAGGGGAAGTGGCCGGCCGCTGGCCGGCTCGGCGCGGGCGGGTTCAACGCAGCAGCTGCTTGGCGATCATGTTGCGGTGGATCTCGGATGCGCCCTCGTAAATGCGCAGCACACGCAGGTCGCGGTAGACCCGCTCCGCCACCATGCCGCGGATGTAGCCGGCGCCGCCGAAGATCTGCACCGCGCGGTCGGCGGTGCGGTTGGCCGCTTCGGTGCAGAACACCTTCACGATCGACGACTTCAGCCGCACGTCCTCACCGCGCTCGTAGCGCCAGAAGGCCTCCATCAGCACCTGGCGGGCGGCATGCTGGTCGATGGCCATGTCGGCCAGCATGTGCTGCACCGCCTGGTGGCTGCCCAGCGGCACGCCGAAGGTGACGCGGTCCTTGGCGTACTGCAGCGCGTGCTCCAGCGCGATGTCGCCACCGCCGATGGCCTGGCAGCCCACGTTCAGCCGGGCCTCGTTGAGGCCGTCCAGCGCGTAGTAGAAGCCCTTGCCTTCTTCGCCGACCAGGTTCTCGATCGGGATCTCGCAGTCCTCGAACGACAGCTCGAACAGGCCGTCGACCATCCAGCCCATGGTCTGCATTGGCGGGCTGATGCGCAGGCCCTTGGTGCCGGCATCGACCAGGAACATCGAGATGCCGTCGCGCCCCTTGCTGCGGTCGGTGTAGGCGAAGACACCGATCACGTCGGCCTTGTTGGCGTTCGAGATGTAGGTCTTGGTGCCGTTGATGACCCAGCGGTCGCCCTTGCGCACGGCGTTGGAGCGCATGGCCACCACATCGGAGCCGCCGCCGGGTTCGGTGATGGCCACCGACACCCGCTTGGTGCCGGCGGCGATCTCGGGCAGCCAGCGACGCTTCTGCGCCTCGGAGCCATGGGCCTGGATGGCATGCGGCGTCGGCCCGGCGGACGAGCGAATCAGCGGCCAGAACTGCGGCGGCATGCGCGCGATCTCCAGCTGGATGGCGCCGCTGGTGACCTTCTCGCAGTTGATGCCGCCGTACTCTTCGCTGATCGTCAGGCCGTAATAGCCGCCCTTCATCAGCGCCTGGTCCACCGCAGGCGGCACCACGCCGGTGGCATGGAACTCGGGTTCGTACTTCAGCAGGTCGTCGACCAGCTCGCGCGTGGCGCGCCGCATGCTCTCGGCTTGTTCGGATAGGTTGAAGTCCATGGTGGTAGTCCGGCAATGTGGGTCAGCAAATCGTCTGCCCCGTACGCTAGACGCCGCCGCCGGCAACGTCCACCACCGGCTGGGATCCTTCCGCAGTGCGGAAGAATCCCAGCCCGCCTCAGCGTCGCTTCACTCAGCTGCCGGCAATGCGGCTGGTGCGCCCGGCCCAATGCGGCTCCTTCAGCGATGCGCGCATGACCTTGCCGGTGCTGGTGCGAGGCAACGCCGGGACGAACTCGATCGAGGTGATCTTCTTGACGCCGCCCACGACGTTGCGGGTGTGCGCCAACAGTTCGTCGGCCGTGACCTGGGCGCCGGGGCGCAACACCACCACGGCGCGCGGCGTTTCGCCCCACTTCTCGTCGGGCACGCCAAACACACAGGATTCAGCCACCGCGGGGTGCGTGGACAGCGCCTCCTCCAGCTCGGTGGGCCAGATGTTGTAGGCGCCCGAGACGATCATGTCGTCCTTGCGATCGACCAGGTAGATGAAGCCGTCTTCGTCCAGGTAGCCCATGTCGCGCGTGAGGATGCTGCCGTCGGGTAGCGTGCGCGCGGCCGTGCCGGCGGGGTCGTTCCAGATGCCGGACATGGTCGAAGGGCCATGCGCAGCGATCTCGCCGATGGTGCCGGTGGGCACCACGTTGCCCTGATCGTCGCGGATCGTCACCATGACGTTCGCGCTGGGCCGGCCCACCGAACGCAGCCGGCGGGTTTCGGCCTCGCTGCCACCCAGCACATGCTGGTGCGGCAGCAGCATGCTGACTGGCATGGCTTCGCTTTGCGCATACAGCTGGTGCAGGGTCTTGCCGAACACCTCGATGGCTGCACGCAGCGTGTTCGAGGCAATCGGCGAGCCGGCGTACATCAGGCATTGCAGCGATGACAGATCGCGGGTGCGGCAGCTCGGGTCGGCCAGCATCTCGCGGATCATGACCGGCGCCACCGGCGCATGGGTGATGCGTTCGGATTCGATCAGTTCCAGCGTGCGGGCGGCGTTGAACTGCGGCATCGGCACGACGCGGCCACCCACCATCAGCACGCCCCACAGCAGCGCGATGCCCAGGTGCGCCAGCGCGGTCGGGGTGAGGTAGCGGGTGGTTTCGTCGAGCATCGGCGTGACCCAGCGCCACTCGTTGTTGTACTGCTGCCAGCGCGCCACCGAGTGGTAGATGCCCTTGGGCTTGCCGGTGGTGCCGCTGCTGAAGCGGATGATGTGCACGTCGTCGTCGGCCACCGGCACGTCCACGTCCTGCGGGCTGGCATCGGCCAGCACTTGCTCGTAGGCCAGCGCACCGCTGGTGGCCTCGCCGTCGTACACGATCACGGCCTTGAGGTTGGGCAGCCCCTCCAGCAGCGGCGCCAGGGCCGCGTGGTACTTGGCCTGGACCACCAGGATGCTGGTGCCGGTGACCTCCAGCAGGTAGCGGTTCACGCTGGGCTGGTTGTAGGTGTACAGCGTGGCACGCGGGTAGTTGCCCAGGGCACAGGCGGCCGCCTGCTCCACCGACTCGAAGGCGTTGTCGCCCAGCACCGCGACGCGGTCGCCCGGCTGGGCACCCTGGGCTCGCAACACATTGGCCAGGCGGCAGGCGCGGCCGAACATCTGGGCGTAGGTCTGCTCGCGGCCTTCGAACCAGACGGCGACGTTGCCTGCGTACATGGCGGCTGAACGGCGGATGATGGTGGCGGGGTTCACGTGGTTGTCTCCAGGTCCGGTACTCGGTAGTTCCACCCGTCACGGGCAGGGTTGCAGGGGCTTGCCGATCGGGTTAATATTTCGTAATCAAATTCGATTTTCATACGGAGCCGTTCATGAGTCAATCCACCCTGGTCGCCCCCCCCGTCGTTCCCTATGGCCACCCCGACTTCTTCAAGAACTACGGTGCCGCCTGGGGCTTCCGCGACACGCTGATCTCCTTCTACGCTGCCGACGGCGAGTACACCGACAAGGCCTCCAACGTCACCGTCAAGGGCCCCGAAATGCTGGGTCGCTTCATGAAGGTGTACCTGCGTTTCTCGCCCAAGTGCACCGTCACCTTCACCAACTTCGTCGCCGGTGAACGCGGCTTCGCCGCCGAGTGGATGTGGGACGGCAACAACGACGGCCCGCTGCGCCTGCACGGCGCGCACAGCCCGCAGGACGGCACGCCCTGGTCGATCCCCGGCATCTCGATCTGCACGGTGAACGCTGCCGGCCAGATCCAGACCCATGCCGATTACTGGGATTCGGAATCGCTGCTGCGCACCTGGGGCGTCTCCAATGCCGGCCCCGCCGCGCTGGCGGCAGAATTGGCCCGCCAAGGCTGACCCAGGCAAACCCGCCGTTCCGAGGGCGCACGCACGCACCGATGCAGATCACGCAATTTCTCCGGCGGGCCGCCCGCATGTTCCCGCAACGCGACGGCGTGCGCTCCGGCAGCCGGCGCACCACCTGGGCCGCCATGGCCGAGCGTGTGCCGCGCATGGCCGCGGTGCTGCAGGCCCAGGGCATCGAGCCGGGCGACCGTGTCGCCGTGCTGGCGATGAACAACGACGTCTATGCGGAGCTGCTGTTCGCCGTGCCGTGGGCCAGCGGCGTGGTGGTGCCGTTGAACATCCGCTGGGCCGTACCAGAGAACGTCTACGCGCTGCAGCACTCGGGCGCGAAGGTGCTCTGTGTTGACGAAAGCTTCGCCCACATGGCGGCCGAGCTGAAGGCGCAGTGCCCGGAGATCCGCTCGGTGGTCTACATCGGCCACGACGCCGCGCCGCCGGCGTTGCTGGACCTGGCGTCGGCCCTTCGGGCCGCCCCCGCCGCCGATGAATCGACGCGCCAGGGCGACGACCTTTACGCCATCTTCTACACGGGCGGCACCACCGGCTTCCCGAAGGGGGTGATGCTGTCGCACAAGAACGCCTTCTGCCTGGCAATGAGCTGGATAGCGGCGCTGCCACCGGGCGAGGAGCCGGTAGTGCACATGCACGTGGGCGGGCTGTTCCACCTGTCCGGCGCCGCCTACGTCTGGTACACCACCGCCTGCGCCGGCACCAACGTGATGCTGCCGAAGTTCGATGCGCTGCCGGTGCTCCAGGCCATCAGCGCGCACCGGGTCAACAGCACCGTGCTGATCCCCACGATGGTCAACATGCTGCTGGCGCATGAAGACTTCGACCAGTACGACATGACCAGCATGCAGCGCTGCATCTACGGCGGCTCGCCCATCCCGGAAGCGTTGGTGCTGAAGGCGATGGAGAAGCTGCCCAGCTGGGCCTTCACGCACGCCTACGGCATGACCGAAACCGCCGGCATGGCCACCACGCTGCCCTGGCGCTACCACGCGCTGGACGGTGAACACGCCGGCCGGCGGCTGTCGTGCGGCCGGGCTTCGGTGGTGTGCGAGCTGCGCATCGTGCGGCCGGACGATACCGAGGCGCCGCGCGGCGAGGTGGGCGAGATCGCGATGCGCGGCGACAACATCATGCTGGGCTACTGGGCCGACCCCGACGCCAGCGCCCACGCGCTGCGCGGCGGCTGGATGCATTCCGGCGACGCCGCCTACATGGACGACGAAGGTTTCGTCTACATCGTCGACCGGGTCAAGGACATGATCGTCTCCGGCGGCGAGAACGTGTACTCGGCCGAGGTCGAGAACGCGCTGCACAAGCACCCCGCCGTGCGTGAATGCGCCGTGATCGGCATCCCGCACGAGAAGTGGGGCGAAGCGGTGCATGCCGTCGTGGTGGTGGCCGACCCCGCCGCGCTGGACGCTGCCACGCTGATCGCCCACTGCCGCGCGCTGATCGCGCCGTACAAATGCCCGCGCACCATCGACATCCGCACCGAACCGCTGCCCAAGACCGCTGCCGGGAAGATCACCAAGCCGCCCTTGCGTGAGCCGTTCTGGCAAGACCACAAGCGGCGCGTGAATTGACAGCCCCCACGCTCACTCCGTTCGCTGCCCCCAAGCCCCTTGAGGGGCTTCTTCGAAGCCCGCGGGGCACGTCAGTGCCTTCGGGCGGCCGAGCGGCACTGACCTCTCACTAACGACCCCTGTGACCCTTCCACTGCAGAACGAGATCGAGGCTGGCCTGGGCCGCCATGTGCAGGCACAGACCGGTCGGCCGTGCCAGGTGCGCCTGGTGCGGCGCTACACCGCCGGCTTCTCCTGGACCACCTACGGCATCACGCTGGACAACGGCACGGGCCCGGCGCAGGAAGCCATCCTGCGTCTCGGCGAGCCCGCCGGCCTGCTGGCGCCGTACACCACCGGGCCCGAGTCGCAGGTGCTGCGTGCGCTGCAGGGCAGCGGCGTGCCAGTGGCCGACGTGCTGTGGTCCAGCGACGATGCCGCCGTCATCGGCGCACCCTTCCTGGTGCTGAGCAAGATGCCGGGCGAAGTCCGCATCCCGTTCGCGCGACGCCAGGACAAAGCCGCCCCGCCGTCGAAGAGTCCGATGGCCGACCCCTTTGTCAGGACGCTGGTGGACATCCATGCGTGGGATTGGCAGCGCCACGACCTGCCGGCACTGGAGCGGGTCAGCGCGGCGGGCGCGGCCCACGCCCAGCTGGCGAACTGGCAGCGCCGCATCGACATCAGCGAATCGCGCCGCCTGCCCTTGTTGCACTACGCGCTCGGCTGGCTGCACGACCATGCACCCGCCAGCAACACGGTGTGCCTGGTGCATGGCGACTACCGCTCCGGCAACTACCTCGAGCAGGACGGCCGCATCACCGCCGTGCTCGACTGGGAGATGGTGCACCTGGGCGACCCGCATGAAGACCTAGGCTGGGCCTGTCTGCGCATGGTGCAGGGCGGCACGGGCCTGATCTGCGGACTGCTGAGCCGCGAGGACCTGTACGCGCAGTACGAGGCCCTGTCGGGCCGCCGCGTCAACCGCTTCGCGGTCAAGTACTACGAGGTGCTGTCACTGGTGAAGATCGTCGCGATGAACCTCTGGGCCACCGACTGTTTCGAGGCCGGCCGCTCGACCGACCTGCGCATGGGCACGCTGTCCTTCGGCGTGCCACAGGTGCTGCGTGAAGTGCTGGACGTGCTGGAGCGCGACGAATGATCAATGAATGGGACAGGCTGCTGGGTGCCGTGGTGCAAAGCCTGCGGGCCCAGGTGGCCCCGCACCTGGCGAACGAAACCGCGGGCGTGCAGCTCAATGCGGCCATCTACATCCTCAACAACCTGCGGCTGCAGGGCGGCTGGTCGAATGCCTTGCAGCACAGCCAGGTCGCGGCGCAGCAGCAACTGTTCGCCACGCTGCGCACCACTGGCCTCGGGCCTGAGGTCGAGCCGCCATCGGCGGCGGTGTCGACCGACCCGCTGGCGCAGCGCAAGCGGGCCGATGAGGCCATCGTCGCCTTGATCGACCAGCTGGCGTCGGTGCCGGCCGCACGGCGTGACCCGGCCTTCGAGACGGCCCATCGCGCCTTGATGGCCTACCTGCGCGAGTCGGTGGCCCTGGACTGCGCCGCCACCGCACGGTCGATGATGAAAGAGATGTCCGGCTCCGGGTCGGAATCGCTGATCGACGACCCGGCCTGACGCGGCGCGGCCGCCACGCCGGCGCCGATCGCCTCACCCCGCGCCGATGGCGCGGCGCGTCAGGGTGAGCGCGGTCTGCACCACCTGGTCGACCGAGGCCCGCGACGGCGCCAGCCATTCGACCGTCGAGTTCAACGCACCGACGATCAGCAGCCACAGCGCGCGCCGCTGGGTGGGCGAGCGGTAGGCCTCGTCGGAGCCGACGGCGCTGTCGATCAGCCTCTGCCAGAAGCGCCCGTACAGTGAATGCTCCTTGTCGACCGCGGTACGCATATGGGCCGGCAGCTGCCCGGTGTTGCGCACCGACGCCTCGGTGTAGTGCGAGATCTCCAGCACATAGCGGAGGTGCGCTTCGGCCGCGGCGCAGACACGATCGACCGCCGAAGTGCCTGGTGGCAGCTGGGCCACCGCCGTTTCGACATGGGTGCGCACGCTGGCACTGCCGCTCAGCAGCACGTCGAGCACCAGGGCCTCGCGGGACTCGAAGTAGTAGTACAGCGTCGAGACCCGGAGCTTGGCGTGCTGGGCGATGTCGGTGAGCTTGGTGCCGGCGTAACCTTCCTGGCTCAGCACATAGGCCGCAGCATCGAGGATGCGCAGCCGGGTGGCTTCGGACTTCTTCGCGCCCGGCGGTGGCAGGCTGTGGCGCTTGGCGGGTGAGGGGCGCGCCTTCGGGAGAGCGCTCGTGGACGTCGAGGTACGCGTGGTCATGGGCGGGCCGCTGCAGGAGGGAGGTGGGCACGAGCGGTCAGGCGGCAGACGCCCCGCGGGCCCCGCACCGATCGTTGCCGATGGAGCAGGACTTTAGCGGCAGGCCCTGGCGCACCCATGCCGCCGCGCGTTAGGCGGTGGCGAGGCTGGCCGGATCCAGGTTCATCAGCTCGGCCAGCACCGAGGTGTCCATGAACGCCTCGTCCCGGCACAGCTGGCTGCCCCGCACCATGCAGATGTCCATGCCGCGCACGGTACGGGCCGGGCCGCCCTCGCGGCGCGAGATCTTGCATTCCCAGATCACCACCTGGCCGTCCTGGCCTTCCAGGCGCAGGTCTTCGAGCACGGTGAACTGCATGTCCCAGCGTTCAAAGAACTTGCGCAGGTAGCGACGCAACGCCGCCTTGCCGATGATGCGGCGGCCGGTCTTCGGGTCGCAGTAGACGACATCGTCGCTGTAGGTGCTCAGCGTGGCTTCGAGGTCGAGCGTGTTCCACATGTCGATGCAGTGACGCGTGGCACCGAAGATGTGTTCATCGCTCAGCCGCGGCGGGGCCAGTTGCAGCGGGGCGTTCATTGCGCTGTTCATTGGGCATTCTCCAGTTTGTCGAGCACCGACAGGTCGATGAAGGCTTCGTGGCGCTTGACCTGGTCACCGTCCACCATGCACAGAGAAATGCCGCGCTGCTGCACGATGGTGTTGCTCAGCCCTCCGCCGGGCAGGCGGCGGCGGTAGACGCATTCCCACAGCATGGATTCGCCGTCATGGCCTTCGATGCGGTGGCCTTCGACCAGGAAGAACTTCAGGTCGTAGCGACCGAGCAGCTTGCCCAGGTAACGCCGCAGGGCCGGCTTGCCCTGGATCTTGCCTTTGGTGCGGGTGTCGCTGTAGACGACATCCTCGGTGTAATGGGCCAGCAGGTCGTCGACGCGACCCGCCTCCCAGGCATCCAGGCAGCGCCTGGCGGTGGCCGCGATTTCCTTGGTGGGCAACATGTGGCTTGACCTCTTTGTCTCGGTACGGGGGAACATCCGTCGACATCTTATCGAATTCTGGTTCGAAATGCCACGCAAGCGACTTCAGTGAGTGGGCGAAACAGGGCGGGACAGGTCTTCGTACGGCATGAGGGCTCCAGACGCAGGCTACGGTGCACGGCCAGGCCGGCCGCCTGCGGCGCAAGCAGGTAGCGGGCCGGGCTGGTCGATAATAAAATCGAACTTCGATACGGTATCGTCGCACAAAGCCGCTCTTGCGTCGTCGCGTATAACTGGCCCACCCCATACCTCACTGACGAGATCGGAGACCGGTCGACCATGATCCAAGCCACCACGATGCGCCGATCGGCGTGGATGTATGCCCAGCACCCCGCGGTGTGGTGCGACGGCCGCGAGCTGACCTACGCCCAGGTGTTCGAGCGCGCCTGCCGGCTGGTCAATGTGCTGAGATCGCTCGGCGCAGTGCCGGGTGACCGGGTGGCGGCGCTGGGCGACAACGCCTTCGAGACCGTCGAACACGGAGCGGCTTGTGCGCTGGGCAACTTCGTGCGCTCGACGCTGTACACCTACCACGCGCCCAGCGTGAACCGCTACCTGCTCGAACTGATCGACGCCCGGGTGCTGCTGGTGCAGGCCAAGTACGCCGCCGGCGTGCTGCCGCTGCTGGCCGATTTGCCGGGGCTCAAGGCCGTGATCGTCTACGACGGCCCCGCGCCGGCCGGCACGGTGGCCTACGACCCGGCGCTGGCCGCTGCCAGCGCCGAGGACGCGCAGGTACCGGTGCGCGACGACGACGTGCACATCGTGCGCTTCAGCAGCGGCACCACCGGGCGGCCCAAGGGCATCTTCCACACCGGCGAACGCTGGGCCCGCTACGGCAGTGAGCTGCGCGCCGTCATCCCGGTGATGAACGAGCGCACGCGCTACCTGGTGCCGTGTTCGCTGTCGCACCTGGGCATCGCCTTCCTGTGGAACGTGCTGGCCGTGGGCGGTTGCGTGGTGCCGATGCCTTCGTTCGAGCCGCGGCGCACACTCGACCTGCTGGAGTCGCAGCGCATCACCCATGCGGCGGCGGCACCGGTGATGATCCGCGAGATGCTGGCCGACCCGAGCTGCCACGGCCGCGACTTCTCGGCCCTGACCTGCCTGATGTATGCGGGCTCGCCGATCGCCTCAAGCACGCTGAAGTCCGCCATCGGCGTGTTCGGCAACACGCTGCACCAGATGTACGCCCAGAGCGAGGCCATGCCCATCACCATGCTGCTGCCCCACCAGCACGTGGTCGAGGGCAGCGAGGCCGAGCTGAAACGCCTGCGCTCGGTGGGGCGGCCGACGCCGGGTATCGAGGTCACGGTGCGCGACGAGGACGGCCAGGCGCTGCCGCTGGGCGCCATCGGCGAGATTGCGGTGAAGGGCGGCGCGACGATGTGCGGGCTGTGGAACGACCCCGAGGGCACGGCCGCTCGCACGCTGCCCGACGGCAGCATCCTCACCCGCGACATGGGCTACCTCGATGCCGACGGCTTCGTCTACCTGGTCGACCGCAAGGACGACATGATCGTCTCCGGCGGCTTCAACATCTGGCCCACCGAACTCGAAGACGCGCTGGCCAGCCACCCCGCGGTGGCCGAGGCCTGCGTGTTTGGCGTTCCCCATCCCAAATGGGGCGAAACACCGAAGGCGGTGGTGGTGCTCAAGCCGGGCGCTGCAGCAACGGCCGAAGCACTGATGGCCTACACCCGCGAGCAGGTCGGAGGCACCAAGAAGGTGACATCGATCGAGTTCGCCACGGCGCTGCCGCGCACCGCTACGGGCAAGGTGCAGCGCAACCTGCTCAAGGCGCCGTACTGGGCCGGCCACGACAGCCGCATTGCCGGCAGTTGAGCCCCGGTGCATCCCCACGCTGATTTCCTGTTGCTGCCCGATTCCTGAAAGGTTTTCATGTCTACCCAGTCGCCCCCTGCCCTGCAACCCGGCAACGACCTGCTCGGTCAACAGATCGCCGGCGCCACACCCGGCGCCGTGCCGCCGGACACCCCGCACTCCAAGGTCACCGAGCGCTACTGGTACATGGGCACGCTGGTGCCCACCGGCCGCGACGTGTTCGGTGCCGGCTTCGGCTACTACCCGAACAAGGGCATCATGGACGGCTACCTGGGCTTCACGCTCGACGGTGTGCAGCACGTCTACACCGCCTCGCGCCGCATTGGCGACAGCCCGCTGGAGCCGCATGCGGGCGCGTTGCGCATCACCGTGCAGGAGCCGCTGCGCACCCACCGCATCCAGCTGCTGGAGAACGGCTCGGGGCTGTCGGCCGACCTGCTGTTCCACGGCGCGCTGCAGCCCAACGACGAGGGCGACGATGTGCTGATCAAGCGCGACAAGCTGATCTCCAGCGTGCGCCGCTTCGTCCAGTTCGGCCACTACCAGGGCTGGATCGAGGTCGCCGGCCGCAAGATCGACATTCACCCCGAGCAATGCTGGGGTGCGCGCGACCGCTCATGGGGCTTGCGCATCGAGGCCAACACCGACGAGACCCAACCGCCGGTCACGCCGTTCAAGCCGCTGCTGTTCGTCTGGGCCTGCATCCAGTTCAAGGACTTCGGCATCCACTTCTTTCTCAAGGAAACCGCACCCGGCGAGGTGCGCTTCATGGTCGGCGACGAGGCCTACCCGATCGGCAGTGGCAAGCCTTCGCGCCGCATCACCGCCATCGAGCACGACCTGCAGTGGCAGACCGACCCCTACAGCCAGCACCTGAGCGGCGGCAAGTTCGTGCTGCGCTTCGAGGACGGCAGCCACCGCGTGATCGCTTTCGAGAACCTGCCCGGCCACTTCTACCTGAAGGCCGGCCTGTACGGCGGGCTCAACGGCTGGGCGCACGGCGACGACAAGGGCGTGCTGCACACCCAGTACAACCAGTTCGACTTCAAGGAACCCAAGGTGCGCGAGAAGCTGCGCACGCTGGCCGAGCAGGTCACCCGTTTCCACTGCGATGGCGCGGAGGGCTACGGCACCATCCAGAGCGGCGTGGCCGAGGGCTATCCGATGTACCAGGAGGTGCAGAGCGCACCGGTGATGTGAGGCAGACGATGAGCACGACGGCCAGCGCGATGCGCATGACCCAGGCCCTGATCCGGGCGGTGCAGACGCGGCCGCGCCAGCGCGCCACGGTGTGCAACGGCCGCACCCGCACCTGGGCGGAAGTGGGCGAGCGGGTGGCGCGCCTGGCGGCCGCGTTGCGGCAGCTGGGCGTGCAGCGCGGCGGCCGCGTGGCCATCCTGGCGCTGAACAGCGACCGCTACATCGAAGCACTCTACGCCGCGGCCTGGGCCGGGCTGGTGGTGGTGCCGCTCAACACGCGCTGGTCGGCCGAGGAGATCCGCTTCGCGCTGGCCGACTGCGCGGCCCAGGCCATCCTGGTGGACGATGACTTCGTGCCGCTCGTCGGCCCGATGCTGCCCGGATCAATGGTGCGCAGCGCCATCCATCTTGGTGAAGTGGCCACGCCGTCGGGTTTCCTCGACTACGAAACCCTGGTGACCGAGGCCCAGCCGATGCCCGACGAAGGCGGCGCCGACGACGACCTGTTCAGCATCTTCTACACCGGCGGCACCACCGGCCAGCCCAAGGGCGTGATGCTGACGCACCGCAACGTCAACCTGGCGGGGCTGGTGTGGATCAGTTCGTTGTTCGTCAACGCGCAGACCGTCTACCTTCATGCCGCCGGCATGTTCCACCTGGCCGGCGCCGGGCCGGTCTTTGCGGTCACGCAGGCGGGTGGCACGCATGTGTGCCTGCCACGCTTCGAGCCGGAAGCCATCTTCGAGACCATCCAGGCGCAACGGGTCAACTACTGCCTGTTCGTGCCAACGATGATCAACACGCTGCTCAACCACCCGCGCCGCGCCGAGTTCGACCTCACCAGTGTGCACGACTGCCACTACGGCGGCTCGCCGATTCCGGATGCCGTGCTGCTCGCCGCGATGCAGACGCTGCCGACCTGGCGCTTCCACCAGGGCTACGGCATGACCGAGACCACGGCGCTGCTGAGCGTGCTGCCCTGGCCGTACCACCTCGACACCCCCGAGCGGCCGGCGCGCCGGCTGTCAGTGGGGTTGCCGGTGGTCGGTGTCGAGGTGCGCATCGTCGATCCGACCGGGCAGGAAGTGCCGCGCGGCACCGTGGGCGAGATCGTCGCGCGCGGCGGTGTCATCACCCCCGGCTACTGGCACCAGCCCGAAGCCAGCGCGGCGGCGTTGCAAGACGGCTGGCTGCACACCGGTGACGGCGCCTACATGGACGACGAGGGCTTCCTGTTCATCGTCGACCGGCTCAAGGACATGATCATCTCGGGGGCCGAGAACATCTACTCCGGCGAGGTGGAGAACGCCATCTACAAGCTGCCCGGGGTGCTGGAATGCGCTGTGTTCGCCGTGCCCGACGCGCAATGGGGCGAGCGGGTGCATGCGGTGGTGGTGCCCAAGGAGGGCGAGACGCTCACCGCCGAGCAGGTGGTGGCGCACTGCCGCACGCTGATCGCCGGCTACAAATGCCCGCGCAGCATCGTCATCCAGACCGAGCGCCTGCCGACCTCGGCCGCCGGCAAGATCCAGAAGGCGTTGCTGCGCGAGCCCCACTGGCAGGGCCGCCAGCGGGCGGTCTGATCAGCGCGCCAGCGCAGCAGCAGGGCGCGTGCGACCGCTGCTGCGCGTCGCGACAGGCCGCGCCAGCATGCGCTCCACCAGCAGGTCGGCGAACTGGCCGGCGGTCTCTGCCAGCGAATCGCGCCCGCCGGGCTGCCACCACCACGGCAGGCCGTTGAGGGCGCCGTAGATCAGCTTGACCGCCACATCGCTGGCCACCGGCGCGAAGCTGCCGTCGGCCACGCCGGCATCGACGATGTCGCGCAGCACCTGCTCATGCTGGCGCCGCAGGTCGAGGCATTCGCGCAGGTGCTCGGGGGTCAGCGAGGCGCGTTCGGTCAGGAACAGCACCGCCACGTAAGGCGCGTTCACGATCTGGTCGGCCTGCTGCAAGATGGCCTGGCGCAGCCGCTCCCGCGGCGGTGTGGCCTGGCTGCCGAGGGCCTGCAGCGGCGCCAGAGAGCGCCGCAGGTTCATCGCCAGCGCCTGGTGCAGCAGGTTTTCCTTGCTGTCGAAGTAGTGGTACAGGCTGCTCTTCTTCAGCTTGACCCGCTCGGCGATGTCTTCGGTGGTGGCGTTGCGGTAGCCCTTCTCGGCGAACACGCGGGCGGCCTGGTCGAGGATCTCGCGCTCGAAGACGTCGCGGTTGGGGTCGATGGGGCGCGCCATGGCCGCGATTGTGGCAAACGGGATGGTCAGGGCTGCTGACGCTTGAGCGTGCGGAAGTCGTGCACGCCGGCCAGCGCGGTGGGGTCGACGCCCTTCGCGAAGATGCTGGCCTTCTGCACCTTCTGCGTGGCCGTCAACGGCAGGCTGTCGAGAAAGTGCAGCCAGCCCGGTGCCTTGTAGTAGGCCAGCTTGTCGCGGCACAGGTCGAACAGCCGGCGCGCCAGCGCAGCGTCAGCCACGACGCCCGGCTGCACCACGATGCAGGCGTAGACCTCTTCCTGCCGCACCGCATCTGGAACCGCGATGGCCGCTGCGTAGGCCACCTCGGGCGACGCCAGCAGCACGGCCTCGATCTCGCCGGCGGCGATGTTCTCGCCCGAGCGGCGGATGATGTTCTTGGTGCGGTCGACGAAGTACATGCTGCCGTCCGGGTCGCGCCGCGCCACGTCGCCGGTGTGGAACCAGCCGCCCTGCCAGGCTGCCTCGGTGGCCTCGGCATCACCCAGGTAGCCGTCGAAGAAGCGGTAGCGCGGGTCGGGCCCGGTGGTGCGCACCAGCAGGCGGCCGGGCGTGCCGTCGGGCAGGTCGTTGCCGGCTTCGTCGACGATGCGGGCCTGCAGGTCGCCGCTCTCGCGGCCGAAGGCCCGCTGGCCGACGACGCGCGGCTCGATGTCGTCGGCCAGGAAGCCGGCGATCTCGGTCATGCCCCAGACCTCGATGTTGGGAAAGCCGAAGCGCTCCTCGAAGGCCCGGTGGATGCTCGGCTCGATGCCGGCACCGAGGCCCCAGCGCACCTGGTGGGCGCGCTCCAGCGGGTCGGGCGGCAGCTTCATCAGCGCGGCCGGTACCAGGCCGATGTAGTGCAGCAGCGTGGCCCGGGTCTGCACCACCTCGGGCCACCAGCGGCTCGCGCTGAAGCGCCCCGGCATGATGAGGCAGCCGCGCAGCAGGATCATCGAGACCGGGCACAGCACGCCGGCCGAGACGTGGTAGACCGTCAGCGGGTTGTAGAGGCGCTCGCTGCGCTGGCGCAGTTGCACCACGCTGCGCGGCTCGCGCCCCATGTCGATGTACCACTGCGCGAAGTTGAGGAAGTGGCGGTTGCTGAGCACGCAGGCCTTCGGGCGGCCGGTGGTGCCCGAGGTGTACATCAGCGAGGCTTCGGTGCTCAGGTCGATCGGCTGAGCGGCGGCGGGCGCCTGCGGTGCCGGCAGTGCCCCGCCCCAGCCTGAGAAGGCGATCACCGGCGGGGCCTTGCGGGCACGCCGCGCTGCATCGACAGCCACTTCGAGATGCTCGGGCAGGCACACCAGCAGGTCCGCCTGCGAGTGGTCGAGCAGGTACAGCAGTTCGTCCGGCCGGTAGTCGGGATTGACCGGCACCTGGCTCACGCCCAGGCCGTTCAGCGCCAGCAGATGCACGAAGTGGTCCGGCCGGTTGCCCAGCAGCAGCGCGACCCGGTGGCCGCGGCCGAAGCCGGCGGCGGCATACACGCGCCGGGCCGCCTCAACCCGTCGCGCGGTCTCGCCGAAGGTCCACTCCTGGCCGTCGGGGGCGATCTCGCGGCCGGCCGGCACACAGAGGAAGGGCAGGTCGGCGGCGTCGGCGACGCTGGCGAGAAAGGCTTCGTAGAGCGAGGCGAACAAGGCTTGAGGCTGCTGCATCGGTGTCTCCGGGGCGCGCGGTCTTTCGGCTTGACAGACCTTGTCGGCAAAGCTTAGCATTTTTCGACCAACCGTTCGTCTTATTAACCACGCCGCCCTGGCACCCCTGCCACCGCGTGCCAGGAGACCTCCATGAGCCAAGCTTCTTCCGCGATCGACAACCATCCGCTGGTCCTGGCCGCGCAGCGGCTTGCGCGCGAAGTGCTGGCCCCTGACGCTGCCCGCATCGACCGCGAGGCGGCGTTTCCTGCCGCGGCACTGCAGGCGATGGCCGATGCCGGCCTGTGCGCGATGACCATCCCGCCCGAATACGGCGGCAACCCGGCCAATGAGGCGGTGATCTGCCGCGTCACCGAGGAACTGGCCAAGGGCTGCCCATCGACCGCCGGGGTGCTGATGGCGTTCGTGATCGGCATCGCGCCGATCGTCAACCAGGGCACGCCCGAGCAGAAGCAGGCCTACCTGCCCGACCTGGCCAAGGCCCGCCGCAGCGTGTGCTTCGCCGTCACCGAGGCACACACCGGCTCCGACGTCGCCGCGATCTCCACCACGGCCACCCGCAAGGGCGACAGCTGGGTGCTCAATGGCAAGAAGGCGCTGATCGGCAATGCCGGCGGCGCCGACCTGTGCATCCTGGCGGCCAAGACCGACCCCGCGGCCGGCCACAAGGGCGTGTCGGTGTTCATCGTCGATGCCAAGACGCCGGGCTACTCCGTCTCGCACATCTACGAAAAGATGGGCATGCGCGGCACCACCACCGGCGAGATCACGCTGGACAACGTCGAGGTGCCCGCGTCGGCCCTGCTGGGTGTGCCGGGCAAGGGTTCCGGCTACATGCTGCAGACCCTCGACATGGCCCGCCTGACGCTGGCCGCCGAGGCCCTGGGGCTGTCGCAGGCGGCGATGGACGAGGCGGTGGCTTACGCCAAGCAGCGCGTCACCTTCGGCGAAACGCTGGCGCAGCGCCAGGGCATCCAGTTCATGCTGGCAGACATGGCGGTGCCGCTGCACGCCACGCGGGTGATGCTGTACCACGCCTGTGATCTGGCCATGCAGGGCAAATCGTTTACGCAGGAGGCCGCGATGGTGAAGCTGTTCGCCTCCGAGATGGCGCAGAAGGTCACCGACTGCGCGCTGCAGATCCACGGCGGCTGGGGTCTGGTGGACCGCTCCAAGGTCGAGAAGCTGTACCGCGATGCGCGCTACACCCGCATCTGGGAAGGCGCGTCGGAGATCCAGCGCATGATCATCTCGCGCGGCCTGCTCGCCTGAAAACGATGCCGCATGCGACAATGGCCGAACCATTGATCAAGCCGGCCGAGCCAAGCATGAACCGAACCGACACCCCTGCGATGACCGTCGAAGAAGCCATCCGCGAGCGCCGCTCGGTGCGTGGCTTCCTGCCCACCGAAGTGCCGCTGCCGGTGCTGCACGAGATCTTCGCGCTGTCACAGCAGTCGCCGTCGAACTGCAACGTGCAGCCCTGGCTGCCGCATGTGGTGTCGGGCGCCGCGCTGCAGCGGCTGCGCACCGACCTGGTGGCCGCGGCCGACGCCGGCGAGAAGCAGCGTTCGGATTGGCCGGCCGACTTCAAGCTCGAAGGCGTCTACCGCGAGCGCCAGTTCGACGCCGCCGCACAGCTGTACGACGCGATGGGCGTGGAACGGCACGACCGGCCCGGCCGCCACGCCGCCTTCGTGCGCAACCAGGCCTTCTTCGATGCGCCGCATGCGCTGTTCGTCTTCCTGGAAAGCCCGTTCAACACCCGCGAGGCGGTGGACGTGGGCATGTACATGCAGACGCTGATGCTCGCGCTCACCGCCCGCGGCCTGGCCAGCTGCGCGCAGGGCGCGCTGCGGCTGTACCCGGACATCGTGCGCCGCCATCTCGGCCTGGCCGACCGCTACCGGCTGCTGCTGGGCATGTCGTTCGGCTACGAGGATGCGTCGGTCAAGGCCAATGCGGCGCGGGTGAGCCGCGCCGCATTGGGCGACGCTGTGGTCTTCCACAGCGCCTGAGCACCGGCAGAGGAACAGCGCGGTATGAAGGCGATCTGGGTCGAAGCCGCCACCACCCCTGCCGCGCTGCGGGTGCAGGAAGTGCCTGCGCCGCAGCCCCAGCCCCACGAGGTGCAGCTGGCGGTGCATGCCGCCGGCTTGAACTTCCTCGACACCCTGATGGTGGCCGACCAGTACCAGGTCAAGCCGCCCAAGCCCTATGCGCCGGGCACCGAGGTGGCGGGCGTCATCACCCAGGTGGGCGCCGACGTGAAGCACCTGGCCGTCGGCGACCGGGTGATGTCGATGTGCAACTGGGGCGCCTTTGCCGAGACCACCTGCGTCGCCGCCAACATGGCCTTCCCGGTGCCAGCGGGCGTCAGCCTGGAGGTGGCGGCCACCTTCCCGATCACCTACGGCACCGTCTACCACGCCCTGCTCGACCGCGCACAGCTGCGCCACGACGAATGGCTGGTGGTGCACGGCGCCGGTTCGGGCGTGGGCCTGAACGCGGTGGAGCTGGGCCACCTGATGGGTGCGCGGGTCATCGCGGTGGCCAGCTCGGCCGCCAAGCTCGACGTTGCCCGCGGCTACGGCGCCGAGGTGCTGCTCGACAGCACCCGCGACGATGTGCGTGCGCGGGTGCTCGAACTCACCGGCGGGCGTGGCGCCGACGTGGTCTTCGACCCGGTCGGCGGCCCGGTGTTCGACGCGGCGATGCGCTACATCGCCCCGGCCGGCCGGCTGCTGGTGGTGGGCTTCGCCTCCGGCACCATCCCGACGGTGCGGGCCAACCTGGCGCTGCTCAAGGGCTGTTCGATCGTGGGCGTCAACACCACGGTGCTGATCCGCGAGGACCTGGCCGAATACAGCCGCCGCTTCGCCATGCTGCTGCGCTGGGTGGCCGAGGGCCGGCTGCGCCCGCTGATCGGCGCCCGCTACCCGCTCGAGCAGGTGCCGCAGGCGATGCAGGCCCTGCTCGACCGCAAGGTCACCGGCAAGGCCGTGATCTGCATCCGCGACGAGGCCGGCCCGCAGGCTTGAGCCAAGTCACCCGTTGCGCGAGCCCGCGTAGATGTGCCACACGGCGATGAACATCGCCGCGATCACCGGGCCGATCACGAAGCCGTTGAGGCCGAACACCGCCATGCCGCCGATGGTGCTGATCATCACCACATAGTCGGGCATGCGGGTGTCCTTGCCCACCAGCATGGGCCGCAGCAGGTTGTCGACCAGGCCGATCACCAGCACGCCCCAGGCGATCAGCGCGACGCCCTGCCAGATGGCGCCGGTCATCAGGAAGTACAGCGCCACCGGCAGCCACACCAGGCCGGCACCGACGGCCGGCAGCAGCGACAGGAAGGCCATCAGCACCGCCCACAGCAGCGCCCCGCCCACGCCGAGGAACCAGAACGCCAGTCCGCCCAGCGCGCCCTGCAGCGCTGCAACGACGAGGTTGCCTTTGACGGTGGCGCGGATCACGGTGGTGAACTTCTCGAACAGCTCGCGCTTGTGGCCGTCGGCCAGCGGCATGGCACGGCCGAGCGACCGCACCAGCGCATGGCCGTCGCGGATCAGGAAGAAAGCCAGGTACAGCATGATGAACAGCGCGGCGACGAACTCGAAGGTGTTCTGGCCGAAGCTCAGCGCCTGCGTCGCGATCACCTGGCTGCCCTGCGTCAGCCCGGCGGCAATGCGGCGCTGCAGGATGTCGAAGTTCGCCAGCCCGAAGCGATCGAGCAGCCCGCTGACCCAGTCGGGCAGGGCATTGAACAGCCCGCGGAAGTACAGCGCCGGGTTGATCTCACCCGACTGCACGCGCTGGTAGACGCCGGCTGCCTCGTTGCCCAGCGCGGCGGCCACCAGCCCCAGCGGCAGGATCACGATGACCAGCACCACCAGCAGCGTCAGCAGCGCCGCCAGCGTGCGCCGGCCCTTGAGCCGCTTCAGCATCCAGCGGAACAGCGGCGCGAACAGCAGCGCAATGATCGCCCCCCACATCACCGTGCCGTAGAACGGCAGCAAGATCCAGCCGAAGGCCACGGACACCGCCACCAGCAGCAGCAGCAGGGCCCGGCTTTCCAGATAAGCAGGGCCATCGTTGTCGGAACGGTTCATCGCGAGGGTTCTCATGGCCGGCCAGGATCGGCCACCGCATCCTAGCGGTCCTGCAGCGCAGGACCGGGCACGCCCTTTGCCCTGCTCACATCAGCCCGCCGCATGGACAGCCAACCCAGCGCGCAAAATCCGTTGCGCGCAAGAGGAAAATCCGGTCGCCGCAGCGGGCATAAAAAGAGGAGTTGCTCATGACCGTCGGAACCATTCTGCTGATCTTGGTGGTACTGCTGCTGATCGGCGCCATACCGGCGTGGCCGCACAGCCGCGGCTGGGGTTACGGGCCTAGCGGCGGACTGGGGCTGGTGGTCGTCATCGTGCTGGTGCTGCTGCTGATGGGACGCATATGACATGACCCATGTGCACAGGCCGGCAGGGTTGAGGCGCCTCTTGTTGGGGTTGGGCGCCACGCTGCTGGCCGGGCTGGCAGCGTGCGGCGACATCGCCCGCTTGCCGGTGGCCGCCGGCACCGGGCCACAGCCCACGCTGCCGGCACCGCAGCGCTCGCTCATTCCCACCGTGAATGTGGCGCCGGCGCGGCCCTGGCCGGCCGGGCTGATGCCGCAGGCAGCACCGGGCACCCGGGTGAGCGCCTTTGCCCGCGACCTCGACCACCCACGCTGGCTGTTGGTGCTGCCCAACGGTGATGTGCTGGTGGCCGAAACCAACGCGCCACCCAAGCCCGATGACGCCAGGGGCATCAAAGGCTGGGTGATGGGCCTGACGATGAAGAAGGCCGGCGCCGGCACGCCCAGCGCCAACCGCATCACGCTGCTGCGCGACACCGATGGCGACGGCGTGGCCGATGTGCGCACCGTGCTGCTCGAAGGCTTGCACTCGCCCTTCGGCATGGCGCGGGTGGGCAATGAGCTGTTCGTGGCCAACACCGATGCGGTGATGCGCTATGCCTACACCCCTGGCCAGACCCGTATCGGCACGCCGGGCGCGCGGCTGGTCGAGCTGCCGGCCGGACCGATCAACCACCACTGGACCAAGAACCTCATTGCAAGCCCCGACGGCCGCAAGCTCTACGTCACCGTGGGCTCGAACAGCAATGTCGGCGAGCGCGGCACCGAGGCCGAGCGCGACCGCGCCGCCATCCTTGAGGTCGACCGCGTTAGCGGCGCCTGGCGGGTGTTCGCCGGCGGCCTGCGCAACCCCAACGGCCTGGCCTGGGAACCCCGTACCGGCGCGCTGTGGACGGTGGTCAACGAACGCGACGAACTGGGCAGCGACTTGGTGCCGGACTACCTCACCTCGGTGCGCGACGGCGGTTTCTACGGCTGGCCCTACAGCTACTTCGGTCAGCACATTGACGACCGTGTGCAGCCGCAGCAGCCCGAGCTGGTGGCGCGTGCGCTGGTGCCCGACTACGCGCTGGGGCCGCACACCGCCTCGCTGGGGCTGGTGCATTCGGCCGGCAACACGCTGCCGCCAGCCTTTGCCGAGGGCATGTTCATCGGCCAGCATGGCTCGTGGAACCGCCGGCCGCACAGCGGCTACGAGGTCATCTTCGTGCCGTTCCGCGACGGCCGCCCTGCCGGCGCACCGGTCAAGGTGTTGAGCGGCTTCCTCAGCGAGGACGGACAGGCCAACGGCCGCCCGGTGGGGGTGGCACTGGACCGGCAGGGCGCGCTGCTGGTGGCCGACGACGTGGGCAACGTGATCTGGCGGGTCAGCGCGACGCCCTGAACACCGGCTCGGCCCACACCAAAGCTGCCCCCGCTACAGACGCGGGGGCGGATCTGCGGCGCCGCACGGTCATCGAAAAAAATTTCGCCGGCCCTGCATCCAGATCGCCTGCTGCCGGCTAGTGAGGAGAGTGACAGCCGTCACCGCCCTCCCTCATCCCTCCAGGAGCCTTCCATGAACATCCCGTCCACGTTCGTCTTCGCGCTGTCGTCCGCCGCCCTGCTGGGTGCCTGCACCGGCATGTCGCCGCAGGCCGCTGCGACCACGCCGATGAGCCAGCCCTTCAGTCAGGCGGCCTTGCCCGAGGCGGTCAAGGTGCCCGCCGGCCACAAGGTGGCGTGGGAAACCGTCGGCGTCGGCGAGATCACCTACGAATGCCGCGCCAAGGCCGCCACCCCCGGCGCGTTCGAATGGGTGTTCGTGGGCCCAGTGGCCGCGCTGAAAAGCCGCAGCGGCGCCACGCTCGGCAGCTACTACGGCCCGCCCGCCACCTGGGCCGCGCTGGACGGCTCGAAGCTCACCGGTGCGCAGCTGGCGGTCGCGCCGGCCGGCGCCGGCAACATCCCGCTGCAGCTGGTGAAGGCCAACCCGGCCATGGGCAACGGCACGATGACGGGCGTGAGCTACATCCAGCGCGTGGCCACGCAAGGCGGTGTGGCACCCGCCCTCGAGTGCGGCAGCGCAGGCCTCGGCCGCAAGGAAACAGTGAAGTACCAGGCCGATTACATTTTCTGGAAGGCGGCTTAACGACAGCCCCCGCGGGTGCTTGTGGGTCGAGGGCGCAGCGCCTTATGCTGCGCCCCGCAACTTCAACCACCCAAGGGACGTCCACCATGACGATCACGCATCAACTGCGCCGCGGCCTGGCTGTGCTGGCCGGTGCTTTCATGCTCGCCGCCACCGCCCACGCCGGCGCACCGCAGGTCAAGACCCAGGCACCGGGCTACTACCGCATGATGCTGGGCGACTTCGAGGTCACTGCGTTGTTCGACGGCGCGATCGAGCTGCCGGCCAAGCAGTTGCTGACCAACACCACCGAGGCCAAGGTCGGCAAGGCGCTGGCCAAATCATTCCAGGGCGATGCGGTGACCACCTCGGTGAACGCCTACCTCATCAACACCGGCAGCAAGCTGGTGCTGGTGGATGCCGGCGCGGCCACGCTGTTCGGCCCCGGGCTCGACCAGTTGCACGCCAACCTCAAGGCCGCCGGCTACCAGCCCGAGCAGGTCGAC
>JBDTQF010000033.1:0-21945 GCA_039932275.1 Burkholderiales bacterium
CGAGGCGTATCGGATCATCCGTGAGCAAGCGATGAGCAGGCGCGTGCCAGCGGAGGAGATCGCCAGAGCGATCATTCACGCCGACGCCATACTTTCAGGCTGAGTAGCCCCAGATTTCAGCTCAGCAGAACGCCAGCATCGAGGCTGTTCATCGCATTCCCGGAGTTGCGCAAGCACTCGATTCAACGTCCGGTGCAGATCAACCGCGTCAAGGCAGAGCAGCCTCACGGAGAGCCCCGCATCGTTCGGCAGCAGTGACGCTCCGCCGTAGGCTGAGTGTGGATCCAGTGCATTCCTGACGCGGCCCAACACGGCCGCATTGACGCCTGGACGAATCAGCCAAATGCTGGCGTGCGCGCGGTACCGGCCAGCAATGCCCACGACGCCCGACCGCCAAGCTTGGCCGGTCAATAGTTGACGATCCCTTGCAAGCAAATCTCCATCAAGGGTCGAAACGTTCACTCGCATGTCCAGCTGCGCAAACACCCTCTGCTGCGCTGAGGGATCGTGGGTGAGGAAGCTGTCGCAGACGATCACTGTTGCGGTGGAGTGGGCGACGATGCTGACAGTGCTGCGCAGCGCGCTTCCTGGAAACAGGATCAGGGACTGCGGCGAGTACTCCAGCACAGAGTTCGGTCCCGCCTCCAGCTCCACAACCTGCCGTGCTTCCCCCTGCTTCATCGAGTGCACCACCGTTGCCGCCGCGGTAGTGACTTGAACATGGGCAGCGGAGCCCGCGACGATCCGCGCGCGCGTGTCGTCCGATTCAAACAGACCCCCCGATGTGGACTGCAAGGTGACTGAGCAGGCGCGGCTGTCCAGAGCGCAGTCGTAGAGCCCGCGACAGACATGAAAGGGATAGCGAACAAACTGGCGGGACAGAAAGGTCTTCCCTGCACCGTCTCGTTCGAACGCCAGCTCAACGTGCCGCCGCTCTTGGCTAGCGGTCAAAGAGAACCTCGCGTGCGATCTGATCCACCACGGCATCGACCCCTTCACCGGTGGCGCAGTTGGTGTGTAACGTCGGACGTCCCTGGCGAACCTCGTCGGCCTCTCGCTTCATCCTTGGCAAATCGACGCGCACGTACGGCGCAAGGTCGGTTTTGTTGATGACGAGCAAGTCGCACTTCACAACACCAAGCCCACGCTTTCTCGGAATGTCATCGCCGCCGGCGACGTCAATCACGAACAACCAGAAGTCGACCAGGTCCAGCGAGAAGGACGATGCAAGGTTGTCTCCTCCGCTCTCGACCAGGATCAGTTCCAGGCCGGGGTAGCGTCGGTCCAGCTCATCGGCCGCCGCAAGGTTCAGGGTTGGGTCTTCACGGATGGCAGTGTGGGGACAGGCGCCCGTCTCGACCGCCAGCACCCGCTCGGGCGCGATGAGACCACTGCGACGGATTCGATCAGCGTCCTCTGCCGTCACCAGATCGTTCGTGATCACGGCGATGTCCGTGCCACGCGCGATGAAGCGGGGAATGAGCTGCTCAAGCAGTGCGGTCTTCCCCGAACCCACGGGCCCGCCGACGCCCACACGCGCGGCACCCCTGGGCTTGGGCGAGTTTGCAAGAAGGGCCATGTCCGTTACCTCATCATGTACAGGCGATTCAGCGGCACCTGGCTAGCCGGTGCGCAACCAATGACCCGGCCATCAACACTCACCTCGAAGTTCTGCGGGTTCACCGTGATGTTGGGACAGGCAGCGTTTCTCACCATGCTCGCCTTCGACAGCTTGCGGGTGCCGCTGGCTGCCAGCAGTGGCTTCTTGAGGTCGAGCCGCTCTTCGAGCCCCTTGCCGAGGGCAGCACCGCACACAAAGTTGGCTGAAAGCGACTGCGGTGCGCGCCCGAATGCGCCCCATTGCGGCCGCATCTTGATCGGCTCGCAGGTCATCAGCGACGCCGCCGAGTCGCCCATGGCACCATAGGCGATGAAGCCGCCCTTCACGACCAGCTCCGGCTTGATGCCGAAGTATGCAGGGCGCCACAGCACGATGTCCGCCATCTTTCCGGGCTCCAACGAACCGACGTGCTGGTCGACACCGAAAACCTTGGCAGCGTTGATCGTGTACTTGGCGATGTAGCGAAGGATCCGCTCGTTGTCGGCACGCGCGCTGCGTTCCTCCGGCAGCCGGCCGAACTGGTCCTTCATCTTGCTGGCGAGCTGCCAGGTGCGGCAGATCACCTCGTTCATGCGGCCCATGCCCTGGCTGTCGGAACCCAGCATCGAGATGGCACCCATGTCATGCAGCACGTCTTCCGCCGCAATGGTCTGCGCGCGGATGCGGCTCTCGGCAAACCGCACGTCTTCAGGCACCGCCGGATTGAGGTGGTGACACACCATGATCATGTCCAGGTGCTCGTCGAAGGTGTTGACCGTGTACGGGTTGGTCGGATTCGTCGACGACGGCAGGCAATGGGACATCCCAGCCACGGCGATGATGTCGGGCGCATGGCCGCCGCCAGCGCCTTCGGTGTGATACATGTGAATCGGCCTGCCACGCACCGCGCGCAACGTGTCTTCCAGGAAGCCTGACTCATTCAGCGTGTCACTGTGCAGCTGCACCTGGAAGTCAAGTTCATCAGCCACCGATAGACAGGTATCGATGGTGGCCGGCGTCGCGCCCCAGTCCTCATGGATCTTCAGGCCGAGACACCCCGCTTCCAACTGTTCGGTCAGCGACTCTGGCTTGGACGAGTTGCCACGCCCGAGGAAGCCGAAGTTCATTGGAAACGCTTCAGAGGCCTGCAGCATGCGGGCCACGTTCCACGCGCCGCCACAGTCGATGCCCACGGTGATGGGCCCGAGTGATCCGCCAAACATCGTTGTGATGCCGGAAGCCAGCGCGTGCTCCACCAGCTGCGCTGAGTCGAAGTGCACATGCACATCAAGTCCACCGGGCGTGGCGATCATGCCCTCGCCGTCTCGCACCGTGGTAGCGTTGCCGCAGATCAGCTGGGGATGCACGCCATCCATCACCTGCGGGTTGCCACCTTTGCCGATGGCCACGATGCGTCCGTCCTTGATGCCGATGTCGCCCTTGATGATGCCCAGCACGGGGTCGATCACCAGCACGTTGCTGATCAGCATGTCGAGGGCCCCCTGTGCGGAGGTAAGTCCGGCCATCATGCCCAGGCCGTCGCGCAGAGTTTTGCCGCCGCCATGCAGGCATTCCTCTCCGGGCACGGCGTAGTCGTGTTCCACCTCGGCCAGCAGCGAGGTGTCGCCAAGCCGGACCATGTCGCCCGTCGTGGGCCCGTAAAGCGCCGCATAGGCGCGCCGTGACAGCCATGCCATGTATCGATTCCTCTTTTGCAGTTGAGAGTTCGCGCTGCTCAGGCGCCGCTAAAGCCCGCCGCCCGCGCGCGTTCGAGCGCCGCCTCGATGCCCGCACCGTTCGCGGTGCTGCCTTCGGTCAACTGGTTGAGTCCGTAGATCTCTGCACTTCCCCCGAAGACGACCAAGGTCACCTCGCGCTGCTCGCCGGGCTCGAAGCGCACCGCCGTTCCAGCCGGGATGTCAAGCCGCATGCCGTAGGCCATGCGCCGGTCGAAGTCCAGCGCGCGATTGACCTCGAAAAAGTGGAAATGGCTGCCGATCTGGATGGGACGGTCGCCCGTGTTGACTGCGCGCAGTACCGCGGTACGCCTCCCGGCATTGATCTCGATGTCACCCTCTGCCGTGATGATCTCGCCGGGCGTCGGGGCATCGGGCGCCGCATCGCCTGTCGACGACTCACCCACGCAGGGCCTGATCGGATCGTGCACCGTCACGAGCTTGGTGCCGTCCGGAAAGCTCGCCTCGACCTGGATCATCGGCATCAGCGACGCCACACCGGGCAGCACGTCGCTCTCGTTCAAGATCGTCGAGCCGAAGGAGATCATCTCTGCAACCGAGCGGCCGTCGCGTGCGCCTTCCAGGATGTCGTCAACTATCAACGCAATCGCCTCGGGGCAATTGAGGCGCAGTCCGCGGTCCCTGCGTCGCCTGGCCAGGTCGGCAACCCCGAGGATGGTGAGGCGTTCAATTTCAGTCGGGGTAAGAAGCACAGTACCTCCTTGGGTAGATCTGGATCAGCTGGCAAACATGCGGGCACGTCGGGGTTCGTGGCGCATGGCGGCGATCTCCATGCCGGGTGCCGCGTTCCACAGGTCGTCCAGCGCGGGGGGCTCTGTGGCTTGTGTGGCGGTGATCAAAGACCGACACTTCGACAGGAGCCGCTGGCCATCCAGATGGCCGATGACCCCCAGTCGAATCGCGGCGCCCACGACGCTGACACACTGACCGAACGCGGCCATCGCTTCGCACTCGTCGAGAGACAGGCCCAGCCCACGACCAATCAGGCCCTGCGCGATCGGCAGGTGGCCCTTCGATGGATCAGAGCTGATGTGGTCCTGGTAGGCCATGGCCTCGGCCAGCCCCAAAGCCGAGTGCACCTTCAACTGCGTCGTTCCAAGGCGCCGGCTTGCACTTCGGATGCCGTCGCTCAGCGTCATGGCCTCGCACAGGCTGTCGAGCGCCGCGACATCGCTCATCCAGCAAACGCCAGTAGCAGCGCACGCTCCATGCGCGGCGAGCATCAGTGGCCGATCAAATCCGGCCCAGCGGCCCAACAGCAGCGCTTCGAGCACCTCCGCAATCTGTCCTGGACCGCCGATCAGTGCGTCCTCGCAGAAGGATTCGAGCCCCCAGGAGAACGCCGTGGCGCCGCTCGGAAAGAAACTGTCCGAGAACTGCAGGACGGCCAGCAGGTTTGACCCGTCGGCTGGATCAGATGGACCCGATACGTCAGTGTGCATGCGGCTCCACGCTGTCGGTCGCATGCGACGCAGGCTCCGGGACAACCTCCACATCTCCGGCTTCGAGGAGGTGGCTGAGTCGGTTCAGGTAGTCCGAACGCGCGCCCTCCAGTGCGATCAGAAGGGAATCACCTTCGAACCTGACCTTCCAATGCATGTTGCCGGCGAAGTAACCCAGCTCCAGCGCGCGTGCTGCGCTTCGCGTGCGCAGTACAAGCTGCTGTGGCTCGGCCAGAGCGACAACGATCGCTCGCGTCGCGTCGAGCAGCAACACAGACCCGTTTGCGAGCGAAGCATCGCGGTCCAGTATCAGCGCGATTTGCGTGCCGCGATCAGAACAAAGCTGCTGCCGACGCCGCGCCATGTCGCCGCGAGACAGCAGCACGGTCTCGACCTTACCCAGGTGCTGCAGGTCATGCAACCGATGCGCCACTTGCGGATCGGTCGCCTGCCCTACCACGGTCGTGATTCGTAGCATGGCAGCGGACGCTCAGAACTTGGCCATTGGATTGGGTTCGATCAGCGCGGACTGATGGATCAGCTTGACCTGTCCGTCGCTGCCGAACTCGCCGATCCGCGCGTGCTTCCACAGATGGTGGTTGCTTGCATGGAATTTGATCTTGCCCTCGGGCGCATCAAACTCAAGTCCTGCAGACGCGGCAACCACCTTCTCTACATCGAAGCTCTTGGCCTTCTCCACCCCAGCCTTCCAGAGATAGACGGCTGTGTAGGCACATTCCAAGACGTCGCCGGTGACCCGCTGGGCACCGTACTTGGCCTTGAAGGCAGAGACGAACTTCTTGTTGGCGGCGATATCAAGGCTTTGGAAGTAGCCCATGCAGGTGTATGCGCCTTGTACGTTCTCAGCGCCGATGCCAGACACTTCTTCTTCGGTGACAGCCAGGGCCATCAAGGTGGTTTTCTTGAAGTCGATACCAGCCGACTTCAACTGCTTGAAGAACGAAACGTTCGAGCCGCCCACCACTGAGCTCAGAACAATGTCAGGCTTGAGCGCCTTGATCTTGTTGATGATCGAGCCGAAGTTGGTCGCACCCAAGGGCTGGTACTCCTCGCCAAGGATCCGTCCTCCGGACTTGCCAACGGTCGCGCGGGCGATCTTGTTGGTGACGCGCGGCCAGATGTAGTCGGAGCCAACGAGATAGACACTCTTGCCCTTGTTCTTCATCAGCCAGTCGCTTGCGGCGGCCGTTTGCTGAGTCGCTTCCTGAGCCGTGTACATGACGTTGGGCGACTGCTCCATGCCTTCGTAGAAGGTGGGGTAGTACAGCAGGCCCTTGTTCTGCTCAACCACCGGCAGGACCGCCTTGCGCGAGGCCGAGGTGTAGCAGCCAAAGACCGCTGCGACCTTGTCCTTCTCCAACAGCTTGCGGGCCTTCTCCGCAAACGTCGGCCAATCGCTGGCGCCGTCCTCAACCACCACGGAGATCTTGCGGCCCATCACACCACCAGCCGCGTTGATCTCGTCGATGGCCAGCTTTTCAGCGTCAACGACCGAAGCTTCTGCGAGGGCAAGATCGCCAGACAGTGAATGAAGAATGCCGACCTTAACCGTGCTGTCTTGGGCAAAGACCGTTTGGAGAAGGCTGGGGGCGGAGACGGCGCCCACGGCCACCGATTGAACAAGCTTGCGTCGGGAGATTTGATTCATGTGAGTCCTCGAAACCAGTTGCCCATGAACACCAAGTGAGTCATGGCGCTGCGAAAAACAAAAAAAAAGCCTGCTCGGACCGATAGTCCGTGCAGGCCTTTTTGCCTTCTCACATGCCGGCAATGCTGGCGGCTCGTGAAGTGCTTTGATTGTTAGGCAGTGGGCTTTCCGATGTCAACAAGATTCGATGCCTGAAGGGAAGGTCAGGCATGATGTCTCGACAGTCGCAGCGGCCGCCAGCTTTTGGCTGGACGGTGATTGCCTGTAACGCAAACCGAGGGCGCGTGGGTTCAGCGCGCAGCCAGAAGGAGGATGTGATGATGGATGCCATGCAGTCTGCTGCCTGCGCGCTCGTGCTGGTGGACTACCAAGCGCGGCTGGTGCCAGCCATCCACGATGCTGCGGCAGTCACGTCGGCCGCCGTGCTGCTTGCAAAGGCAGCAAGACTGTTCGGCATCCCGGTGCTAGGCACAGAGCAGAATCCGGGCAGCCTGGGGGCCAACGTTGAGCAGATCAAAGCAGAGTGCCTGCAGACGCTTGCGAAGACGCACTTCGACGCTTGCGCCGATGGTCTGTTGGAGCAGTTGCGGATAGTCCAGCCCGAGGGCAAGCAGGTGGTGGTCGCCGGCTGCGAGGCGCACGTTTGCATGATGCAAACCGCGTTGGGTCTGCTGCGTGCGGGCAAGCGCGTCTGGGTGGTGGAGAACGCCTGCGGCTCACGCCGCGCCAGCGACCATGCAGCGGCTATTCATCGGCTCGCGGCGGCCGGTGCCAGCATCGTCACGCACGAAATGGTGCTCTTCGAGTGGCTGGGCGATTGCCGCCAACCGCAGTTCAAGGACGTGCTGGCTTTGGTGAAGTCGAGGGGCTGAGCTGCAACGGCGATCTGGCCCGTTGTCTATGGCAACGCCCGGAGCTGATGCAGGCTCGCTTCGAGCATGCGACGCAGCAGCGGCTGGAGCTGTTCAGCCAGGTGGGGCTGGTAGGCGAAGGGTGCCTGCTCCTGCATGTAGAGGAGCTGGCTCATCTCCAACTGGATCGCATGAACGCCAAGCTGCGGTGCGCCGTAGTGGCGGGTGATGTAGCCCCCCTTGAAGCGGCCGTTGACGACGTGCGAGAAGGGGCCCGTGCGCGCCACATCGAGCACGGCATTGATCAGGGCCGGGGCGCAACTGCGGCCATCGGCGGTGCCGAAGTTGAGGTCCGGCAGGCGGCCCTCGAAGAGGCGCGGCAGATGGCTGGCAATGGAGTGGGCCTCCCAGAGCACAACCGCGCCGTGGCGGGCCTGCAGGCGGTCCAGCTCGTCGCGCAGCTGGCGGTGATAGGGCTGCCAGTAGACCGACACCCGTCGCGCCTGCTCCACCGCGTCCGGCATGCGGCCCAGCCGGTAAAGTGGCTCGCCGCGAAAGGTCTCGGTGGGGCACAGCGAGGTGGTGGTCTGGCCCGGGTACAGGCTCTGCCCGTCGGGCGGGCGGTTCAGGTCGATGACGTAGCGTGACACGCGGGGCCGGATGATCGACGCGTCCATGCCCTGGGCGAAGTCGTAGAGACGGTCCAGGTGCCAGTCGGTGTCCTGGCGGACGGCCGCCACGTCAGCCATGTCGGACTGCAGTTCCGCGGGGATCTCAGTGCCCAGGTGGGGAATGGAGATCAGCAGCGGTAGCGTGCCTGGCGTGAAGTCATGGAACGGCGTGTCGTGGGTCATGGGGATATCTTGTCGGAGCAGGAGAGCACACCCTCGGGGAGCGCAGGGAGGCAGCGGTGGATGGCCAAAGCGATGTCGCTGCGGATAACCGCGCGCGCCAGGCGCGCCACCTCCTCATCCTGGCCGCGCCATTCCCCCTCGCGGGAGAGCAGGAAGAATTGACGACGACCCAGGCGCGCAGGCGGTAACGCCACGACCTGCACGGCGTCGAGGTGATGGCGCGACTGCCACAGGCACAACGGCGTGCTCAGGGCCCAGCCCAGGCCCGAGGCCACCAGGCTCAGCAAGGGATCGGTGGCATCGAACTCATAGGTGCGCGGCTCATGCACACCGACGTGGCGCAGGTAGCGCTCAATCTGCTGCCCGATGACCGAGCGCCGGCTGTAGCGAATCAACGGCAGCGACCCGCTGGCCGACGCGAGCAACTTGAAGCTGGTGAGGTCTGGCAGTACATGCCCCTTCGGGTAGACCGCGACCCATGCCTCGGAGAAGAGCTGGCGCTGCACCACGCGCATGGACTGCACGTCGGCATCGGTACAGACCACCATGTCGAGCTCGCGTGTGCGCAACTGCTCGACCAGCGTTGGCGTCAGCCCCGACCACATCTGGATCTGCCGCGCCTTGCCGGACATGGCACGGATCAGCGCCGGCCCGACCGTGGCAGCGAAAGAGTCGACGCAGCCCAAGCGTATCTGATCCAGCTCCTGCCGCGCCGCTGAGCGCACCTGGTCCATCGCGGCGCGGGCCGTCGACAGCAGCTGTGTCGAAACCTGGTGCAACACCAGGCCCGCGTGGGTCGGGCGGGCGGGCCGAACGTCGCGGTCCATCAGCTGCAGGTTGAAGTACTTCTCCAGCGCACTGATCGACTGGCTGATCGAACTTTGGCTGAGCCCCAGCCTCTTTGCCGCCAACGTCATCGAACTCGCATCGCAGACGGCAACGAAGGTTTCAAGGGCGCGCAGATCGGGCATGTCCGTCGATAGACGGGAGCGGGAGGACGATTTGCTTTCGGCCATGTCCTCATCCTGATGGGAGGGAGGTAAGAAGGATTGAATATAAGCAAAACCGATTTTCTTCATCTGTATTGCTTCACTTGTGCCGCAGCAATCGTCAGGCCACCTAGGCTGATGTCCATCGAAACCCCCGACCGAAGAGAGGCCGTTGATGGAAAGCTTTGATGCCATCGTGATTGGAGCCGGTGTGATCGGCTCGTCCGTTGCCTACCACCTGGCCCACCTCGGTGCGAAGAAGGTGCTGGTGCTGGATCGGTTGCAGATCGGCGCCGGCACCAGCACGCAGTCCTCAGGCATCCTGCGCACGCACTACTCGGTGATCGAGAACGTGGAGCTGGCACGCCGCTCCTGGTCGGCGTTCACGGATCTGGCCGACTACCTGCAGGACGAAGATGCGGCCTCGGGCCTGGTGAAGTGCGGCTACTTGATCTGCGCACCTGACGGCGCCAGGCTGTCGCCGCTGAAGGACGCGCTGCGGGGCCAGCAGGCCAAGGGCATCGAGGTGCAGTTCCTGCAAAAGGAAGAGGCCCGCGCGCTGCTGCCCATCGCTCACTTCGACGATGCGGCGTTGATTGGTTACGAGCCCGAGGCGGGCTTCGCCGACGCCTATCTGGTGGCCACGAGCTTCGCCCGCGCTGCTCGCCGACGCGGCGTGAAGATCATGGAGGGTGTCAGCGTCGAGCGTTTGCTGGTCGACAACGGCCGGGTGTGCGGCGTCGAGACCACGCAGGGCAACTTCAAGAGTGACACCATCATCAGCACGCAGAACATCTGGGCTCGGGACATTGAGCGCTGGACCGGCATCGCCACCCCCGTGCTGCCGGAGCGCCACGCCGTGCTGGCGTTGGAGTGCGCTGATGCGCCCTACTCTTTCCAGATGCCGGTGTTCAAGGACCTGGGCTCACCCGGCATGCTGTACTGCCGCAGCTACGGTGGCAACCAGATGCTGGTGAGCGAGGGCACGGTGGGAGAGACCCTGAGCGCGCCGACCAACGAACAGGGGGACATCTCGATGGACTACGTCGTCGAGGTCGGGGCCCAGGTGGCCCAGCGCTTCGCGGCCTACGAGAACGCGGGGCTGGCCTCCTCATGGACCGGTGTCTATGACGTGACTCCAGACTGGAACCCGGTGCTCGGCCGACTACCCGGCATCGACGGCCTGATCGTCGGCTATGGTTTCTCCGGCCACGGCTTCAAGCTTTCTCCAGCCGTGGGCCGCGTACTGGCGCAGGAGGCCCTAGGCCTGGCGACTGACGTATCGCTGGCCCCCTATGCACTGACGCGATTTAGCTCCGGACAGCTGCTGACGGGCAAGTACGGCCTGGGCGCCGTGTCCTGACAAGCCAGCCATGCAGAACACAGCCCTGCCCGCCGGATGGCGCCGCCTGGCACTGGCCGATCTGCCGCGCGAGCGCTGGCGCAACGGCGCCGGCTGGACGCGCACCATCGACAGCGCCAGCCAGGGCGAACACATCGTTTGGCGGGTGAGCCTGGCCGAGATCAACCGCAGCGCGCCGTTCTCTCTGTTCCCCGGCATGGACCGCACGGCCGTACTCCTGCAGGGAGGGCCGCTGACACTGCGCAGCCCCCAGCAGCACTGGACCCTGCAAGTGCCCGGCGATCAGGCCCGCTTTCCCGGCGAATGGGCGCTGAGCAACACGGCCCCCGAAACGGATGCGCTGATCTGGAACCTGATGGTGAGGCGGGGACAGGCAGCCGCAGAGCTGGTGGTGCAGCACAGGGCGCCCGTGGAGCTACCCGACGACGGTGACAGCTTCACCTGGGTGATGCGGGGCCGCTATCGGCTGGTGGCGCCCGACGGCGCCGATCGCGGCAGCCTGGACGAGGGCGAGGGCCTGCATAGCCGCAAGACCCAGGATGTGCAGGGTTGCTGGACGCTCAACCCGGCATCGCCCGATGCCTGCCTGCTGCGCACGCACATTCTCTAAGGACGACCCGGGGGCGCCCCGCAGCACTCAGTCTGACGGTCGCGGATAGATGATGACCGACAGGAACTTGATCGGGCATTTCAACAGCCGCTCCGGCCCGTGCGGCACATCGCCTTGAAACGTCAAGGCATCACCAGGCTCCAGCACGTAGGTCTCCTGGCCGCAGCGGTATTCGATGCGGCCGGTCAGCATGTAGATGAACTCGGTGCCCGGATGTTCGAAGCTGGGGTAGCGCTGCGAGTCGTCTTCGATGGTGATGAGGAAGGGCTCGAACAGCTTCACCGGGCCCTGGTCATAGGCCAGCAGGTGATAGGTGTGCCCGCTCTTGGTGCCGCGACGCACCACTTCCATGCCGGCGCCCTTTTTGATGTGCTGTGCTGAGGCAGCCGTCGCGTCGTATTTGCTGAACAGCATGGACATCGACACTCCCAGCGCGCGGGCGATGCGCGCCAATGTCTCCATGCCAGCAGAGGTCTGGCCGTTTTCGATCTTGGACAGCATGCCCCGGCTGAGGGACGCCTGCTCTGCCACCTGGGCGAGGGTGAGGCCGTGGCGCTGCCGCAGCTCGCGGATGGCCGCGCCAACCGTCTCTTCAAGTGAGGGCGATGCGCTGCCCGTATTCCGTTGCAAAACCGCCCCTCAGGTGCATTGAACCGATGGGCCAGTGTACAGACCTGCCTCGCCGCTGGACAAAACAATGTTTCTTGTTGGGCACACTAGTTGCACCTCAGGAAACAATGTGCTCAACTCTCGACCATCGAAGCCGCGCGCCACACCCACCGGGCCTTTGTGCCCGGACATGCCATCGAAGGAGTCCGAATTGAACGTCGCAGTCCCTCTCCCACTGAACGCTGCCCCCGGAGACCTCCTGCCGCCATCACGCTTCAACAGCGTGCAAGAGGCACAGCAGGCACTGCGCTCCCAGGGCATCTCCTATGTCCTCGCACAGTTCGTCGACATCCACGGCGTGGCCAAGGCCAAGTCGGTGCCGGTGTCGCACCTCGGCGCCGTATTGAGCGAGGGGGCAGGCTTCGCAGGCTTTGCGATCTGCGGCGTCGGCATCGAGCCGCATGGCCCCGACTTCATGGCCGTCGGCGACCTGAGCACGCTTTCGCCGATGCCCTGGCAGCCCGGCATGGCCCGCATCGTCTGTGAAGGCCACGTCGAAGGCCAACCCTGGGTCTACGACAGCCGGGTCACGCTGAAGAAGCAGGTGGCCCGCCTGACCGAGCGCAGCCTGACGATGTTCACCGGCCTGGAGCCAGAGTTCTCGCTGCTGCGCCGTAGCGCCGATGGCGGCATCGCACCCTGCGACGCCAGCGACACGCTGCAAAAGCCCTGCTACGACTACAAGGGTCTGTCCCGCACCCGCACCTACCTGGAGAAGCTCTCCAACGTGCTGCGCGCCAGCGGCCTGGACGTCTACCAGATCGACCATGAGGACGCCAACGGCCAGTTCGAGCTGAACTACACCTACACCGACTGCCTGACCTCCTGCGACCACTTCGTATTCTTCAAGATGGCCGCCAGCGAGCTGGCCAACGAAGCCGGCCTGATCTGCTCGTTCATGCCCAAGCCCTTCGCCAACCGGCCCGGCAACGGCATGCACATGCACATGTCGCTGGGCGACGGCCAGCGCAATCTGTTCAGCGACAAGAGCGATCCGCGCGGCCTGGAGCTGTCGCCGATGGCCTATCACTTCTTGGGCGGACTGCTGGCGCATGCACCGGCGCTGACGGCGCTGTGCGCGCCCACGGTCAACTCCTTCAAGCGCCTGGTGGTCGGCCGCTCGCTGACCGGCGCCACCTGGGCGCCGGCCTACATCAGCTATGGCGACAACAACCGCTCAACCATGGTCCGCGTGCCCAAGGGCCGGCTGGAACTGCGCCTGCCCGACGGCGCCTGCAACCCCTACCTGGCCACCGCCGCGGTGATCGCGGCCGGCCTGGATGGCATCGACCGGCAGCTTGATCCGGGCGCGCCGCGCAACGTCAACCTGTATGAGTGGAGCGAAGCCCAGCTCAAGGACGCGGGCATCGGCCTGTTGCCGCAGAACCTGAACGCCGCGCTCGACGCGCTGGAAGCAGACCCACTGATCTGCGGCGCGCTCGGCCCGGTGGCCGATGAGTTCATCAAGCTCAAGCGCATGGAGTGGCTGGAGTACATGCGCCACGTCTCCGACTGGGAGACCCGTCAATACCTTGAGTTCTTCTGAACACCTCTTCTGAAGCCCATTTTCCTGAAGCCCATCTGCAAGGACGAACACCATCATGTGCGGAATCGTTGGACTGCTGCTCAAGAAGCCGGCACTTCGAAGTCAACTCGGCGAGCTGATGGTGCCGATGCTCATCGGCATGACCGAGCGCGGCCCGGACTCGGCCGGCCTGGCCGTCTTCACCCCCGCCCTGCCGGCAACGCAGCGCAAGATCAGCGTTTATTCGGGCCTGACCCCGGACGGCGCCGGTTACGACTGGGCGCGGCTCGTGGACGCGCTGAATGCCGAGCTGACCGTGCAGGCCAAGGCCAGCTTTAAGGGCAACCACGCGGTGCTGACCTTCGACGGTGAGGCCGAGCAGGTCAAGGCCTTCGTCAAGGCGCACAGCCCCGCCCTGCACCTGCTGTCCACTGGTCGCAGCATCGATCTGTACAAGGACATCGGCACGCCGGCCGAGGTGGCCGCGCGTTACCACTTCGGCCAACTGTCGGGCAGCCACGTGGTGGGCCACACCCGCATGGCCACCGAGTCGGCGGTGACGCCGGACCGGGCGCATCCGTTCACCGCAGGCGAGGACTTCTGCCTGGTGCACAACGGCTCGTTGTCCAACCCAAACGGCGTGCGCCGCATGCTGGAGCCACACGGCATCAAGTTCGAAACGGATAACGACACCGAGGCCGCCTGCCGCTTCCTGGAGTGGCGGCTGCGCGAAGGCGACGACCTTCCCGCCGCGCTGCACAAGGGCTTCGAGGCGCTGGACGGCTTCTTCACCTTCCTGATGGGCTCATCAACCGAACTGGCCCTGATCCGCGACCCCTTCGCCTGCAAGCCGGCTGTTGTGGCCGAGACCGATGACTACGTGGCCATCGCCTCGGAGTTCCGCTCGCTGGCCCATCTGCCCGACATCAAGCACGCCAAGGTCTTCGAACCCGCCCCCGAGGAAATGTACGTATGGAAAGCCTGACCTTCGACCTGAGCCGGGACGGTGTACGCCCGCTCAACCAGTACCTGCATGGCGATGCCAGCCAGCTGCGCGGCCAGCATGTGGAGGTCGCCAACCCCGATGGCGCGCACAACATCGCCGTCGGCATGAACGCGGCCGTGAAGGTGAGCATCGCCGGCCATGCGGGCTATTACGCCGCCGGCATGAACATGCTGGCCGACGTGGTGATCGAGGGCAGCGCCGGCACCGGCGTGGCCGAAAACATGATGAGCGGCCGGGTTCACGTCAAGGGTTTTGCCTCGAATAGTGCCGGCGCCTCGGCGCACGGGGGGTTACTAGTGATCGACGGCGACGCCGGGCTGCGCTGCGGCATTTCGCTCAAGGGCGGCGACATCGTCGTCGGCGGCTCGGTGGGCAGCTTCTCCGGCTTCATGGCGCAGGCCGGGCGCATGGTGATCTGCGGCAACGCGGGTGACGCGCTGGGCGACTCGCTGTACGAAGCCGTGATCTACGTGAAGGGCGAGATCAAGAGCCTGGGCGCCGATGCTCGCATCGAGCCACTGGGCGACGCTGACATCACCGCGCTGACCGACTTGCTGGCCGCCGCCGGCCTGCAGCATGACCCGCAGGACTTCAAACGCGTGGCCTCCGCGAGGAGCCTGTACCACTGGAACGCCGACGCAGAGCAGGAGTATTGAGATGAGCAGCGAACACCCCATCACCATCAAGCGACTGCAGCGCGAGGAGTCCGCCGGTTTTGACCGCAGCACACAGGACTACATCCACCGTGCCTCTGTCACCGGGCTGTACGAGATCCGCGGCCTCGGCGCCAAACGCAAGCTGCCGCACTTCGACGACCTGGTATTCCTTGGCGCCTCGCTGTCGCGCTATCCGTTGGAAGGTTATCGCGAGAAGTGCAGCACGCGCACCGTGCTCGGCACACGCTTCGCCAAGAAGCCCATCGTGCTGGACACCCCGATCACCATCGCGGGCATGAGCTTCGGCGCCCTGTCGGCCAACGTCAAGGAGGCGCTCGGCCTGGCCGCGACGGCGACGGGCACATCCACCACCACCGGCGACGGCGGCATGACACAGGAGGAGAGGCAGTCGTCAAAGACGCTGGTCTACCAATGCCTGCCGTCGCGCTACGGCTTCAACCCCGACGACGTGCGCAAGGCCGATGCCATCGAGGTGGTGCTCGGCCAGGGTGCCAAGCCGGGCGGCGGCGGCATGCTGCTGGGGCAGAAGGTCAATCCGCGCGTCGCCAAGATGCGCACATTGCCCGAGGGCGTGGACCAGCGCTCGGCCTGTCGCCATCCGGACTGGACGGGGCCGGACGATCTGGTCATCAAGATCAAGGAGCTGCGCGAACTCACCGACTGGGAGAAGCCGATCTACGTGAAGATCGGCGCTACGCGCGTCTTCAATGACGTCAAGCTGGCCGTACATGCAGGCGCCGACGTGGTTGTGGTCGATGGCATGCAGGGCGGCACGGCGGCCACGCAGACCTGCTTCATCGAGCACGTGGGCATTCCGACCTTGGCCGCCGTGCGCCAAGCCGTAGCCGCCCTGGAAGACCTGGACATGAAAGGCAAGGTGCAGCTGATCATCTCGGGCGGCATCCGTACCGGTGCCGACGTGGCCAAGGCGCTGGCCCTGGGCGCCGACGCGGTGGCCATCGGCCAGGGCGTGCTGATGGCCCTGGGCTGCAACCGCGACACCTACCACCAGGGCGGACAGATCCTCAGTGCCGAGGCCGACTACGCCGCGCTCGGAACGGCTGCGGGCTACTGCCATCACTGCCACACCGGCAAGTGCCCGGTGGGCGTGACGACACAGGATGCGGTACTGGAGCAGCGACTGGAACCTGAGTGGGGCGCCAAGCATCTGAAGAACTACATCAAAACACTGACCATGGAGCTCACCACCCTGGCCCGCGCCTGCGGCAAGCAGAACGTGCATCACCTTGAGCCAGAGGACCTCGTCGCGCTGACCGTCGAGGCAGCCGCAATGGCCCAGGTGCCGCTGGCGGGTACCAGCTGGATTCCGGGGCAGGCAGGTTGAACGGTTAGCGGCCTCCTAAGGCGCACTTAAGCACCTCAGCCCAGAATGGCGCCGTGCACACGAAGCCATCGATGAACAGCTCGACGCAAACCCCCTCGGCCGAGCAACACGGAGGCCTTCGATGAGGGTGCTGCTCGCCGAAGACGACCCGGTGCTGGGCGACGGCCTGTGCGCCGGGCTGCGTCAGCAGGGCTTCCAGGTGGATTGGGTGCGCGACGGCGTGGCCGCATTGCGCGAGTTGGGCAGCGGCGTGTATGCCGCGGCGGTGCTCGACCTGGGCCTGCCGCGCCTGGATGGGCTCGATGTGCTGCGCCAGACCCGCCAGGCCGGCGTGCGCACACCGGTGCTGGTGCTCACCGCGCGCGATACGGTGCCCCAGCGCATCGAGGGCCTGGACAATGGCGCCGATGACTATGTCGTCAAACCCATCGACCTGGACGAGCTCGCTGCCCGGCTGCGCGCGCTGGTGCGCCGCGCCGGCGGCCAGGCCCAGCCGCTGCTGCAGGCGCAGGACGTGCAGCTCGATCTGGCGGGCCGGCAGGCGCTGCAGGCAGGCGAGCCGGTGGCCCTGTCCACCCGCGAGTTCGATCTGCTGGAGGTGCTGATGCGCAACGCCGGGCGCGTGCTCACCCGCGAGCAGCTCGAACAGCAGCTCTACCGCTGGGGTCACGAGGTCGACAGCAATGCGGTGGAGGTGCATGTGCACCACCTGCGGCGCAAGCTGGGCGCCGGGCTGATCCAGACGGTGCGTGGCGTCGGCTACCTGGTGCCGAAGGGCTGACGAGCTTGATGCGCCGCCTGCACCTCGGCTCGTTGCGCAACCGCCTGCTGCTGGGCGTGGTGGGCGGCGTGGTGCTGATGTGGGGGGTGGCGGCCTGGTTCACCTGGCGCGATGCCGAGGATGAACTGGGTGAGCTGCTCGACGCCCATCTGGCGCAGGCCGCGGCACTGTTGGTGGCGCCAGCCGCGCACGAACACTTTCACGAAGAGCTGTTCGCCCGCGCGCCGCACCTGCACCGCTATGCGACACGCGTGGTGTTCCAGGTCTGGCACGAAGGCCGGTTGATGGAGGGCTCGAGCAATGCACCCAGCCAGCCGCTGACCACGCTGCGCAGCGGCTTCGAATCCACCCAAATCGCCGGCCAGCGCTGGCGCGTGTTTGCGACGGTGGGCGATGCACCCGACATCCAGATCTTCGTGGGTGAGCAGCTCGATGCCCGCGATGCCATCTTGCGCGCCGTGCTGCGCAGCCTGATGTGGCCGCTGCTGCTGGGCCTGCCGCTGCTGGCGCTGGCGGCCTGGTGGGCGGTGCGGCTGGGCCTGGCGCCGCTGGACCGGCTCAGCCGCAAGCTGGCGTTGCGCCAGCCCGATGCGCTCGATGCGCTGTCGCTCAGCCGCGCGCCCACCGAGCTGCAACCGCTGGTCACGGCATTGAATGCCCTCTTCGCCCGCGTGGCGCGACTGATCGACACCGAGCGCCGCTTCACCGCCGACGCGGCACACGAATTGCGCACGCCCGTGGCCGGCATCCGCGCCCAGGCCCAGGTGGCGCGTGCGGCCACCGGCGATGCCGAGCGCCGCCACGCGCTGGACCAGTTGCTGATCGGCTGCGACCGCGCGGCCCGCCTGATCGACCAGCTGCTGCTGCTGGCGCGGGTGGACGCCAGCCAAGGCGATGAGCCGGGTCGGCAGGATCTCGGCGCGCTGGTGCGCATGGCCGTGGCTGAACAGCTGCCTGCCCTGCAGGCGCGCGGCCAGACGATTGAGGTGGACGCCGACACCGCCTGCCCGGTGCCCGGCACGCCGGCCTGGCTGGCCGTGCTGCTGCGCAACCTGCTCGACAACGCCAGCCGTTACGCCGGCAATGGCGCGCGCCTGCGCATCAGCGTGGCGCTACCAGGCGGCCAGCCGCAGCTCTGCGTGGAAGACAGCGGCCCCGGCCTGCCCGAGGCCGCCATCGCGCACCTGGGCGAACGCTTCTACCGGGCGGAGACCGGCCTCGCCAGCGGCCAGCCCGGCAGCGGCCTGGGCTGGTCGATCGTGCGGCGCATCGCCGAAGTGCTGGCGCTGCAGGTGCAGGCCGACCGCAGCCCGGCGCTGGGCGGGCTGCGGGTGCAGGTGCGCTGGCCGGGTTGAGGGCGCATGGCTACAGCCGACCCTTCGGCCGGCTCGACGCGCCAGTGCGCTATCGGATTCACCGCCTTCAGTGGCAGCAGCCGCAGCAGGTCCGGCCATCGACCGCGGGCGCGCTGCCCTTGGCAGTGGCCACCTGGACCGGCACCGGCGTATAGCCTGCGTGGGCAATGGCATCGCTGAGTTCCTGCGGGCCGGCGGCGCTGGGTTCGACTCTCACCAGGCGCGTATCGAGGTCCACAGTCACCTCGGCCCGCGGGTCGGCCGCCCTCACCGCCTTGGTGATGGCGCTGACGCAGTGGCCACAGGTCATGTCGTCAACTTGAAAGGCAATCATCAGGATCTCCTTGGAGCGGTTGGAATGGATGTCCAGACTGTCAACCCTCCCACAGTAGGAAGGTCAACGTCACGCCGTGAAGACCCTGCGCGCTGGAAGGACGCACAGATGACCTGCCTGATAATTGCCGACGTGAAGCAGATTCGCCTCTTCATCCTGGTCCTCATGACCGTGCTGCTGCCCATTCGGGGTGCGGTCGCGGCTGCGATGGCATGCCCGCAAGACCAGATGCCGCAAGCAGCGGCCGAGGTGACACAACACGCACACCACGCCATGCAGGCCGACCCTGGCATGCATGGACACGACGCCGCGTCGCCTCACGTGGCCGATGCAGCCACGCCGAGCGACGACACGCCATGCGGCGGGCATGCCGGCACGTGCCAGTTCTGCGCCAGCGGTTGCTGCGTCACACCGCTGGCGTCAACGCCTCCTTCGGTCGCAACGCCGCTTCTGATCCACTCGGTCACCTTCCCGGCGCTCTGCGCGGCCGTCCCGGCTTTCCAATCGGAAGGCCAGGAACGTCCTCCACGAACCCTCTGACCCCGCCAGGCCTGCACTGACAGGCCGCACAGGGCTCGTGCGTCCGACGCACGAGGTTTCAACCCGAGCCGCAGCGCTCGGGTACATCAGACGAGTTCAACCGATGACACACACCCAATGGGTTACCGCCCGGCTGGCGGCAACCTCAGCACATGCACAGGCAGGAGGTCAGCCATGACCCGCCGGACCGCCACCGCACTGGCTTGCCTTGTGCTCTGCGGATGCGCCTCGTTCTCGCAGGACGGCGGCTTCGGCGCGGTCGAGCAACTGACTCGGGAGCGCATCGGCCAGATGCCGACATACCAGCGAAGTGCCGACCAGTCGGACGCCGCCCTGGCGCGCGTCACCGAGTTGCTCAGGCAGCCGCTGAGCGCCGACAGCGCCGTCGAAATCGCACTGCTCAACAACCGGGGCCTGCAGGCCAGCTACGCCGATCTCGGCATCGCCGAGTCCGACCTCGTGCGGGCTGGACGGCTTGCCAATCCGGCCTTCAGCTTTGGCCGCCTGAGCGGCAACGGTGGCGTCGAAATCGACCGGGCCGTGCTCTTCGACGTGCTGGGGCTGCTCACCATGCCCGTGGCCAAGCAGGTCCAGCAGGGTCGATTCGAGCAGGCGCAGCTGCTGGCGGCCTTCGAAACCGTCGGCGTGGCCAGCGAGGCGCGCAAGGCGTTCTTCGATGCCGTGACGGCGCAGCAGTTGATCGGCTACTTCGGCCAGGTCAAGGAGGCCGCCGATGCGTCCAGCGAACTGGCCAGGCGCATGGCGGCGGCAGGCAATTTCAGCAAGCTGGCGCAGATGCGCGAGCAGTCGTTCTACGCCGACGCCACGGCGCAGCTTGCGCGTGCCCAGCACCAGGCCGTGGCTGCGCGTGAACGGTTGACCCGCGTGTTGGCGCTCAGCGGTGACCAGCGCTTGGTCACGCTGCCTGACCGACTGCCCGATCTGCCCCAGGCCCCGGCCGAGCCAAGGGATGCCGAGCAAACCGCGATGGACAAACGTCTGGATGTGCTCATGGCCAAGAGAGCCACCGAGTCGACGGCCAAGTCGCTCGGGCTGACCAAGACCACGCGCTTCATCAACGTGCTGCACGCGGGCTATCAGAACAAGAGCGTCACCGGTGAGCCGCGCAGCGACGGTTACGAAATCGAGTTGGCGCTGCCCCTCTTCGACTTCGGCTCGGCGCGCGTCGCCAGGGCGCAGGCGACCTACATGCAGGCGGTCAATCGCACGGCGCAGGTCGCCGTCAATGCTCGCTCGGAGGTGCGCGAGGCCTATTCGGCCTATCGCACCGCCTACGACTTGGCCAGGCACTACCGCGACGAGGTGGTGCCGTTGCGCAAGCGCATCTCGGACGAGAACCTGCTGCGCTACAACGGGATGCTCGCCAGTGTCTTCGAGCTGCTGGCCGACTCGCGCGACCAGGTCGCCAGTGTCACTGCGGCGGTGGAGTCGCTGCGAAGCTACTGGGTGGCCGAGAACAACCTGCAGGTCGCACTCACCGGCCGATCGCCCGGTACGGCGTCCGACATGGGCCCGGCCAGGGCCGCGCCTGCGACGCAAGCCGCCCACTGAGGGAGAACAACAATGACCAACCGCAGAACCTTCTTCAAGGCAGCCGGTGCGACCTTCCTGGGCGCGGCAGCCGTCAGCCGTGTGGGCGCCGCCTCGCTTCCCGAAGCCGTCGTCCAGACCTCAGCGGCCATGCAATTGCCCCCGCCGCCCCCGAACGGCCGGCCATTCCAGCCCATCGTCACGCTCAACGGCTGGTCCCTGCCGTGGCGCATGAAGGACGGGGTCAAGGAGTTCCACCTCGTCGCCGAGCCGGTGGTACGCGAGATTGCGCCCGGCATGAAGGCCAACCTCTGGGGCTACAACGGCCAGAGCCCGGGTCCGACCATCGAAGCGGTCGAAGGCGACCGCATCCGCATCTTCGTCACCAACAAGCTGCCCGAAGTCACCACCGTGCACTGGCACGGCATCCTGCTGCCTTCGGGCATGGATGGCGTCAGCGGGCTGACACAGCCGCCCATCGCAGTGGGCAAGACCTTTCTGTACGAGTTCGAGCTGCAGCGCTCGGGCACCTTCATGTACCACCCGCACGCCGACGAGATGACGCAGATGGCCATGGGCATGATGGGCCTGCTCATCGTTCATCCGAAGAACCCGAAGCAGTTCAAGGTCGACCGCGACTTCGGCTTCATCCTCAACGCCTACGACATCGATCCCGGCAGCGCGACCCCGCGGGTGAACACGATGCTCGACTTCAACCTGTGGACCTGGAACAGCCGGGCCTTCCCGGGCATCGAGCCGTTCGTGGCGCGCACCGGCGAGCGTGTTCGCATCCGCGTGGGCAACCTGACCATGACCAACCACCCCATCCACATGCACGGCCCGCACTTCGAGGTCGTCGGCACGGATGGCGGGTGGGTGCCGAAAAGTGCCCGCTGGCCGGAGGTCACGACCGACGTGGCGGTCGGGCAGATGCGGGCCTTCGAGTTCGACGCGCTCGCGGGCGACTGGGCCATCCACTGCCACAAGTCGCACCACACGATGAATGCGATGGGCCATTCGGTCCCGA
>JBDTQF010000034.1:0-21863 GCA_039932275.1 Burkholderiales bacterium
TGCACAAGACCTTCTGCATCCCGCACGGCGGCGGCGGCCCGGGTGTCGGCCCGGTGTGCGTGGCCGACGACCTGGTGCCGTTCCTGCCGCAGCATCGCTGTGTCGAAAACGCCGATGCGGCACACGCCATCGGCGCAGTGTCTGCAGCTCCTTTGGGCAATGCGGCTGTGCTCCCGATCAGCTGGATGTACATCCGCATGATGGGCGCCGACGGCCTGCAGGCGGCCACCGAAACCGCCATCCTCAGCGCCAACTACATCGCTGCGCGGCTGGCGCCGCACTACGACATCCACTACAGCGGTGGCATCGATGGGGTGGCCGGCGGCGGTGTGGCGCACGAATGCATCCTCGACCTGCGCCCGCTGAAGGACAGCAGCGGCGTCAGCGCCGAAGACGTCGCCAAGCGGCTGATCGACTATGGCTTCCATGCGCCCACGCTGAGCTTCCCGGTGGCGGGCACGTTGATGGTCGAGCCGACCGAAAGCGAACCGCTGGTGGAGCTGGACCGCTTCTGCGACGCAATGATCGCCATCCGGCAGGAAATCGCCCGCATCGAGCAAGGCCCAGAGCAGGGCGGATGGCCGCGCGACGACCATCCGCTCAAGCATGCGCCGCACACCGCCGAGGCCCTGCTCAAGGCCGACTGGCCGCATGCCTACAGCCGCGAGGACGCCGCCTACCCGGTGGCGGCGCTGCGCAAGGCCAAGTACTGGTCGCCGGTGGGTCGGGTGGACAACGTGCACGGCGACCGCAACCTGTTCTGCAGCTGCGTGCCGCTGAGCGACCACGCCTGAGCCACACAGCGCCACAGGCGTGATGCGGCGCAGCATGCCTGCTGCGCCTCCACAGCGGCAATTCGTTGCAATTTAGCCAGCCGCGGCGCCCCGCCGCGGCTCAATCCTGCGCGCCCCGCGTCGAAAACGGCAGCACACCCCTGCACCGAGGCGGCCCGACGATTCGTATGCGCTCACGGTGTGGATCCAACGACACCTCAGCGGAGTTGCGCATGTCCCACCTTTCCCGGCTCATCCTCCCCACGCTTGCCCTGCTGGCGCTGGCCGCCTGCGGCGGTGGCGGTGGCTCCTCGAGCAGCGGCACGACCGTCACCCCCAGCGGCGCGGTGGAAGGCGTCAGCACGCCCAGCAGCGTGGCGGTGGTCACCGCCACCAACGCGCAGTAAGCCAGCCGAGCCACTCTCAGGGAAATCACCACCATGACACGCCTGCCCTTCCAGCCGAGCCACCTCGTCGCCGCACTCGCCGCCGCCCTGCCGGCGCTCGCCCTGGCGGCCCCGGGCCCGAGTTCGGCCTACCGCACCGATGCCCAGCACAGCCGCGTCGAGGACGCCACCTCGCACGGCATCAACACGGTCAACATGATCACCTGCATCCTTTCGGCCATGCGGCCGGACGCGCTGGTGAACACGGGCCCCTACGCCGCGCTGGTGGATGAGAGCAAGTGCAACTCGGAATCACGCTCGTCCAGCGCCAATGCCGGCTCGGACAGCAGCGGCAGCGCCGGCCCGACGTACATGACGGCGCTGGTCAACTCCAGCCGCACCACGAACGACGACCCGATGCGCGTGCGCACCTGGATCGACCAGGTCGAAGGCGACAAGGCGATGACCATCTTCGTCAACACCTCGGCGACCGCGGCGCCCAGCGACAGCAACCCCTATGGCGCCTTCCGGGTCGACTACTGCGGCCAGCCCAGTGGCGAGCCCTGCATGATGCAGGGCTTCCTGCAAGGGGCCAGCGATGGCATCACCTTCTTCGAACAGGAAAACCAGGGCCCTGGCCATACCTCGCAGAAGGCGCTCAAGCTCACCCGTTCGGGCAGCGACAGCGGCTCCGGCATGCTGAGCTTCGATGAAGGCATGGACAGCGGCACCTTCAGCTTCGCCTACAACGCCAGCCTGTTCCGCCGCTCCGACGGCACCACCGACGAATGCTTCAGCCGCGACGCCGCGGACGCCGACACCGGCCTATCAGTGTGGCGCTACGGCCTGTACGACAGCGACGACGGCAGCGCCGTCACGCGCAGCTCCGGCTTCCCGATCGAGTTCGAAGCTGGCGGCACCACCCACCGCGGCTACATGGGCTACTGGGGCCTGTCGCTGCAAGGCGACGCGCCGGCGCTGGCCAACGGCAGCACCGTCTCGCGTGTGCAGTACCAAGACAACGCCGACCCCATCAAGACCGCCTACACGGTGCTGCGCACCGAAGGCCGGCTGACGAAGTACACCAAGCACAGCAAGAAGCTCAACCAGATCGACAAGCTGCGCTTCAACACCTACATCGGTGACGCCAGCGGGTTGTTCAGCGGCGCGCAGTCGAACCGCCAGTACGAGATGTACTGGGACGACACCGCCAACGGCTTCAAGGTCACCGGCGTGATGGCCTGCAACGACAACGGCTGCCAGACCCAGGCCCTGTCGAGCGAGCAGGCCGTGGCGCCCAGCTACTTCAGCGCGATGGGCGGCGTGCGGGCCTGGTCGCAGGCGCTGGGCGGCGAGATGTTCATCCCGCTGCAGGGCGTGAGCGGGCCGGTTGCATCGAGCAGCGTGGACGTCATCTACCGCAGCCAAGACCTGGTGTACCCGGCCGACATGCCCAGCCAGCTCCACTGCATCAGCAACTGCCCGACCGCGCAGACGCTGACGGCGTACTTTGCCAATGGTTCGATGGCTCAGTCTCCCTACACGGCCGGCAGCGCCTTCCACTTCGGTCCGGCCGCTTCGCTGGTGAGCTACTCCACCTCGGCCAGCACCGGGCTGTTGATGGACGGCACCAGCGCCGCTGTCACCTTCACCGATGCCGACGCCGCCAGTGCCCGCCCGCAGTATGCCCAGGGCGTGCGCAGCGGCCGGCTGTTCACCGACAGCGCGGCCGCCGACTGCGGCAGCATGGCGCCGGGCCAGTTCTGTGAAAACAAAATCGAAGAGCTGGACGTGTACTACCAGTGGGAAACCGGCCCCAACCAATGGAACCAGTTTGCTGCGCTGAAGGATGGCAACAACCAGTTCGTCGCCTTCGACGCCCCACTGTCGGTGAACTACAGCGTGCCGAGCGGCGCGGCCTATGGCGACTACGCCGGCAAGTCGCTGGTGCTGCAGTACGGCGGCTATGGCGACCTGTGGGGCATTCCCGGCCAGTGCGTCTCACGCGTGACCAACGCCCCGGTGAACTGCCAGGACGGCAATGCACGCTACGTGGCGGCCTTCGCGATCCCGTTCGACGAGACCCTCGGGCGCGTCAGCACCGACAGCCGCAGCTACCTGGTGAAGTGGCTGGACCGCGAGATCCGCTTCGCGCGCAAGAGTCTGCTCACCTGCCAAAACGCCGGCCTCAACCTGCCCACCGGCCTGGTGCTGCCCACCGCGGCCAATCTGGTCAGCCCGGCCGACAGCACCTCGGCCATCTACCTGGGCACCCGGCCCACGGTGACCGACGCGCCGCGGGTGATCCATGGCGAAGTCAAGTACTGACCCACAAAAGCAGCCGCGATGATGCTGCTGAGGCCTGGCCCACAGCCGCCCCTGCGCTGGCCGCGCCGGGGCGGCTATGTGCTGGCCAGTGGCGTGCTGCACCTGCTGGTGCTGGCCCTGATCGGCCGGCAGGCCGTACCGCAGGCACCCCCGCGCGCTGGCAACGGCCCAGCGCTGCGTGTGCAACTGGTGGCTGCGTCGGCTTCCCCGCGCCAGGTCAACGCAGCCATGCCGCCCCAGGCGGCCACTGAACGGAGTCGCAAGGTGGCGCGCCTGAGCACCCCAGCGCCCACCGCCCGCCCGCAGGCCCGCGCGGTCACGGCCGCAGCAGCAGCCCCCAACGAGCCGGCGCTTCATGCCACGGCCTCGGTGGTGGTGCCGCCCGAACCACCTGCCGAAGCGGCGCCGCTGGCCCCGACCACACCGCCACCCGCCCCGACAGCGGTCAACGGCAATGTGTTCGACTTGCCGACGGTGGCTGGCTTTGGCGGTGGTGCCTGGCGCCTGCGTGGCTCCGGCACTGGGGGGTCACCCGCCGCACGGTCTGGCGCTGGCGACCGCAGCGCCGCCCTGCCCTGGCAGCAGGCCCAGCAGGCGCAGCAATGGCAGCTGGCCCAGGCCCAGGCCTTTCATCTGCAGCAGGCCTGGACGGCACTGCAAGCCCAGTTGTCGCAGTGGCCCGCCCCGCTCGACGCAGGCGCGCCGCCCTGCGCCCTGCCACGCGCGGCAGAGCCATCCGCCGCAGCCTGCCCGGCCTGGTCGGACCAGCCCGGCTGGCACGCCCTGCTGGCAGCGGCCCAAGCCTTTTATCAACTGGCCCCGGTCCGCAGCGATCTGGTGCTGGCCCAAGCCGACACGGGCTACCGTCTCGAACTCCGACCGTGAGCTGACGACCGACCCGCCGGGCTGGAACACTTGATGCGTCCGCCCCCCGCATCACGTTTGAGCCGCCGGAGGATGCGCCATGTTGGAGTCGACGAGCACTTTTTTCTCGCATGTGAAACCCAGCGACACCCCATTTCAGAGCGAGGGGTTGCGGGACTTCTTCCTGTACCGCGACCTGGGCGTCGCCGAAGCCACGCGGGGCAAGGTGATCGCGCACCTGGTGCGTGCCAACATGGCCCCCGAAAAGGGCACCGGCTGGCACCGCCATGAAGCGGATTTCCAGATCGTCTACATGATCAAGGGCTGGGCCCGCTTCATGTACGGCGACCAGGAAACCCTGGTCGAGGCCGGCGACGTGGTGCACCAGCGCCCGGGCATCGTGCACTACCTGTTCGATTACTCGCCGGACATGGAGTACCTGGAGATCGTCAGCCCGGCGGCGTTCGGCACCGTCGATTGCGACGGCCCATGCGAGGTGCCGAGCCCAGCACCTCTGTCGGTCACCGGCTGGCAAAAGCCTTAGCGCTCAGAACTCCATGTCGAGCTCATCGATCTCTTCCGGTTCTTCCAGCGCTGCCTGGGTCCACTCCTTCATCTCCGGCAAGGCCAGGATGCGCGAGGCATAAGCCCCGCAGACCTCGTCGAGCTTGACGTGGTAGGTGAGGTACCGCGTGGCCACCGGCGCGTACATGGCGTCGGCCAGACCCGGCTTGGCGCCGAAGAGGAAGGGGCCACCATAACGCGCCAGGCAGTCGCGCCAGATCTCGCTGACGCGGTCGATGTCGGCCTGCGCGCGGTCCCAGATGCGGAAGCCGGGCGAGTCACCCTTCAGGTTCATCGGCAGTGCCGCGCGCAGGTTGGCAAAGCCCGAGTGCATCTCGCCGCACACCGCGCGGCAGTGCGCCCGCGCAGCGCGGTCGCTGGGCAGCAGGCCGGCCTTGGGCTTGATCTCGTGCAGGTACTCGGCGATGGCCAGCGTGTCCCAGACGGTCACGCCGTCATGGCGCAGGCAGGGCACCAGCATCGAGGGCGACAGCAGCAGCAGTTCCTTGCGCGCTGCGGCGTCGTCGGGCGGGAGGATGACTTCATCGAAGTCCAGCTTGGCAAAGCGGGCCAACAGCCAGCCGCGCAACGACCAGGACGAATAGTTCTTGCTGCTGATGGTGAGCGTGGCGCGCGCCATGGCGGGATCTCCTCAGGTACCGGTGCGGGAACGAACGTGCTCCTGGGTGCAAAGCCTGTGCCATGCCTTGGTCGGGCCAGTTGGCTCGCAAGTTGCGTAACTGAGGGAGCTCGATCCCTGTCGACTCCATCCACCTCCGGGCACGCGAAGGCTTTGCATGCTCTACCAGTCTTACCAGTCCCATTCCGATGTCCTGTGGCCGCTGCGCCTGTTGGCCCGCCACAGCACGCCCTGGCTGAACCATCCCTGGCATGCGCTGCGCGAGCTGCCGGCGGTGCGCAAGCTGGCGGCGGCCTGCGATGTGTTCACGCTGGCCGAGATCACGCACAAGCGGCCGCCCTTCGGCATCGAGACCGTCGAGGTGCATGGCCGCGAGGTGGCGGTCATTGAAGAAGCCGCCGCCACCACACCCTTCGGCACGCTGCTGCGCTTCCGCAGAGAGGGCGTTGACGACCAGCCCAAGCTGTTGATCGTGGCGCCGATGTCGGGCCACTTCGCCACGCTGCTGCGCGAGACGGTGCGCACCTGCCTGCGCGACCACGAGGTCTACATCACCGACTGGCACAACGCCCGCGACGTGCCGCTGGCGGCCGGCCGCTTCGGGCTGGACGAGTACATCGAACACGTCATGGACTTCATGGGGGTGATCGGCCCGGGCGCGCACATGATGGCAATCTGCCAGCCCAGCGTACCGGCACTGGCCGCCACCGCGCTGATGGCCGAGGATCAGCACCCGGCCACACCACGCAGCCTGACGCTGATGGCCGGGCCGATCGACTGCCGCATCAGCCCCACCGAGGTCAACAAGCTCGCCACCACCAAGCCGATCGAGTGGTTCGAGAAGCAACTCATCTCGACCGTGCCGCTGCGCTACCGCGGTGGACTGCGGCGGGTCTATCCCGGCTTCGTGCAACTGACCGCGTTCATGAGCATGAACATGGAGCGCCACAAGCAGTCGATGAAGCAGATCTACGAGCACCTGGCCGCTGGCCGGGCCGATGAAGCCGAGCCGACCATCCGCTTCTACGAGGAGTACTTCGCGGTGGCCGATCTGCCGGCGGAGTTCTACCTGGAGACGGTGGAGCGCGTGTTCCAGACCTATGAGCTGGCCCGCGGCGTGCTCACCTGGCGCGGCCGGCCGGTGCGGCCCGAGGCCATCCAGCGCACCGCGCTGCTCACCGTGGAAGGCGAGCGCGACGACATCTGCGCCATCGGCCAGACGCTGGCCGCGCACGACCTGTGCGCCACCCTGCGCCCGGCCTGGAAGTCACACTATGTGCAACCCGGCGTGGGCCACTACGGCGTGTTCAGCGGCCGCAAGTGGGACCAGCAGATCTACCCGATGGTGCGCGACATGGTGTACCGAATGGGTGGCCACTGACCGCGCGGCCACTCACCCTTGTTGCAGCGTGCCGCTGTGTGGATCGGTCTACTGCAGCGTGCCGCTGCCGGGGGCCTGCGCGGCGCCCGGCGCAAAAACACCGGCCACGTCGATCGGGTCGAACTGGTACTTCAGCCCGCAGAAGTCGCAGCCCACCTCGGCCCGGCCCTGTTCGGCCAGGATGCCATCCACCTCTTCACGGCCCAGGCTGCGCAGCATGCCACCCACGCGCTCGCGCGAGCAGGTGCAAGCAAACCGCGGCGTCTGCGGCGGGAACAGGCGCAGGTCCTCCTCCCAGAACAGCCGGCGCAGGATGGTTTGTACGTCCAGCGTCAGCAGCTCCTCGCGTTTGAGCGTGGCCGCTAGCATGGCGATGCGCTGGTAGTGCTCGTTCAGTCCGATTTCGTCCTCATTGCGGGCGCCGCCGAGGTTGCCCACACCCTGCACCGGCAGGCGCTGGATCAGCAGGCCGGCGGCAATGCCGTCATTGGCCGCCAGCACCAGCTGAGTGTCGAGCTGCTCCGACTGCAGCATGTAGTGCTCCAGCACCGAGGAGAGCTCCTGCAGCGGCTCGCCCTGGTCGCCATGCAGGGCCACCATGCCCTGGTAGGGCTGCTGGCCGCGCAGCCGGTCCTTCGGGTCGAGCGTGATGGCGCAGCGGCCCTTGCCGTGCACATTGACCATGGCCGCGAGCTTGGCGCCGTCCGGCACCTCGCCCTCCACCTTGGCGGTGGCCCGCAGCGTCAGGTCGGGCTGCACCTCGGCCACCGCCAGCGGCACCGGGCCGTCGCCCTGCAACTGCAGGATCAGCGCGCCGTTGAACTTGATGTTGGACTGCATCAGCACCGCTGCCGCCGCCATCTCGCCCAGCAGCGCACGCACCGGCGCCGGGTAGCCACCCGCGGCCTCACGCCGGCGCAGCACCTCGACCCAGGCATCGGTCAGGCGCACCAGCATGCCGCGCACCGGCAGGCCTTCGAATAAAAACTTGTGGAGTTCGGACATGTCAGTGCCGCCCGGCCGTCCGAATGCACTGACGGCCCCCTCGGGAGGTACCGAGCGGTGGCAAGGGGGCGGGCTTCATATCAATCGATCCTCTTCAAGCCAGCCTGGTAGCGTCGGGCGTTCTGGACATAGTGCGACGCGCCGCTGGCGAAGGCGGCCGCCTCCTCGGGAGTGAAGGTTCTCACCACCCTGGCCGGGCTGCCCAGGATCATCGAATAGTCGGGGAACACCTTGCCCTCGGTGACCAATGCGCCGGCCCCGACCAGACAGTGCCGGCCGATGCGTGCGCCATTGAGCACGATGGCGCCGATGCCGATCAGCGAGCCATCGCCGATGGTGCAGCCATGCAGCATCACTTGGTGGCCCACGGTGACGCCCTCGCCGATGGTGAGCGGGATGTTGTCGTCGGTGTGCAGCACCGAGTTGTCCTGGATGTTGCTGCCGCGGCCGATGACGATGCGGTCGTTGTCGCCACGCACCACGGTGCCGAACCACACGTTGGCCTCGTCGGCCAGATCGACGTGGCCAATGACCTGGGCACTGTCGGCCACCCAGGCGCCCGGGTGGATGTTGGGGACCCTGTCGCCCAGTTGGTACACGGCCATGTCACGTCCTTTATTGAGATTGCTTCAGGTTGAAGCCAGTTGAAATTCTAGAGACCACCGCGCTTGGCCGCCCTTGGCGGGGCTTGAGCGGGCTCGCAGCGGCCGGTTCGTATCATCCCCACATCCCATTCGCACGACCCGATCAAGACAAGGAGACAACATGAATCGTTTGACCGGCAAGGTGGCTTTGATTTCGGGCGGGGCCCGTGGTATCGGCGGTGCAGCGGCACGCCGCATGGCCCAGGAGGGTGCGCAGGTGCTCATCGGCGACCTGCTCGATGCACAGGGCCAGGCCCTGTGCGAGGAGATCCGCGCCGCGGGTGGCAAGGCGGGGTACATGCACCTCGACGTCACAAGCGAAGCCGACTGGGCCGCCGCGGTGCGCCAGGCAAACGAGCAGTTCGGCGGGCTGGACGTGCTGGTCAACAACGCCGGCCTGTTCACCGGCAAGGACATCGAGACCGTCAGCCTGGACGAGTGGCACCGCATGGCCGCTGTCAACATGACGGGCGTGATCCTCGGTGTGCGCGCGGCCCTGCCCAGCCTGCGTGAACGGGCCCAGCGCACCCTGGATGGCACCACCAGCATCATCAACATGTCATCCGTGGCAGGAATGCGTGGCTCACCGCTCGACCCGCTGTACTCGATGACCAAGGGCGCGGTGCTGATGTTCACCAAATCGATTGCTGGGGAGTTCGGCCACAAGGGCTACCGCGTGCGGGTCAACTCGGTCCATCCAGGCGTGATCGACACCGATATGGGCGCCCTCACCTTCGCCGCACGCGCCAAGACGTTGGGGTCCGACAGTGAAGCGGCCCGGGAGCAGGCCAGAAAGGCCTACCCCATTGGCCGCATCGGCCAGGCCGACGACGTGGCGATGGCCATCGTCTACCTGGCCTCTGACGACGCCAGCTTTGTCACCGGTTCAGCGCTGGTGGTCGACGGCGGCACGACGGCCTGCTGACACACCCGGCAGGCCAGCGCCTGCCCGGCCGCAGCACGGCTGCATCAGCGTGTCGGCGACTACTTCTTCTTGCTGCGGTCCGGCACCACCGTCACGCGCGTGGGCATCACCGCATCCGGCGACACCGGTTTGGACGGCCCTTGATCCTTCTTCGGCTTCTTGGCTTCCTTGCTGCTGCGTTGGCCCTTGGGCATGGTCGGCTCCGTTGGAATCTGTGGAAAGAACTGAATTACATCAGCTGGCCGGCGCGATGCAAGCCGGGCGCCTTGAAAAGCGCAACGGGTCAGTCCCTCGTGAGGAATGACCCGTTGATCTGAAACAATGTTCTGGTGCGGCTGGCAGGATTCGAACCCACGACCCCTTGGTTCGTAGCCAAGTACTCTATCCAACTGAGCTACAGCCGCGTGAGCCACGGACTATAGCACGGGTTGACGCGCTGTCTGGGCCTGGCGCATGGCATGTTGATAGGCCGCCCGCGGATCCTCGGACTCGAGCAGGGTGTGGACGAGCGGCCGGATGCGGCCCACGTCAGCGCGCAGGATGCGCTGCTTGACGATGGGGATCTGCGCCGGGTGCATGCTGAAACAACGCAGACCCATGGCCAGCAACAGTTCGGTGAACTCGGGATCGCCGGCCATCTCGCCACACACGGACACGCCCCTGCCCGCAGCCTGCGCCGCGCCGATGGTCTGCCAGATGAGGTGCAGCACCGCCGGGTGCCAGGGGTCGTAGAGGTGGGCCACTGCCTCGTCGGCCCGGTCGATGGCCAGCGTGTACTGGATCAGATCATTGGTACCGATCGAGACGAAGTCGAAGTGGCGCAGGAACACCGGCAGGATCAGTGCCGCCGCGGGCACCTCGATCATCGCGCCCACCTCGACCCGGCCATGCGACAGCCCGGCCTGGTCGAGTTCATTGCGGCAGCTCTGCAGCAGCTCAAAGGTCGCATGGATCTCGCCGGCCTGCGACAGCATCGGGATCAGCACCCGCACCGGCCCGTGGGTGGCTGCGCGCAAGATGGCGCGCAGCTGCATGCAGAACATGGTGGGCTCAGCCAGGCTCCACCGAATGGCGCGCAGGCCCAGCGCCGGATTGAGCATGTGTTCATGGCGCAGGTCATGGGCCGACATGCGCTCCAGCGGCTTGTCGGCGCCGATGTCCACTGTGCGGATGGTCATCGGCTGCCCCGCCATGGCCACGACGGCATCACGGTAGGCGGCGTACTGCTCTTCCTCGTCAGGCAGGCGGCCGTTGCGGTTCATGAACAGGAACTCGGTGCGAAACAGGCCGACCCCCTCGGCGCCGGCTTCGCGCGCCGCGCCGGTGTCGCCCGGCAACTCGATGTTGGCCAGCAGCTCGACGCGCTGCCCGTCCAGCGTGACCGCAGCCTTGTTGCGCAACCGGCCCAAGCGGTCACGCTCCAGCTGGCTCTGGCGCTGGCGGAAGCGGTACTCGTCCAAGATGATGGGCGACGGGTCGACAATGATCAGCCCGGCATCGCCGTCGATGATGACCCAGTCGTCCTGGCGCACCAGCCGGCTGGCCTCGCGCGCGCCGACCACCGCGGGAATGTCAAGGCTGCGCGCGACGATGGCGGTGTGCGAGGTGCGGCCACCCACGTCGGTGATGAAACCCGTGAACACGCTGCCCTTGAAATGCAGCATGTCGGCGGGCGAGATGTCGTTGGCCACCAGCACCAGCGGGTCTTCGCCGCCGAAATCCCGCGCCGGCAACGGACCGCCGTCGCGCTCGGCCAGCGCGCGCAGCAACCGCTCGGACAGCTGTTCGAGGTCGGCCTTGCGCTCGCGCAGGTAGGGATCCTCCATCTCGTCGAACTGCCGCGCGACCACCTCAAGCTGCGCAGCCACGGCCCACTCGGCGTTGTAATGGCGATGTTCCACCCAGTGACGGATCGCGTCGACCAGCACCTCGTCGTGCAGCAGCATCAGGTGCACGTCGAGCAGCGCCGCCAGCTCGTGCGGCGCGTCGGCGGGCAGTTCGTTCTTGAGCGTCTCCAGCTCGAGCACCACCTGGTCGCGCGCCACGCGCAAGCGCACCAGTTCGCGGGGCACGTCGGCGTTGTCGACGAAGTAGTGCGCTACGTCCACACGGCTCGACGCCACCAGGACGGCACGCCCGATCGCAACACCCCGTGAGACGGGCAACCCGAACACCTGCAAGCTCATGGATCGATGCTAGCAGCCCCTGTTCGCCAGACCCTTCGGGATTGCACCGGCGCGCGTCACGAATCGGTCATCGCCTCGTCACAGCGAGGTCACCCCGGGGCGCAAACATGCCTCATCCACACATCGAACCTCGTGCCACGGGAGCCTATCCATGCAGGAACTTGCCCTGCCGCCCGCCCCGGCGGGAAATCTGTACGTCGAACGCAGCCGGTGTCAGCCGGCCGCGCCCCGCAGCCGGGCCACGCCGATCAGCGTCGGCTGGGCGCGTGACGAAGTCGAGGTGCGGGAGGCCCAGCGCCTGCGCCACCGGGTGTTCGTCGAAGAAATGGGCGCCCGCCTGTGCACGCCGCCCGGCGCCCCAGTCGGTCACGACATCGACATGTTCGACCCGCACTGCGAGCACCTGGTGGTACGCAGTCTCGACACCGTCCACCAGACCGACGAGGTGATCGGCACCTACCGCGTACTCACGCCGCAAGCTGCCGAGCGGCTGGGCGGCTGGTACAGCGAAACCGAGTTCGACCTGACGCGACTGCGCCCGCTGCTGTCGCACACCGCCGAGCTGGGCCGCTCCTGCGTACATGCCGCACACCGCCAGGGGGGCGTGATCCTGTCGCTGTGGGGGGCGCTGGGCGGATTCATGCAGCGCAATGGGCTTGACACCATGATCGGCTGCGCCAGCATCTCGATGCGCGACGGCGGCCACATGGCGGCCAGCCTGTGGGAGTCGCTGCGCCACACCCACCTCGCGCCGATCGAGCACCAGGTGCATCCCCGCCTGCCCCTGCCGGTGGACGACCTGCGCCGCGACCTGGCGGTGGAAGCGCCGGCGCTGATCAAGGGCTACCTGCGCTGCGGCGCCAAGGTGCTGGGCCCACCCGCCTGGGACCCCGACTTCAACACCGCCGACCTGCCGCTGATGCTGCGTTTGGCCGACCTGCCGGCGAAATACCGCCGGCATTTCTTAGGCTAGGACCCTTCGCCGAACTTGTCGGCGATCAGCGCGCGCAGCGCCTGCATCGCTTCTTCCTCGCGCTCACCGCTGGTCTCGATCTCGACCTCGCTGCCCAGACCAGCGGCCAGCATCATCACACCCATGATGCTCTTGGCATTGACGCGGCGGCCGTTGCGGGTGAGCGCCACGTCGCACGGGAAGCTGCCGGCGAGCTTGGTGAACTTGGCCGACGCACGGGCATGCAGGCCCAGCTTATTGCTGATGGTGATGCTGGTTCGGATCATGGGCGCTGGCTACAAAAGCCTGGTTTTGCGGACGGGTAGAGGCCAGCGGCAACACACCCTGGGCACCACCCGCCATCGAGCGCGAGAGCAGCTCGTCCAGCGGCAGCGCGGCGTAGTTGAGGGCACGCCAGAGCATCGGCACATTGACGCCAGCCAGCACCCGCACCCGCTGGCCCGTGGGCAGACCATCGGACAGCCGCTGCGCGATGTTGCAGGGCGTGGCACCGAAGACGTCGGTCAGCACCAGCATCTCCGGCTCGTCCTGCTCGGCCGCCGCCGCCAGCAGGCTGCGCGCCGCGGCCTCGATCTGCTCGGGCGCCGCATCGGCCTCCACGTCCAGCGCTTGCACACGGGCGGCCAGCTCGGGAAAGGCATGTACGGCCACGGCTTTGAGCGCCGTGGCCAATGGGGCATGCGCAAGAATCAGCAGACGGGCCATGCGGACCATTATCAAGGACACCGCAACCGAGCCGAGGCCAGTTGTCGCGCCATCACGACGGCGACCCAGCACTCCCACGCAGACTGCCAAGGAATTCCTCCACCGCGGCCTGCGACCGGGGCGACGCAGTGCCGGCCGGCGCCATCACCACCAGCTGGAACACCCAGCGGTCCTGCGCCGTGAACAGGGCCTCCACCTGCACCGGCCCGCCGCCGGGGCGCTGACCCTGCAGACGCAGCCGCCGCGCCTCAGACGTGGTGGCCAGGCCCTGAAGGCGCGGCATGGGCAGCTCCTCGGCTGCCGGCGCCCCCAGGTTGGCGGCCAGCAGGCGGCGCGCCTCACGCAGGGCCTCATCGCGTTGAGCGGCATCGGGCAGTTCGTAGGCCATCGCCGACCAGCTCGACCCGTCGGCATCGCAAACCTGCAGACTGGCCATCACCGAGCGGCCTGCGAGCGGCAGTGCCCGCTCCAGCCGTTCGGGCTTGCAGGGCAGCATCACTCGCGCGCCGCCTGCCAGGGCCAGGTCACGCCAGTTGAGCGACGGCGTGCAGGCGCTCAGCAGCGCCAAGCCAATGAGGCTGCTCAGCAGCCAGCCGATACAACCAGCGAAAGAAAGTGTGAGAGGACGGCGCCAAACCTGGCAAGCATGCATGCGCCGATTATCTCGGCGCGCCGGGCCTCACTGGAACAGCGCCAGCATCCGGTCCAGCGTGGCCAGGAACGGACCCTGCAGCAGCGGCAGCGTCATCAGCATGCCCACCATGCCCACCGACACGGTGATCGAAAACCCCACCGAGAAGATCTGCAGTTGCTGCGCCACCCGCGAGATCACGCCCAACACCAGGTTGACGAACAGCAGCATGGCCACGATGGGCAGCGCCACCCACAACCCAAGCTTGAAGATCTCGGCGCCCCATTCCTGCGGTCGCAGCGCCTCAAACACCGCCAGCGGCGCGTCGCTGACGGGAAAGGCATCGAAGCTGTTCACCAGCGCCATGGTCAGCAACAGGTGGCCATTGATCACGACGAACAGAAACGCCGCCATCGTGCCGAAGAAGCGGCTGGTCGCCGTGCCCGCGGCACCCGACACCGGGTCGAAGAAGCCGGCGAAGTTCAGCCCCATCTGCAGCCCGATCAGCTCGCCGGCGAATTCGAGCGCCGCGAACACCACGCGCGCCGCAAAACCCATGGTCACGCCGATCAGAACCTGCTGCGCCACCATCGCCAGGCCCACCGCACTGTCGAGCGCGGCCACCGGCATGACCGGCAAGGTGGGCTGTGCGGCCACCGCCACCAGCAGCGCCAGGCCGATCTTCACCCGCACCGGCACGCTGCGCGACGACAGCACCGGCGCCGACGTGAACAGCGCCAGCGCCCGCAGGAACGGCCACAGCAGCGGCAGCGCCCAGGCCAGGATCTGCGCCTCGTTGAATGTCACCATGGTCGTCAGGCCGGGCGCCGGGCCGCCCCAAGCCCGGCGTGCTCCCCTCGGGGGGCGGTCATCGTTTGCGATGGCCTTGGGGTCGTCATATTCAAGCAATAGCGCCCGGAATGCTCTGCAGCGTGCGCTGGATGTATTCGACCAGCGTGTTGAGCATCCACGGCCCGGCCACCGCCATCACCACCACGGCAGCGATCAGCTTGGGCACAAAGCTCAGCGTGGCTTCATGCAGCTGCGTGGCGGCCTGCAACACACTGATCAGCACGCCCACCACCAGAATGGTCAACAGCATCGGCGCGGCCACCAACAGCAGCGTCATCAGGCCTTCCTGGCCGACGGTAAAGACTTGACTGGCATCCATCTCGATTCACTCAAAGAAGGTCGTCGTTGCGCAGGGCCGCCTCAAGCAATGAATGCTCAACGACTGCTCCCCTCGGGGGGGCGGTCGCCGCAGGCGGCCTTGGGGCCTCATGTAGCGAAGCTGGCGGCGAGCGAGCCCAACAGCAGGTTCCAGCCATCGGCCAGCACGAACAGCATCAGCTTGAACGGCAGCGCCACCAGCACCGGCGACAGCATCATCATGCCCAGGCTCATCAGCACACTGGCCACCACCATGTCGATGACCAGGAACGGAATGAAGATCAGGAAGCCGATCTGGAAGGCCGACTTCAATTCACTGGTCACAAAGGCCGGCACGATCACGCGCAGCGGCGCCTGTTCGGGCTGGATCTTGGGGTCGAGCTTGGCCAGCTTGGCGAACAGCGCCAGGTCGGCCTGGCGGGTCTGCTTGAGCATGAACTGCCGCATCGGCACCTCGCCACGCGCCAGCGCTTCATCGAAGGCGATCTGGTTGGCGGCAAAGGGTTTGTAGGCGTCGTTGTAGACCTTGTCCAGGGTCGGCCCCATCACGAACAGCGTCAGGAACAGCGACATGCCGATGATTACCTGGTTCGGCGGCGCGGCCTGCGTGCCCAGCGCCTGGCGCAACAGACTCAGCACGATGACGATGCGGGTGAAGCCCGTCATCAGCAGCAGCATGGCCGGCAAGAACGACAGCGCGGTGAAGAACAGCAGCGTCTGCATCGGCACCGAGTAGCTGGTGCCGCCGCCACCCTGCGCCATCAGCAGCGGCAGGTTGGCGCCGCCGGCCGTCTGGGCTAAAACCCCTGCAGAAGCTGCCGATAACACCGACAACAGCAAGGCCTTGGCCAAGCGGTTCGGGCACGAAAGAAAGCGTTTCATCGACGACAGCTCAGCGAGGTGAAGAGTTGCGACCCAACATGCGGCCCAGCACCTGGGCGAAGGGCGGGTGGGCAGCAGCGCGGGCATCGGCCAGCGCGGGGGGTTGGTCCAGGGTGTGCAGCGGCGTGATCGATTGACCCGTCACGCCCAGCACCAGCCAGCGGCGGTCGGCGCCCTCGCCCACTTCCACCGTCAGCACGCGTTGCTGCGCGCCCACCGGCAAGCTCGCCACCAGGCGCGGCGCGCCGCCCGGCGCCTTGAAGACTGCGCCCGGGCCGACGCCGCTGCGCTTGAGCAGCAACAGCGCCATGGGAATCAGCACCAGGATGGCGACGAACCAGGCCAGAGACATCAACGAAGCAGACAACATGAACTCCAAAAAACTACCTGGCCCGAGCACGGTCCATATCAAGCTCTTGCGTGGATCGGGCTTCGCCGGTCCGCCGCAAGCGCCCCAGGGACCCCGTAGGGGCCCATCCTGGGCCCTGGGGGCCGCGAGCCTTGCGAGCTTGGGGGCATCAATTCCCTCTGGATAAACGACGCATGCGCTCGCTGGGCGTGACGATGTCGGTCAGCCGGATGCCGAACTTGTCGTTCACCACCACCACCTCACCCTGGGCGATCAGGTAGCCGTTGACCAGCACGTCCATCGGCTCGCCGGCCAGCGCATCGAGTTCCACCACCGAGCCCTGCGCCAGCTGCAGGATGTGCTTGATGGGAATGCGCGTGCGGCCCAGTTCAACGGTCAGCTGGACAGGAATGTCCAGGATCATGTTGATGTCGTTGCTCGCCCCGGCCGGCGCAGTGGGTGCGCCGAAGTTGGCGAAAGCCGCCGCCGACATGGTGTCGCCCGAGGCGCTCACCACCTCGCCGCCGCTGTCGCCGGTCTGTTCGGACAGCGCTGCTGCCCATTCGGCCGCCATCGCGTCCTGATCGTCGCCACCGCCCTCGGCGGCCAGTTCTTCAGCCGACATGGCTATCTCCAATCCAAGTCATGTTCTGTCCGGTGGTCAGCCGCTCGACCTTGAGCGCGTACTTGCCGTTCGATGTGCCGTACTGGGCTTCGAGGATGGGCACCCCGTCGATCTTGGCGCTGATGACCTTTTCCAGGTCGAGCTCAATGAAGTCGCCAGGCTTGAAGGCCAGCAGCTGGCCCACCGTGGCTGGGGCATGCCCCAGCTCGGCCACCAGTTGCACCTCGGCAGCCTGGATCTGGTTGGTCAGCAGCTTGACCCAGCGCCGGTCCGGCTCGGCCGAATCGCCCTGCACGGTCGAATACAACACGTCGCGGATCGGCTCCAGCGTCGCGTAGGGAATGCAGAAGTGGATGGTGCCGGTGGTCTCGCCGATCTCCAGCGTGAAGCTGGTGGTCACCACCACCTCGCCGGGTGCGGCGATGTTGGCGAACTGCGGCTGCATCTCCGAGCGCTGGTACTCCAGCTCCAGCGGGTAAATGCCGGTCCAGGCCTTCTTGTACTCGTTGGTGATGACCTCGACCACACGCAGGATCACGCGCTGCTCGGTGGGCGAGAAATCGCGGCCTTCGATGCGGGTGTGGAACTTGCCAGCGCCGCCGAACAGCGCGTCGATCACCGCAAACACCAGCGTCGGGTCGCACACGATCAGGCCCGAGCCGCGCAGCGGCCGCACCTGCACGATGTTGAAGTTGGTGGGCACCACGATCTCGCGCAGGAAGGCGCTGTACTTCTGGATCTTGATACCGCCCACCGAGACCTCGGGCGTCTTGCGGATGAAGTTGAACAGCCCGATGCGGATGTTGCGCGAGAAGCGCTCGTTGATGATCTCGAGCGTGGGCATGCGCCCGCGCACGATGCGCTCCTGGCTCGACAGGTCGTAGTCGCGGATGCCGCCTGCACTCTCCTCATCGACCTGCTCGAGCTTCTGGCTCTCGCCGGTGATGCCTTGCAGCAGGGCATCGACTTCGTCTTGCGACAGGATCTGCTGGTTCATGGCAAGCGTTCAGGCAACTGAAGGGTGGCCACAGGCGCGCGCCGCGTTCCCGCCGGGCCGCCCCAAGGGAACGCAGCCCCCTCGGGGGGTAGCGAACGCAGTGAGCTTGGGGGCATGTTTCACTGGATGATGAAGCTCGAGAACAGCACGCGCTGCACCGGGTTGTGCACCGCCGCCTTCTTCTTTTTCTTCTTCACGCCCGAGGCTTCTTCGGCCGCTGCCGCTGCCTCTGGCTCGATCTCGATGCCCATCGGCCGCACCGACTCGCGCATGATCTCGGCGGCCAGGCCGTCCTTGCCCTCGCGGGTCAGCAGCTCTTCGGAAGTCTTGTGCGCCAGGATCATCAGGATGCCGGCGCGAATGGCTGGCAGGTAGGCTTTCATCTCTTCGGCAAAGTGCGCGTCGTCCACTTCCAGCGTCACGCCAATCTGGCCGAAGCGCTCGTGCTCCTTGTCCGCCAGGTTGATGGTGAACGGATCGAGCGCCACGAAGGTGGGCGGTGTCCGGTGCTCGTCCTTCTTGGCCTCTTTGCCATGCACTGCAGTCACTTCGCCATCTTCGCCTTCGGCTTCGGCTTCCGCCTCGGCGGCCGCGGCCTGCTGCTTCTTGATGACGAAGAAGGCCGCACCACCACCACCGAGCAGCAGCACCGCCACGGCGGCGACGATGACGATCAGCTTCTTCGACAGCTTCTTCGAAGACACGGGGGCGGCATCTTCGGCGGCGACAGCGGACATCAGACTCTCCTGCACATTCCAGATTCGACGCCCGCGCGCACGGCCCTGCTGCAGCGGCCCTGTACACGGTACGACTCAGGGATGTCGGCTACCACGGCCACGCATCCCCGCTGGAAATGATTATTCGGAAACCTGACCCTTGCCGATGAGCCGAAAAGGGCCCGGAATCCGCCAGTTGAGCAGCCCTGCCGGGGCCGCTGCGTCCGAGGATTCGTCTGGGGGCGCTCGTGAGTCAACGCCGGGCCGCCCCAAGGTGACTCACCCCCTGGGGGGGCTGAGCCCGGACAGGCACAGTCCGGTGGACTGGGCCTGCCTGGCGAAGGGCCGGCCGCTGGTGGGCGGCGCGGCCTGCAAGGCGACGGCGGCATCGCCGTCGTCTGGGGGCGCGCTGTCAGGCGTACAAGTCCAGGCCACCCCGGCCACTGCCGCGGCCCGGGCCGGGCAGCCAGCCCGGCGAGTTGCCGGGGCCGGCCTGCGGCGCTGCGCCGGGCCAGCCGGTATTGCCGCGGTAGCCCTCGGAGGACGGCGAGCCGCCGCGCTGGCCGGCGCCGCCGCCGGCCTGATCGAAACCGCCGGTGGCCGTGCCGCCGCCGGCCCAAGCGCCGTCGCTGACCTGGCTCGACGCCAGCGTCAGGCCATCGGCCCGCAAAGCATCGGCCAGCGCCGGCAAGCCGGCCTGAAGGAGCTCGCGGGTCGCGGCATGGGCCGCGGCAATGTCGATGTGCGCGGCACCATCGGTCACCGAGATGCGCACCGCCAGCGGGCCCAGTTCGGCCGGGTTGAGTTGCAGGCGGGCCTCGTGCACCCCATCACGCACCAGCGTGGCCACCGAGGCCATCACCGCGTCTTCGAAGCCCGGGGCGCCCACGGGCGTGTCCACCGTGCGCTGCACCGGCGCCGACTCGGCCGCCGAGGGGGCTGGCGGCGGCGCGCCTGCCAAGCCAGCCATGGCAGACGAGCCCGCCGAGGACGGGTCTTCGATGGCCCGGTCGGCCTCGCCCCGCCGCAGGCCGGGAAGCGCACTGACGGCACCTTCCTGGGCCGCTGCCTGCAACGCCGCGGTATCGAGCTTCTGGGCATGGCCCGGCTCGATGCCGGCACCTGGCGTGGGCAGGCGTGCATCGTCCGCGGCCTTGACGCCGGCCGGCAGCGCGAACGTGCCGGCCTCGTTGTCCGTACCGCCCTGGGCCGCCCGTGCCCTGGCCGCACCCGCACCCGCGGCAGGAGCGGCAGCGGCCTCGCGTACATCGCCCGCAGCGCGGGCACCGCCCACGCCACCGCGTGCAGCACCGCTGCGCAGGCCCTGGATCAAATCGTGGGTCAGCGTGGCCGCATCGGGCACGGCGTCGGCCGTGGCGGTCTGGGGCGGCGGCAATGCGGCCTCGCCACCGCTGGCCGTGTTGTTGTTGGCTGCCAGCAGCCAGTGCGCCAGCGTGGGCGCAGCGCCCGCGGCCGGGCCGTCGGTCTGCGGCTCGTCCAGCCGGCGCGCCACGCCTGGGCCGGTGTCGTCGTCGGCCTCGGCGGCGTGGCGGGTGGCACGGCCGCCCGTTGCGCCGCGCTGCTGCGTCCGGCGATGATCGTCGGCTGCCTGGGCAGCCCGGCGCTCTTCGGCGGCGTCGGCCGCCTGCGCCGCTTCGTCGGACGCCCGCTCAGTGGCCGCAGCCGCCGGGTCGGATGCCTCGGGCACCTTGTGGCCGGGTTCGGCCGCGCGGGCTGCCACCGGCACATCCCGCGCAGGCGCGGGCTGCACTGCCTTCGCCGGGGCATCGCGTAGGTCGCGCAGCATGTCGGCAAAACCGCCGCCCGCAGGGCCCGTGTCGCTGTTGCGGCCGGCCACGCCTGCGGCGGCTTCAACGCGGGCGCGTTCGGCGTTCAATGCACTGGGGCTCAGTGGGTTCATCGGGTTCTCCGCAAGGTCAAGTCGGGCACGGGCACGGGCAAGAGCTGCACGGGCCGCGTCAGCTCACTGTCATGGCGCCGTGGCCGGTGAGCGCGCCGTGGCTGGTCATGCGGCGCCAGGCGGCACGCGAAGCCATTTCGTCGAACTGCTTTTGCTCGCGCTGGGCCATGCTGCGCAGCGCAGCCACTTCACGCCGTTCAATCAGCTTCCTGACGGATGCGACGCGCAACTCGGCGGCCACGCTGTCGGCAATGCAGCGCGCCAGATCAGCCCGCAGCCGGTCGATCTGCTCGCCCTGGCTGTCGACGGCGCCGTGCAGCCGGCCAACAAAGTCCTGGTAGACCTGCATCAGCGTCATCGTCACGCCCTTGCGGAACTGCTGACCCCAGCGGCCTTCGCATTCGGCCCGGTAGTCACGCAGCTGTTCGGCCTGCACCTCGGCGGCGGCCAGCGCGGCCTCGACCTTGCGCTGGCGTTGCAGGGCCTGGTCGCGGTCGCGCTGCGCTTGTTCGAGCAGGACGGTCAAGGGCTGCAAGGACGGATGGGTCATGTTCGCTCCCGGTTCTGGGTTTCGCGTTGGTTTTAGCGATTACGGTGCTTGTCGGCACCCCGCCGAGCCGCTGAAGGCAAGGTGGGCATCGAATCAGCCAAGGTGTGCCACCGTGCGCAGATCGTTGACGCTCTCGGTCAGCTCGGCACGGGTCCAGGTGTCTTGCTGCAGCAGCGCGGCAATGGCCTGCTGCGAGCGCACGGCGCGGTCGAGGTCGTGGTCGTGGCCGGGCACATAAGCGCCCAGCGCGATCAGATCGCGGGCCTTGGTCAGGCGCGCCAGCATCTGGCGCACACGGCGGGCGTCTTCCTGGTGTTCACGCGGGGTGACGCTGGTCATCACGCGCGAGATCGACTTCTCGACATCGATGGCCGGGTAGTGGCCGGCCTCGGCCAGCTCGCGCGTCAGCACGATGTGGCCGTCGAGGATGCCGCGCGCCGCATCGGCGATCGGATCCTGCTGGTCGTCGCCTTCGCTGAGCACGGTGTAGAACGCGGTGATCGAGCCCTGCCCCGGCCCGCCGTTGCCGCTGCGCTCCACCAGCTGCGGCAGCTTGGCGAAGCAGCTCGGCGGGTAGCCCTTGGTGGCCGGCGGCTCGCCGATGGCCAGCGCGATCTCGCGCTGCGCCATCGCGTAGCGGGTCAGCGA
>JBDTQF010000035.1:0-21564 GCA_039932275.1 Burkholderiales bacterium
GGTGTTGCGCAACATGTTCAGCGCGACGGCGCCGTCCTCGGCCTCCTCCACGTTGTTGCAGCCCATCTCTTTGAGCAGTCCGCGGACGATGCGGCGCATGGTGGAGAAGTCGTCGACGACGAGAAACTTGATGTCGATGGGATTGCTCATGGCGCTCCTCTTTGAGGCAAAGGACGGGTCAGCGTGTGACGGGGGTGGAAGAAACGAGAAACAAAAGATCTGCAGGTTTATCGGTTTGGTGCGCCCTGACTTGAGGTGCTGCCGGGTGCCACATCGGCCAGCGTGGCCGGTGCATCACCCGACTGGAAAAAGCGGCTCTCGGCATCGCGCGTCATCACGATGATGCTGATGCGGCGGTTCACCGGCGCACGCGGGTCGTTGCGGTCGAAGGGCACGCTGGCGGCCAGGCCCTGCACGCGCAGCACGCGGCTGTCGTCCATGCCGCCGGCCAGCAGCTCGCGCCGCGAGGCATTGGCGCGGTCACTCGAAAGCTCCCAGTTGCTGTAGCCACGCTCGCCCGCGCTGAAGGGCTGGGCATCGGTATGGCCCTCCAGCGTCAGGCGGTTGGGCACCTCCGTCAGCACCGAGCCGATGGCGCGCAGGATCTCGCGCATGTACGGCTCGACGCCGGCGCTGCCCGACGCGAACATCGCCCGCTTCTGATCGTCGACGATCTGTATTCGCAGCCCGTCGCGGGTCATGTCGAGGCGGATCTGCGACTTGAACTCGGCCAGCTTGGGCGAGTTGGCCAACACCTCGTCGACCCGGTTGCGCAGCGCCTGCAGCTTGGTGCGCTCGGCCGCCATCTGCGCGGCCTTCATCTCTTCCTGGTTCAGGGTGCGGCGCTTGTCTTCGGACTCGCCGTCCTTGACCTGCCCGCCCGAGCGCGACAGGTCCTTGCCCCCGCCCTTGATGATGCTGGTGGCATCGCCCGAACCCGAGCCGCCCAACATCGCCACCTTCAGCGGCGACTGGAAGTAGTCGGCAATGCCCTTCTTGTCGCCCTCGGTGGTGGAGCCCAGCAGCCACATCAGCAGAAAGAACGCCATCATCGCCGTCACGAAGTCGGCATACGCAATCTTCCAGGCGCCGCCATGCACGGCGTGGCCGCCCTTCTTGATCTTCTTGACGATGATCGGTTGCAGCTTCTTGGCATCACCCGCCATGTTGATCTCCGATCAACAGCGGGCCGAGCGCCGGGCCGCTCCCAAGCCGGCCCGCATCCCCTCGGGGGATCGGCCGACGTATCCGTCGGACGAGGGGCTTCATTTACTTCTTGCCCTTCACGTGGTTTTCCAGTTCGCCGAAGCTGGGGCGCTCGGTCGAGTACAGCACCTTGCGGCCGAACTCGATGGCGATCTGCGGTGCGTAGCCCTGCATGCTGGCCAGCAGCACGGTCTTGATGCATTGCAGCTGCTTGGTGTCTTCGTCGAGCTTTTGCTCCAGCAGGCCGCCGAGCGGCTCGACCACACCGTAGGCCAGCAGGATGCCGAGGAACGTACCCACCAGGGCCGAGCCGATCATGCCGCCCAGGATGGCGGGCGGCTGGCCCACCGAGCCCATGGTGTTCACCACGCCCAGCACCGCGGCCACGATGCCGAAGGCCGGCAGCGCGCCGGCCAGGCGTGCGATGGCCGCGCAGGGCGCGTGCCCTTCGTGGTGGTGGGTGTCGATCTCGTTGTCCATCAACGTTTCGATCTCGTGCGCATTGAGGTTGCCCGAGACCATCATGCGCAGGTAGTCGGTGACGAACTCGGTGACGTGGTGGTCATTGCCAACGTCGGCGTACTTCTGGAACAGTGGCGAGTTGTGCGGGTCCTCGACGTCCTTCTCGATCGACATCAGGCCTTCCTTGCGGGTCTTTTGCAGGATGTCGTAGAGCAGCGCCAGCAGTTCCATGTAGCGCGCCTTGGTGTACTTCGATCCCTTGAAGACGGCGGGCAGCGCGGCGCCCACCGACTTCAGCGTCTTGAGCTGGTTGTTCACGATGAACGCACCCAGGGCCCCTCCGCCGATGGCCATCATTTCGGTCGGGATGGCATGGATGATCACACCCATGTTGCCGCCGTGAAGGATGTAGGCGCCGAAGATGCAGCCGAGCGCGATGACGTAACCGATGAGGACGAACATGGCGGGTTCTTTTCAGCGTGTGCAGGCGTCGGGGTGGCGGCGGGGGCAGTGTGCCCAGCGGCTTCCCGAGTTGATGATTTGCATATCGGTCCGGCGTCAGGTGACTTGAGCGCGGCTGCCGCCGCGGCCGCGGCCGGCCCCGGCCGCCGGCTTGCGCATTTCGGTGTGCTGGCCCATGCGGTAGATCCACACGGGACGGCCGTCCACGTTGCGCAGCACGGCGTGGGGTGTCAGCCCCGGGGCTTCGAAGGCCAGGCTGACGAGCCAGCTGCCCGGGCGCATTTGGGCCCGGGCCTTGGCCACAGCCTGCAGCATGCTTTCGGGGCGCTGGAACAGATACACGAGGTCGAAGGCCTGCCAGTCCTCGGCCCACATGTCGCCGCGGCGCACCCGGGCGAAGCGGCAGCGCCAGGCGGCGCCCAGGCGCAGCGCGGCACTCCATTCCACGCCTTCGATGTGGGCGCCGGGGTATTGCTGGTGCAGCGCCGCCAAGCCATGGCCCAGGCCGCAGCCGGCGTCGAGCACACGGGCTTGCGGGGCCAGGGGCAGGGCACCAGCCAGCCCTTGCAGAGCCGCAGCCGGCGTGGGGAACCAGGGCGCATCGCGCCAGGTGCGGGCCGGGTAGGCCAGCACCAGCAGGCCCAGCGGCAGCAGCCACAGCCAGGCCGGCACGTCGCCCACGCCCAATGCCAGTGCCGACAGCGGGAAGCCCAACGCCACGATGGCGCGCCGCCACAAAGCCTGCTGCAACCATGCCAGGCCGGCCCCCAGCCCGGCGGCAGCCAGCCAGCTGGTGGCCATGTTGGCGCCAGCGCTGTGAACCAGGCTGTGCACCGCCCAGGCCGCAGCCCAGCTCAGCAGGGCCGGCAAGGGCCAGCGCAGCAGGCCCCGCCAGGCGGACGAATCGGCAGGGGCTGTCATGGCGGGAAGAGCCGGGTGGGCAAGGTGGGCGGGCATCCAGGAAGGATCGGCGCGGCCCGGCCCGGCTTGAGGTGGCCGATCCATCGAGCAGCCGGGTCCGCGTGCCGCTATTCAGGACACCAAGGTTGCGACCCGTTCAGCGCAGCGGCCTGCCGCTCACACCAGCGCCAGCGCCCGTTCGGGCTGAACCTGGACTTTCACGTCTGCCACCGGTACTGCACGCATCACCGCGCGGGCGGGTTGGGCGGTATCGCGCAGCACCGGTTCGGTGGTGGGCATGCCGGTGGTGCCGATGAACACAGCCACCAGTGGGTGGTTCATGCGCCGCCCTGGCGCCACCACCACGCCGACCTCGCCGCTGGCCAGTTGCACATAACTGCCGGGCGGGTACATACCCAACGTCTTGAGCAGGGCGCTGCCCAGCTCGTCCGGCTGACCGTCGGGGCCCACGCACACGTCGCGTGCGGCGGCCAGCGGCGACATCGGGTGGCGCGAGCCGCGGCGGCTGACCTTGGCGACGAAGCGGTCGGTCATGATCAGCAGCCTTGTGAGCCGCTCGGTCGGGCGCAGCGTCTGCAGCGGTCGGCGCAGCAACTGGTCGTCATGGTGCTGCTCGACGATGTCGAGCCAATCGAGGTTGGTGACGTCACTGGCGCGCAGGATTTGTCCGCTGCGCGCCGCATGGCTCTGCACCAGGCTGCGCTGGGCGGGCCGCAGCGGGTCGTCGCGCTGGGCCAGCTGGTCCTGCAGCTGGGTCATCGATACGTTCATCGTCAAGGCGGCGCGGGCCAGGTCGTTGAGTGCGTTGCCGCTCCAGCCGAGCGATGTGCCCACGCCTTCGCACACCAGCGTGCACAGCAGCGCATGGTGGCAGCTGTACTGCGCATTCGAATGCGCGGCATGCTGCAGCAGCAGGTACAGCAGGCCATTGCGCTGGAAGCGCGCCAGCTCGCGCAACATCGCCAGCACCTCGACGATGCGGTCGAGCCATTGCGGATCGCGTTCGGCGTCGCGCAGCGCTGTGCCAAGGCCGGCCACCAGCGCGTTGCAGCGTTCGCTCAAGGTCTGCTGGCTGGCCGCGGCGGCAGAGATCACCTGGCGCCGGTTCGCCGCCGGCTCGCGGTGGGCGGCGGCGCCGCTTGCCGCCGCCGCAGGGCGGTAGGCGGTGGGGCTCGTGCGCTGTGGTGTGGCCGAGTCGGCGGACGACGATGCGCCACCGCGGCGGCGCTCATCGGTGCGGGCCGCGGCGATCACTTCGAGCGTGACGTCCTTTTGCATCAGCGCATCAGCGCTCTGCTCGAAGCCGGCCGACCAGGGAGAAGCCTCCTTCTCATCGGCAAACAGCGCCCGCTCCTGCAACCCGGCGAGGCGCCGCTCATCATCAATCACCCGCCCGGCCGCCACCAGCAGTCGCCCCTGTTCGTCGTAGACGCGGAAGGGAATCTGCTTGCCCAGTTGCAGGTAATCGGAAGGGATGGTGATCATGCCCATGTCAGTTGCTGGCCGCCTCGATGCGGGCCTGCGGTATGACCGCTATCGTCATCCTGCAGCAGGGCTTGAGCAAAAAAAAACGGGCCCGCAGGCCCGCTGTCAAAGCACCAACAGGTGCCAAGGAGGAGATCGTTGTCCCGGCGTTGGCCGGGGCGGTGTTCAGCGGCGCGGGCCGGGCGGGCCGCGACGGTTCTTGTCCACCCGGGCCGCCGCGATCATCTCAAGCGTGGCTTCCCCCCTGTGGATCAGCGACTGCGCGGTCTGCGTGAAGCTGTTGCGCCAGGGGCCGGCTTCTTTCTCGTCGACATACAGCTCGCGGCGTTGCAATGCCTCGAGCCGGTCTTCGTCGGTGAGCGTGGTACCGGAGGCCATCAACAGCCGGCCGAAGGCGTCGTACACGCCGAACGGAATGCGCTTGTTGAGCTTCAGGAAATCGGTTGGCAAAGAGATCATGCCCATGTTGTTACCCCTGTCGATCCCTTCCACAGGCCGGACGGCGGTGGTTGGATGTTTGGTTGTCGTCAGATCTGGCTCGTCCTTGAATGGCTAACGCAAGAAATTGCCGCGATCGGGCAGGCAAAAAAAAGCGGGCTCCGAAGAACCCGCATGCAACACCACGAAGGTGAGGAGGAGACCAACAAGAAATCGGGGGGTGATGCGATCGACGCCGTGCCAATCAATGCAGTTGCAGGGCGCCCGCTGCCTTGCCCTTGCCGGCACGTGCCGGCGGGTTGCACAGGCCGCAGACGAAGTGCTTGGCGATCTCGTGCGGATGGGTCACGAAGTGGCCGCCGCAGGTGGAGCACAGCGTCATGGTCAGCATGCCGTTGTCGACGAACTTCACCAGGCGCCAGGCGCGGGTGACCGACAGCAACGGCTCCAGGCCCTGGGCCTGGATCTGTTCGAGGTAGAGCTGGAAGGACTTGATCACCGCGTCGATCTCGTCCATCTCGGTCACCTTGTTCAGGTATTCGTGGATGTTCAGGAACAGCGACGCATGGATGTTGGGTTGCCAGGTCATGAACCAGTCGGTCGAGAAGGGCAGCTGACCCTTGCTCGGCGACTTGCCCGCCACCTCCTTGTACAGGCGCAGCAGGCGCTCGTACGACAGGTCGGTCTCCGACTCCAGCACCTGCAGCCGCGCGCCGAGTTTGATCAGCGTGATGGCCCGGTCGATCTGCTTGGCTTCGGTCAGGATGCTCTTGATGCGCATGGCGGTCTCTGGTGTGTGGTTGGCGTCGGCTACTGATCAGGCGGCTTCGAGAATCAAGCTGCCTCGCGATGGCGACCGGCCATCAGGATCGAAGCATGCAGGCGCGACACACCGTCGTTGGCAGCGCTCTTGCCGTGGTTGGTCAGCAGGCCCCAGACCAGATCGTCGTCGACGCGCATGCGGCACAGCAGCGTGTTGCTGGCGGCGATCTTCATCATCTGCGCCGGCGACAGCATTTCCAGGATCGCGGCGGTTTCTTCCGACACGCCCAGGCGGAACAGCGACTGTTCGCGGTCGGTGCGGATCAGACTTTGCGCCAGCATCAGGTACGACAGGTTGGCTTCACGGATTTCGGCGAGGATTTGGTCGGTGTTCATGGGCAGGACTCCAGGTGACTGTTGCGGGCGGCGCCGGGTGAGTGGGGTGGCGTGTTGGTATGGAACGAATTGTGAAGACCCGATCAACTCTGCAACATCAGGTCACTTCCGTGGCTTGAGTCCATTTGTTTCCATCCTTGGTGTCAGGCAAATTCCTACACGCTGTCAGGGCACTTCTATTTGCACGGCCAGGGTGGCGCAAATCGATCGATGGTGCGGTGACCCGGCGTGGCATCGTGCACGTATGGCCGATATCCACCTGCACCTGATCGCCTACGACGATGCCAGCCGGCGCGACTGCGAACCGGCCTACGCCGTGCTCGACAACCACGCCAATCCGCGTCCCGACTGGCGCGAGTACTGGCCCATCCGCGACGCGCTACTGAATCAGTCGCTCGACGAGCAGGCCTGGTATGGCTTCTTCTCGCACAAGTTCCAGGCCAAGACCGGGCTCACGCATGCGCAGGCCGTGGCTTTCGTTGAACAAGTCGCAGCCCGTCCCGAAGGCGCCGATGTGGTGATGTTCTCGCCCCAGTTCGACATGAGCGCGTTCTTCCTGAACGTGTTCGAGCAGGCCGAGCTGTTCGACCCCGGTTTCATCGACGTCTGCCAGGCCTTCTTTGCCGAGCACGGCTGGGTGCCGGATCTGCGCAGCATGGTGATGGATGCGCGCCAGGTGGTGTTCTCCAACTTCTTCGTCGCCCGGCCGGCCTTCTGGCGCGAATGGCTGCGCTGGAACGAGCGGCTCTTCGCCGTCTGCGAAGACCCCGCGCATCCGCTGCATGCCGGCCTGACCCAGCCCACGTTGTACGACGGCGTGCCGCACCCGAATGCCGTGCAGCGCAAGGTGTTCCTGATGGAGCGCATGACCTCGCTGCTGCTGGCCAGCGATGCGCGCTGGCGCACCGCCTGCGCGAACCCGGTGCGCTTCGTCTGGTCGGAATCGCGCCTGCGCGACTTTCCGGCCGAAGCGTTGATGAGCAACGCCCTCAAGGCCTCCTACCGCGACAGTGGCTGGAGCGAGTACCTCAGCGCCTTCGCCAAGGTGCGCAAGGTCATCCGCGAGCAGACGGAAGCTGCGTGAGGCGGCTCGCGCGTTCAGCCGTCCAGCTTCTCGGCGCCGACCAAGCCGCTTGCCGCTACCTCGCCGGCATGCAGAGAAGGATCGAAGGCCTTGAGATTCTGCGCAAGGCTGAGCTTGGGTGGATCCCCGAGCAGGCTTGGAGTTGAAACACCGGCATCCTGCAGCAGGTGTTGTAGGGCTGGGTCGCGCACCAGACGATCTCGTAGGGCGCTCAGGTTGATGCGGTGCGGGTTGCGCTTGAGCAGCTCCAGCTTCAGCACGCCCAGTTGGGCGAACACGCTGTCCCAGGCGTACATCGTCGGGTTCAGGCGCTCGGCCCAGGCCGGGTCGATGGCCACCGGGCCGTCACTGCCGGCGTCGAACGGCAGGAAGCCGTTGTCGACGGCGCGCAGCACCGCACGCAGCTGATCGGCGCGCGAGGGCCGGTGCAGCGCGCCCAGTCGCAAGCCGGCGCGGGCGAAGTGGGCGGACAAGCCCAGCTCCTGCTGCGCAATCACCGCCTCGCGGTCCGACAACGGCTGCATCGTCTGCCACCACTGTGCAAAAGCCGCGCTGTGCAATGCCGCACGCTCGAAGCCCAGCCAGAACGACTGCAGGTGCGGCTGCACCTCATGGCTGAGCGTCAGGCCGAGCACGTCGGTCTGGGGCGCCAGCGCGAGGTGGCGGTCCAGCAGCCGCGCCGGGTCGGTGACCACCATCGAGCTGTTCAACAGCAGCAGCCTGTCGAATGCGCCGGGCAGGCCCAGCGCGTCGATGCCCACCTTGTACGACCAGAAGTCGTAGCCGACGTTGTCGCGCCGGATCACCTGCGCATGCGGTGCCAGTTGCGCGGCCGCGGCGTCACTCAGCCGGGTCGAGACAAAACACACGGTCGCGCCGCGCTGCTGCAGCAGCCGCACGGTGCGCTGCAGGTGCTCGGCCACGCGGCCGTCGACGTCGTAGTGCGCCACCACCGCGGCCCAGGGCGCGGCAGCGGTCGTCGGGGGGCTGTCCATGGCGCTGCAGTGTAGGCAGCGGCAGCGCCTGGCCGGTGCGAGAAGCGCGGCCTTTGTGCCGCTTCTCCACGCATGTGCACCCTCAAGTTTTTCTTAACCTGCTGGGGTGGAACGACACATCAGCATCGTCATCAACGCCTACAACGCCCAGGCCGCGCTGGATCGCCAGCTTGCGAACTGGGGTGACTACGCGCCCGAGGCCCTGGCCCGAGTGGAGTTCGTGGTGGTCGACGATGGTTCGGCCGAGCCGATGCGCCTGGATGCCGCTGCGCTGCCGCCCGGCGCGCGCGTGCTGCTGGCGCGGGTCGACGAAGACATCGCGTGGAACATGCCCGGCGCCCGCAACCTGGGCGCGATGCTGGCATCGGGCCGCTGCCTGCTGTTCCACGACGTCGATCACTTCCTGCCCCAGGGCGCGCTGCAGCGCCTGCTGGGCAACCACGGCAGCCTGGCAGCCGACACGCTCTACCGCTTCGCCCGCATCGAAGCCGGTGTGCCGATCGATTCGCACATCAACTCCTTTCTCTGCAGCCGCGACGGTTTTCTGCGCGCGGGCGGCTACGACGAAGACTTCGCCGGCCATTACGGCCATGAAGACAGCTGGTTCCTCAACAGCTGGACGTCCCGTGTCGGGCCCATGGTCGCGCTGACCAACGTTTGGCTCGAAGCCCAACCACGTTACTCGACGCCCGGCCTGAACCGGGACACCCAGCGCAACTCGGCGCTGTTTGCCCAAAAGACCGCCGAATTGGCGCAGCAGGCTCGCCGCCAGCTGCGTTTTGCCTGGTCGCTGCAGGTCCTGCAGGGCTGAGACCGTTTCCCTTCCTCCTTCCAACCTGGAGTGTCCATGACCACCCGCAACGTGCAACTGTTTGCGCCCCACTTCGACATCGATCGCTGCCTCGAAGAAGTGCGCGCCTGCCTGGAAAAGGGCTGGACCGGCATCGGTTTCAAGACGGTGGAGTTCGAGAAGCGCTTCTGTGCCTACGTGGGCGAGCCCTTCGGCCACTTCGTCAACTCCAACACCAACGGCATGCACCTGCTGCTGGAGATGCTCAAGCTCAAGCGCGAGTGGCAGGCCGGCGACGAGGTCGTCTCCACCGCGATGACCTTCGTCTCGACCAACCACTCCATCCTGCATGCCGACCTCAAGCCGGTGTTTGCCGATGTGGACGCCAGCCTGTGCGTCACCGCCGAGTCGGTACGTGCGGTGCTGACGCCGCGGACCAAGGCGGTGGTGTTCATCAGCATCGGTGGCAACTCGGGCGAGCTCGAAGCCATCGCCGCCCTGTGCAAGGAAAAGGGTCTGGTGCTCATCCTCGACGCTGCGCATGCCTGCGGTTCACGGCTGCACGGCCAGCACCTGTCGGCCTACGCCGACTACACCGTGTTCTCGTTCCAGGCGGTCAAGAACCTGCCCACCGGCGACTCGGGCCTGGTGACGGTGCGTGATGCCGCTGAAGACGAGCTGCTGCGCCGCCTGGCCTGGTGCGGCATCAACAAGGACACCTACAGCCGCTCGAAGGACGGCTACAAGTGGCTGTACTCGGTGGACGAAGTGGGCTTCAAGTACCACGGCAACGCCATCATGGCCGGCATGGCGCTGGTGGGGCTGGAGGGCCTGGACGAGGGCAACGCCCGCCGCCGCGCCATTGCCGCGCGCTACCGCGAGGCGCTCGACGGCTACCTGGGCCTGACCTACATCGCGCATGCCAACGAGGCCGAGACCAGCCGCCACCTGGCGCAGTTCTTCTGCCCGGATCGCGACAAGCTCATCAACCACCTCGACAGCTGCAACATCGGCACCGGCGTGCACTACCGTTCCAACAGCCGCTACCCGATGTATGCCGACCAGAAGACGCCCAACGCCGAAACGTTCGACCAGCAGATCATCTCGCTGCCGCTGCACCTGCGCCTGACCGATGACGACGTCGAGTACGTCATCGGCCACATCAAGGCCTACATGAACCTCACGCTGCCGGAGCACCTGCAGGCGCTGCAGGAGAACGTGCAGGGCGTGATCGAGCAGGCCCGTGACCCGGTCAAGGCGCCCGTGGCTGCCACGGCCGCCACCACGACCACCGCCGCCTGAGCGCTGGAGTTCTTGCATGAGCCGCCTGCCCGTCATCACCCTGTGCCCGGCGGGCACGGTTCATGTGGCCAGTTCACGCCTGCGCTGTCATGTGCTGGCGCGTGAACTGGGCCGGCTGGGCTGCACCACGCACCTGGGCATCCAGCCAGATGTTCTGCCGGATGTGCTGTACGTGCAAAAGCTGGTCACGCCCGAGATCCTGGTGCAGGCGCGCGCGGTCAAGGCACGTGGCGGCCGGGTGATCTTCGACATCGACGACTGGGGCGATGCACTCGCCTGGGTCAAGGCCGATCCGGCGCTGCTGGCCGACTTCCTCGCACTCACCGATGTGGTCTCGGTGGATACAGACGTGCGCCGCGAGGTCTTCTCGCAAGACCCGGTCTACCAGGCCGTGCCGCAGTTCTGGGTCATCGCCGATCCGGTGGACTATGTCGACGAGATCGCCGCGCCGGCGGGCCGTGACGTGGCCCCACAAGGCTTGGTGAGCGGCTGCTGGTTCGGCAACGGCCCCAACTTCATGCCGGCGCTGCCTTACGTGCAGGCCGCGGCCGGCACCGGCCGGCTGGCGCGCTTCAGTGTCATCACCAACGGCCAGTTCGTGCCGCAGTTCCAGCAGGCCTGGCCGATGCTGGGCGTCGAAGCCTGGCAGCTCGACAGCTTTGCCTCGCGCCTGCGTGAACACGACTTCTGCCTGCTGATCCACGACACCAACACCGAAGGCATCCAGAAGAGCAACAACAAGATGCTCGCCGCGCTGGGCCAGGGGGTGGTACCACTGGTCAGCAACACCCCGGCCTATGCCGAAACGGCCGCCAAGATCGGCATCCCCGAGCTGGTGATCAACGGCCCCGACGACCTGGCCGCAGCGCTGCACCCCGAGCGCCTGCAGGCCCTGCAGACCAAGGTGCGCGGCGACACCTGCCGCCGCGCGCTGCGCGAGTTCATGCCCGCCAGCGTGGCCCGTGGTTTTCTTGACAAGGTGATTCAATTGACCCAATCCGACCTGCTCGAACGCCCTGCTGCGGTGGCAGTGCCCGCGCCCCAGCCCATCCGGCTTAACCTGGGCTGCGGCGACATGCCGTTGCCCGGCTACGTGAACGTCGATGTCGCGGTGGAACGCGCCGGCAAGCAACCCGATGTCTGTGCCGATGTGCGCGACCTGTCGGTCTTTGCGAGCAACCATGCCGACGAGGTGATGGCCATTCACGTGATCGAACACTTCCATCGCTGGGAGGTGGTCGACATCCTGAAGGAATGGGTGCGCGTGCTCAAGCCCGGTGGCCGGCTGGTGCTCGAATGCCCCAACCTGATCAGTGCCTGCGAGGCGCTGCTCAAAGACCCCGCGGGCGCCGCCGGTCCGGGCCAGGAAGGCAGCCGCAGCATGTGGTGCTTCTACGGCGACCCGAGCTGGAAAGACCCGCTGATGTGCCACAAGTGGCTGTACACGCCGCAGTCGCTGGCGCAGGTGATGGCTGAGGCCGGGCTGACCCAGTTGGCGCAGACGCCGCCGTGGTTCAAGGCCAAGCATCCGCGCGACATGCGGCTTGAAGGCATCAAGGCCTGATCGACCGGCACGATCTCATCGACCTCATCGGGATATCACCATGGACGTTTTGATCGTCGGTGCCGGCTTCGCCGGTGCCACCGCCGCCCGCGTGCTGGCCGAGGCGGGCCGCCAGGTGCTGGTGATCGACAAGCGTGCGCATGTGGCCGGTAACGCCTACGACCGCTTCGATGCGAACGGTGTGCTGGTGCATGAATACGGCCCACACATCTTCCACACCAACAGCACCAAGGTGGTCGACTTCCTGTCGCGCTTCACCGCGTGGCGGGCGTATGAACACCGCGTGCTGGCGCAGGCGGGTGGCGAGCTGTACCCGATCCCGATCAACCGCACGACGATCAACAAGCTGTACGGGTTGGACCTCGATGAAGCCGGCGTTGCCGCCTACCTTGAAAGCGTTCGCCAGCCGCGCGAGCCGCTCAAGACCAGCGAAGACGTGGTGCTCAATTCGGTCGGCCCTGACCTGTGCGACAAGTTCTTCCGCGGCTACACCCGCAAGCAGTGGGGGCTTGACCTGAGCGAGCTGTCGGCCGGCGTGGCGGCGCGCATCCCCACCCGCTGCAACGACGACGACCGCTACTTCACCGACACCTTCCAGGCCATGCCGCTGCATGGCTACACGGTGATGTTCGAGCGTTTGCTCGACCACCCCAACATCGAGGTTCGCACCGGCGTCGACTACCAGCGCGTGAAGGCCGAGCTGGCGCCCGCCCTGACGATTTACACCGGCCCGATCGACGAGTACTTCGGCCATGCGCTGGGCCAGCTGCCGTACCGCTCGCTGCGCTTCGAGCACGAGCATCTGGCCAAGGTGCCGCAGTTGCAGCGCGTCGGCACGGTCAACTACCCGAACGACCATGCCTACACCCGCATCACCGAGTTCAAGCATTTGACCGGGCAGCACCACCGCGGCACCTCCATCGTGCGCGAGATCCCGTGTGCCGAAGGCGACCCGTACTACCCCATCCCCGCCGCGGCCAACGAGGCGCTCTACAAGCGCTACCAGGCGTTGGCCGAGCAGGAGGCGAACACCGTCTTCATCGGCCGCCTGGCCCAGTACCGCTACTACAACATGGATCAGGTGGTGGCCGCTGCGCTGCACCAGTGCGAGGTGTTGAGCGAAGCCTTGTGCGAAGCCGTGCCGGCCTGATCCAATTTCCGCAGGAGCAAGAACTTGAAAGCTGTCGTCCAGGACTATGAAGTGGTGGCCCCGCTGCCGCAGGGCAACTTTGCCTTCCACGGCGATTCGGCCGCCGAGAAGCGCCTGATCTTTCACGCCGTGCCCGACGTGCAGCGACCGGTGGAGGTGCTCGACATCGGCTTCGGCCTGGGCACGCTGGGTGCGCTGGTCAAGCGCAATGCCGAGACCAGCCATTGGCAGGTGGACGGCATCGACGGCTTCGAGGTGGCCTGCTGCAATGCCGGCCTGTTCGAGCAGAAGCTGTACCGCAATGTCTGGCACGGTTATGCGCAGGACCTGCCGGCCGAGCGCCTGGCCAGCTACGACGTGCTGTGCCTGCTCGACGTGATCGAACACCTCGACGCCGACGGCGCTCGTGCCCTGCTGAAAAGCCTGCTGGGCGCGCTGCGAGACGATGGCGTGCTGCTGATCAGCACCCCGCTGTGGTTCTACCCGCAGGACAGCAATCAGGCCGGTGACCTGGAAGAGCACCTTATCGGCGTGCCGGCGTCTTCGATGATGGCGCTGCAGCCGCTGATGTACGCCATGGGCCCGTCGCTGGTGGGCACCTTTGCCTACAGCAAGCAAAGCCTTGAATACGCCGACCTGTTCCACCCGGTGACCGACAAGTCGTTCTCCATCGAGCAGGGCGCCAAGGTGGCCGCGGCCGTGGGCATGCGCCTGCAACCCGGCGTCGTCTACAAAGCCGCAACGCACTGAGGGGGCCGCGATGACCGTTGCCGTCAACGAGGCGTTGATCGCCCCTGCGCCCGTCATCACCCGCGACCTGCTGGTGCTGGCCACGATGCACAAGCCCTACGCGCACAGTGAAGCGTCGCCCTGGCTGCGGCCCAGCACCGTGGGTGGCTTCCAACTCGACGAGCCGGGCAGCTTCTCGGATGCGGCGGGCGACGACCACATCGCCGGGCTCAACCCGCACTTCTGCGAGCTGACCACGCAGTACTGGGCCTGGAAGAACTTGAAGGATGTCGAGCACATCGGCTTCTGCCATTACCGCCGCTACTTTTACCTGAATCCCAAGCCGGCCAAGTCGCTGAGCGTGGTGTTCGACAACGCCCAGGGCGCGGTCGAGCTGATGGCCAGCGAACTGGCACGCCAGCAGGCGCTGGCGCTGTTCAAGCATGCCGATGTGATCGTGCCGTACCCCACCTACATGGCCGACACGGTGGCGCAGCACTACCGCAACCACCATGTGGCCGAGCACTGGGACGTGTTCACCCAGGTGCTGTTCGAGCGCCACCCCGAGTACAGCTGCTTCGAGCGCTACTTCGAAGAAAGCAACCGCTGCTACTTCTGCAACATGGCGATCTGGAAGTGGCCGCAGTTCGAGCGCTATGCCGAGCAGCTGTTCGGCGTGCTGTTCGAGGTGCACCGCCGCGTTGGCGCACCCAGCGACCCGTACCAGAGCCGCTACATCGGCTTCCTGGCCGAGCGCTTCCTGGGCTTGTACCTTTACGCCCAGCGGCTGCGCGCCGCTGAGGTGGCCACGGTCATCATCGCTTAGGGCGTGCGCAATGCGTTGCGCGTGGGCGGCGGTCAGCGCAGGCCGGCCTGTTCGCCCTGGGCTCTGGCCAAGCGCTGCATGAAGGGTGACAGGTTCGAGTTCTCCGGATTGAAGCTGTTTGCCGCAACGGTTCCGGTGAGGACCAGCTTGGAGCGGATGAGCTCCATCAGGGCAAGCAGCAACAGGGTCCAGGAGATGAAGCCGAGCAGGGCAAACAGTGAGATCGACATGGGCAGGTGACTCCGGGTTGGGGGCCTCGCCAGAAGGGCCGGACAGCTTCGCTTCAGAGGCTGTGCCGTTCCACGCGCGCTTCGATGCGTTCACGCAGGCGGGCACGCCCGGCGTCCGCCAGCATATGGCCGGCCCAACGGAACACGTTGAACTCCCGCACCGTCATGCGCAGGCTGGCCATGCGCTCACGCTGCTCGGGTGGCGGCATGGTGGCGGCGCGGTGCAGCGCGTCGGCGGTCTCCTCGACGTGGTAGGGGTTCACGATCAGCGCCTGCGTCATCTCGCGCGCGGCGCCGGCAAAGCGACTGAGCACAAGGACACCCTGCTCGTCATCACGTGCGGCCACGAATTCTTTGCACACCAGGTTCATGCCGTCGTGCAGGCTGGTCACTACGCAGATGTCGGCAGCACGGAACAACTCGGTCACGGCGTCGTGTTCGTGGTGTTGGGCCAGCAGATGAACCGGCTGGTAGCCCGGGCGCCCGAAGCGCTCGTTGATCCGCTGCGTCACGCGCTCGATGCGTTCCTGGAACGAGCGGTACTCCTCCAGCGAGGTTCGTGTCGGTGCCGCGACCTGGACGAAGACAAAGCGCCCGACCCATGAGCTGTGTTTTTCAAGCAGGCGTTCCACCGCGTGGAGGCGCTCCAGGATGCCCTTGGTGTAGTCGAAGCGATCGACACCCACGGCCAGGCAGGTGTTCTGCGGCAGGGCCAGCCGCTCGAACACCCGGCGCCGGCACTCGGCGATCGATGACCACGTTGCCCGGGCCTCCTCCGAGGGCCACTCGATCGAGATGGGGTAGCTCTCGACCAACGTCTCCTTGCCCTGAAAGGAGATTGTCGAATGCTCGTGCTCGATGCGCGCTTCGAGGAAGCGGTCGACGGTCTCGATGAAGTTCTTGCAGTGGAACCGCGTGTGAAACCCCAGGATCGTGCTGCCCAGCATGCCTTCGAGGATCTCGCGCCGCCAGGGGCAGATGCCGAACGATTCCGGGTTCGGCCAGGGAATGTGCCAGAACGTCAGGATGGTGGCGCGCGGCAGCTTCGCGCGGATCATGGCGGGCAGCAGCGCGAAGTGATAGTCCTGCACCAGCACGATCGGGTCGTCGCTGCGCGCCTCCGCCACCACCGCATCGGCGAAGCGCTGGTTCACGGCGCGGTACTGTTCCCAGTCGGATTCGCGGAACACCGGCCGCACGTGGGCCACGTGGCACAGCGGCCACATGCCCTCGTTGGCAAAGCCGTAGTAGTAGCCTTGTTCCTCCTGCGGGCTGAGCCAGATGCGGCGCAGTACGTACTCGTTCCTGCCCGGCGGCACACCCACCCGGTCGTGGCGATCCACCACCTGGCGGTCCGCGCTACCGCTGCCGTGGGCGATCCAGGTGCCCGAGCAGGCACGCATCACGGGTTCGACTGCCGTGACCAAGCCGCTGGCCGGTCGCTTGACGACGATGCCGTCCGGGCCCTCATCGTGGATGTAGGGTTCGCGGTTTGACACGACGATGACCTCGTCGCCGCGCAGCTGGGTCTGCAACAGCGCGCGCAGGCGGGCAGGGTCCCATTCGGTCTGCGGCCCCTGGGCGCGCCGGTATTCATCCTCCAGGTCGCGCAACCTGGCGCGCAAGTCTGCCGCGAAGGGGCCCATCTCCGGCGCCGACAACAACGGACGCACGAGGCCCTCGCCGCGCAGGATCCCGCGCACGCCGGAGACCCAGCCGCGCCAGCTCAGCTGCGCCACGACGACGGTGATGAGCGCAATGGTCAGCCCGAGTGCAGCGATGAAGATGATCAGGTACTGGCGCGTGTCCTGACTGCGCCGGTCGATGAAGCTCAGGTCGTGCAACAGGACGAGCGTGGCCATCGGGCCGTATTCCCCCGTGACCGGATGCACCCCGATGTGAACCGCACCGCCCACGAGGTTCAATCGTGGATCGGCCAGGGCCGCCCCCGTCTTGGCAGCGTCGCAGTTCAGGGATTTCGGGTAGCTGGCGGTGCGCCGAAGCAATCGCCCATCGAGCGAACACAGCCCGATCGCGAACAGCCGCTCGTCGAGCACGGCGCGGTCGAAGAGCGCCTGCAGCCGCGCGCCCTTGGCATCGCCGATGGCTTCTCCGATCGAGTCGGACATCGCATTGGTGAGCAGGACGCCGCGCGCATTCAGGTCTCGCGAAAACCACCTTAGCGTCAGCTGATCCATCAAGGGCAAGGCGAAGTAGGCCGCCGCCACCAACGTCAGAACCAAGGGAATCAGGAATCGAAGCTGGAGGTTGAGAATCTTCATGCGTTCATGCGTTCATGCACTGATGTCGCTTGGCGCGCGCGTGGCATTGGAGTGCTCGTCCGTCGCACTCGCCAGGGCCTTCAGTATTCGGTCTTCGCACCCGGCCATTGTCAACCAAGCCGATCCGGTCACCGCTGGGGGTCGAACCACCGCTCGCACTCGTTCGATCGAAACGAATGCGGTACGGTGCCCTGCCATGGAATCAGCGACCACCATTCGCTTCATCGGCGCTGCGCTGTTCGCGCTGGCGGTCATCCACACCTTCTCGACCAGGTTCTTCGAATGCCTGGCCCATACACAGCCGCGGCACGCGGGGATCTGGCACCTGCTGGGTGAGGTCGAGGTGGTGTTCGGGTTCTGGGCCATGGTGCTGATGCTGTTCATGTTCGCCATCAGCGGCAAAAAGGAGGCCACGGCCTACCTGGATTCGCGCGACTTCACCGAGCCCATGTTCGTGTTTGCCGTCATGGTGATCGCAGCCACCCGACCGGTTCTTCAGTTCGCCGGCTCGGCCGTGCGCTTCGTTGCGAACTTCGTACCGCTGCCGCGCGGCATGGCCATGTATTTCCTGGTGCTGGCGCTGGTGCCGCTGATGGGTTCGTTCATCACCGAACCGGCGGCAATGACGCTGGCCGCGCTGATGTTGCGCGACACCTTGTTCTCGCAGGCGGTTTCCCGCAAGCTCAAGTACGTCACGGTCGGGGTGTTGTTCGTCAACATCTCCATCGGCGGCACGCTCACGCCCTTTGCTGCGCCGCCGGTGCTGATGGTGGCCGCCACGTGGAACTGGGACACCTGGTTCATGGTCGCCAACTTCGGCTGGAAGGCCGCCATTGCGGTGGCCGTCAATGCGGGCTGCGCCGTGCTGCTGTTCCGCCGCGAGGTCGGACACATGGCCGCCGCGGCACGCACCGAAGGATCTCCGGCGCCCGTGTCGATGATCCTGGTCCACCTGATGTTCCTGGTTCTGGTGGTCGTGTTTTCCCATCATCCTGCCGTGTTCATGGGCCTGTTCCTGTTCTTCCTCGGTTTTGCGACGGCTTACGAGCGGCACCAGAACCCGCTCATCCTGCGCGAGGCTTTCCTGGTGGCGCTTTTTCTGGCCGGGCTGGTCGTGCTGGGTGGCCTGCAGCAATGGTGGCTGCAGCCCATCCTGATGGGCATGGACTCGACGGCGGTGTTCTTCGGCGCGACGGCGCTGACGGCGATCACCGACAACGCGGCGCTGACCTACCTCGGCTCGCTGGTCGAGGGGCTCAGCGACGAATTCAAGGTGGCGTTGGTGGCCGGGGCGGTGACCGGCGGCGGCCTGACCGTGATTGCCAACGCGCCCAACCCCGCCGGGGTGGCCATCCTGCGCGGGCAGTTCGACGACGCGACCATCCATCCCTGGGCCTGCTGATCGCTGCGCTGCCGCCGACCGTGGTGGCCGTGCTGGCGTTCCGGCTGCTGTGAGATCCTGAACTTGCCGCTGCCCGTCTGCAACGGGCTGCGCGCCTTTTGCAGCGGCGGGGCAATGTCGCACCTTCCTTACCCGGCGGTGGGGAAGTGAACACGGCCCTCTCTACAATGAACACCATGGTTGCCCGTGTCGCTGCCTTGCTCGTTGCGCTGTGCCTGCTCTGTGCCGGTGCAGGCGCAGTGGCGCGCGAGTGGGCCCCCGTGCAGCCCTTCGCCGGCACGGCGATCTCCGCGGGCGATGCGGCGGTCTCCGTGCACCACGGCAGCGGGGGTCTGCCGGATGAGCGCGGCGGCGACAACAGCCCCTCCGTACAGTCGTTGACCGACCTGCCGCTGGCCTTGCTGCACGCCCACGCACACCCCTGCGCACCGCCATTGACGATGGCGCGGCCGCGGCCGCTCGCACCGGCCACCCTGGCGCTACCCTATCTGGACAGGCCCAAGCGCCCGCCACGCGCCGGCTGAGGCCTGCGGCAGGCATGCGATGTGCCCCCGGTGCGTTGCATGAGCCGGCGCAACCGGCTGAGTCACTGCCGTCGCACCCTCCGCGCCCTCCCGCGCCCTCCCGCGCCCTTCGCACATCTCGCCCCACCGCGGCGAACCCTTGCGGGTTCAGCCCGCTCCATTTCCATACAGCCTGAGGCAACACCATGGCCCAAAGCACTCCCCTCTACACCACCACCTCCGCCGGCCAGTCCGTTCAGGCCGAACGCAACCGCGTGCTGCGCAACACCTACTGGCTGCTCGCGCTGTCGATGGTGCCCACCGTGCTGGGCGCCTGGATCGGCGTGGCCACCGGCCTGTCCCGGGCCATGTCGCCCGGCATCGGTCTGGTGGTGTTCCTTGCCGGAGCCTTCGGCTTCATGTTCGCGATCGAGAAGACCAAGAATTCCGCAGCCGGCGTGCCGGTGCTGCTGGCCTTCACCTTCTTCATGGGCCTGATGCTGTCGCGTCTGGTCGGCGCTGTGCTCGGCCTGGCCAACGGCGCCAGCCTGATCATGACGGCCTTCGCCGGCACGGGGGTCATCTTCCTGGGCATGGCGTCGCTGTCGTCGATCATCAAGCGCGACCTCGGCTCGATGGGCAAGTTTCTGTTCATCGGCATGATCATGCTGTTGGTGGCCGGCATCGCCAATGTCTTCCTGCAGTCGAGCGCGCTGATGATCACGCTGTCGGTGTTGGCCATCGGCATCTTCTCGGCCTTCATCCTGTATGACCTCAAGCGCGTGCAGGACGGCACCGAGACCAACTACATCAGCGCCACGCTGGGCGTTTACCTGAGCGTGTACAACGTGTTCCAGTCGCTGCTGGCGCTGCTCGGCCTGGCGGGTGGCCGCGACGAATAGGCGATCGGCGCTCTGGTTGGGCCGATCGTGGGGCCGGTCAAACCGGCACCCCGCCGATCGCGGTACAAGGCCACGGTGAACATGCCCCCATCAGACAGCGGTCCCGAACGCCGCGAACCGCTCTCCGCCGTGCTGGACGCCATGGCAGCGGATGCCACGCTGGACCGCATTGCCGTGGCCGACCTGCTGGCCGCGCTCGGTGACCGAGCCATCGGCGCGCTGATGTTCATCTTCGCGGTGCCCAATGTGGTGCCCACGCCGCCTGGCCTGTCCACCGTGCTGGGCGCGCCGCTGGTCTTTCTGGCCGCCCAGTTGATGCTGGGGCGCCGGCCCTGGCTGCCCGCGCTGGTGGCGCGGCGTTCCATGGCGCGCAGCGACTTCGCCGCGCTGATACGGCGCGTCAATCCCTGGCTGGTGCGCGCCGAGAAGCTGCTGCGGCCGCGCTGGCCGGCGCTGGTGCTGCCGCCCATGGAGTACCTGATCGGACTGGTGTGCCTGCTGCTGGCCATCGTGCTGGTGCTGCCGGTGCCGCTGGGCAACATGCTGCCCGCCCTGGCCATCAGTCTGCTGGCCCTGGGCGTGCTCGAACGGGACGGCCTGTGGGTGCTGGCCGGCCTGGCGTGCGCTGCGGCGTCGGCGGCGGTGGTGTCGGGCGTGGTCTTCGCGTTCATCAAGGCGGCCCTCTTCCTGGCCGCCAGGGTCTTCTAGACGCACGCTGGATGCCGGCACCCATGTCACCGCCGGACGGGCCAGTGCCGTGGTGGTGGCCACCGGCATGCACACCGAAGTGGGCCGCATCGCCGGCCTGACCGAGCGCGCCGAAGAACCCAAGACACCGCTGGAGCTGCGCATCGAGCAGTTCGGCCGCTGGTTGGTGGTGGCCGCGCTGGGCCTGTTCGTGCTGCTGCTGGGCCTCACTACCGGCCGATCGGTGCCCGTGCCGGCCTCTGCTGACGCGGCCGCCCCGATGGCCTCTGCCATGAACACGATGACCAGCCACCCAACGAGGCCCAGTACATGTGACGGATTTGAGCGCTGCGACATGGTGGTGTATTCCCGCGGTTGACCAAGATACCCGCCACAGGTCAAACCGGCGGTAGGCGAGCTCGATACCCCTTGGGTGCACCGAGCACGACTCCAGGGGCAACAGCATCCGTCGTCGCAGCTCAGCTGCGATGAGTCCCTGTGCGGGCGACAGCGTGGTGCGCGCTTGGGCGTGTACCCGACTCGACACGTAACAGCGAGTGGCCCATACTCAAAAAGTTATCGACTTTGAAAAGCGCTTATATGCCGTTCTCCGGGCCCATCGAAAGACGTCTGCTGCACAGCCGGTGCGTGGTCAGCAACATCCTCAAACTGGTGATCGCCGCAGTCAACGGCCTGGCGAGCCACGGCCACGGTTCGAAGCCGGGGTCCAGAAAGCCACAAGCCGGCGCGACCACCCCATGGCTCACTCACGCCTTGGCCGGCGCGTTGCTGGTCTGCGCGCAGGGCGCCGTGGCGCAGCCGGCGGTGGCGCCGTATCCGAGCGGGCCGCTGCACATCATCGTGCCGTTCGCTCCCGGTGGCGCCACCGATCAGATCGTGCGGCTCATCGCTCTGCGACTGCAGCAAGCGTTGGCACAGCCGGTGGTTGTGGACAACCATCCGGGGGCCGATGGCATTCTTGGCGC
>JBDTQF010000036.1:0-21255 GCA_039932275.1 Burkholderiales bacterium
AGTTCATGCTCGACGGCCGCCACACCGGCACCGGCGGTGGCAACCACTTCGTGCTGGGTGGCGCGACGCCGGCCGATTCACCCTTCCTGCGCCGGCCCGACCTGCTGGCCAGCTTGCTGACCTACTGGCACAACCACCCCAGCCTGAGCTATCTGTTCAGCGGCATGTTCATCGGCCCCACCAGCCAGGCTCCGCGGGTGGACGAAGCGCGCAACGACCAGGTCTACGAACTCGAGATCGCGCTGCAGGAGATCGAGCGCAGCAAGGCTGTCTACGGTGAGGACATGCCGCCGTGGCTGATCGACCGCACGCTGCGCAACATCCTGGTCGACGTCACCGGCAACACCCACCGCAGCGAGTTCTGCATTGACAAGCTGTACTCGCCCGACAGCGCCACCGGCCGGCTCGGCTTGCTGGAACTGCGTGCCTTCGAGATGCCGCCGCATGCGCGCATGAGCATCGTGCAGCAGCTTCTGTTGCGCGCCTTCATCGCCCGCTTCTGGAAGGATCCGTACCGCGCGCCGCTGATGCGCTGGGGCACCGAACTGCACGACCGCTTCCTGCTGCCCAGCTTCGTCGAGATGGACTTCCAGGACGTGATGGAGGAGATGCGCCGTGCCGGCTACGCCTTCAGCGACGCCTGGTTCGCACCGCACTTCGAGTTCCGCTTCCCCAAGCTGGGCGAGTTCAGCGCGCGCGGCGTGCACGTCAGCCTGCGCAGCGCACTCGAGCCCTGGCATGTGATGGGCGAAGAAGGCGCGGCCGGCACCACGGTGCGTTACGTCGATTCGTCGCTGGAGCGGCTGGAGGTCAAGATCACCGGCCTGGTCGACCCGCGCCACGTGATCACCGTCAATGGCACGCCTGTGGCGCTGCAGCCCACCGGCCGCGTCGGGGAGTTCGTGGCCGGCGTGCGCTACAAGGCCTGGGCACCGCCGTCGGCCCTGCACCCGAGTATCGGGACGCACGTGCCGTTGACGTTCGACCTGGTCGACAGCTGGATGCAGCGCTCGCTCGGTGGCTGCCAGTACCACGTGGCGCACCCGGGCGGCCTGAGCTACGAGGACTTCCCGGTGAATGCGTACACGGCCGAAAGCCGTCGCCTCGCGCGCTTCGTGGCGATGGGCCACACGCCGGGTGCGATGCGGGTGGGCACACCCAAGCGCAGCCTGGAGTTTCCGTTCTCGCTCGACATGCGCAAGGCGTGACGTCCCGCTGCTGCCGACCGGACCGACATTGGTCGGCAGCCCCCGCGATCGTGGCCGCCGAACGGGCGGATATGCCGGTTCGGTACCGCGCCGCTCAGGCATGATGCGACCCCCATGCAATCGAGCCTGCTCCAAGACGCCCTGCCCGATGCCGCCAGTCTCGCGGCGGCGGCGGCCGTGCGTGGTACGCCGGGCCACCACGACGAACTGCGCGGCCGGCTGACGCAATCCGCCCACGTGCCCAGCGCTGCCGGGCCGGTGCTGGCGCCGCTGTGGCAGCGTTTCTTCGACATCGAAGGCGCCGCCGGTTGGCTCGACTTGGCGGCGCGTCGCACCCGCGTGCGCCGTCGTGTGGCCGAAGACGGCGCCAGCTTCAACGTGCACGCGCCCGGCGAGGACGGATCCCAGCCCTGGCCGCTGGAGCTGTTGCCCATGCTGATCAGCGTGGACGAATGGACCCACATCGAACGCGGCGTGATCCAGCGCGCCCGCATGCTCGAAGCGGTGATGGCCGACCTGTACGGCACCCGCCACCTGTTACAGGAAGGCCTGCTGCCGGCCGCGCTGGTGCTGGGCCATCCGCAGTACCTGCGGCCCATGCATGGTGTGCGCCCGGCCGGTGGCCAGTGGCTGCATGTGGTCGGCGTCGACCTGGCGCGCGGCCCCGACGGCCTGTGGTGGGTGGTGGGTCACCGCACCCAGGCGCCGTCGGGCCTGGGCTACCTGCTCGAAAACCGGCTCATCGTCTCGCAGCAGTTCTCGGAGTCCTTCCGTTCGATGCGGGTGCAGCGGGTCGCTTCGGGTTTCCAGGCGCTGGTGCAGGGCCTCATGCGCGCCAGCCCGGCCGGCGAGCGTTCGCGCATCGCGCTGCTCACGCCGGGCCCGCGCAACGAAACCTACTTCGAGCAGGTCTTCCTGGCCCGCTACCTCGGCCTGACGCTGGTCGAAGGCAGCGACCTCACGGTGCGCGACCAGCGCCTGTACCTGAAGACCATGCACGGCCTGGAGCGGGTGCATGTGCTGCTGCGCCGGGTGGACGATGAATGGCTCGACCCGCTGGAGCTGCGCTCCGATTCGGCGCTGGGCGTGCCCGGCCTGATGCAGGCGGTGCGTGCGGGTGAACTGGTGCTGGCCAATGCGCCCGGTGCCGGCGTGCTCGAAAGCCCCGGGTTGGCTGCCTTCTGGCCGGCCGTGGCGCGCCACACGCTGGGCGAGGATCTGCTGCTGCCGGCCAGCACCAGCTGGTGGTGCGGTGAAGCGGCGGTGTGGCGCGAGCTGCGGCCGCAACTGGACGACTACATCGTCGCGCCGACCTATCCCGCCGGGCCGGTGACGCCAAACTTCGTGCCGGTGGCGGCCGGCGAACTCGATCCGGTGGCGCGGCGCGCGCTGGAGTCGCGCATCGACGCCGACCCGGCTGCCCACACGCTGCTGGCCGCGGTGCGGCCCTCTGAAATGCCGGTGTGGCAGCAGGGCCGCATCGAGCCACGCTCGGCCGTGGTGCGGGTGTACGCGGTGGCCGACGGGCACGGCGGCTGGCGCGTGCTGCCGGGCGGCTTCACCCGTGTGGCGCAGGCCCGCACCTCCGGCACCGATGCTTTCTTGTCGATGCAGCGTGGCAGCGCCAGTGCCGACACCTGGGTGCTGACCGGCGGCGAGGTCGATACCACCACCCTGCTGCCCAAGCCACTGGCGCCGTCGGACCTGGCGGTGTGGCACCGCGTGGTCACCAGCCGCGCCGCGGAAAACCTGTTCTGGCTCGGCCGCTACACCGAGCGGGCCGAAAACGCGGTGCGCATGGCCAAGCTGACGCTGGAGTCGCTGACCAGCGCCAGCGCCCCGGTGCTCGACGTGCTGCACGCGCTGGCCGTGCGCCACGGGCTGGTGGCGGCTGATGTGCCGTCGCCAGCGCACCCGTCGCCGCAGGCCGCGCGGCTGTTCGAGCGGGCGCTGGTGCGTGGGCTGGGTGATGCCGAAGGTGGCGGCAGCGTGGCGTATGACCTGAGCGCGTTGCGGTCGTGCGCGCTGGCGCTGCGCGAGCGGCTCTCGCCCGAGCACTGGACGCTGATCCAGTCGGCCGACCAAGACTTCTCGACGCTGATGCGCGCCCTGGCCGGCAGCGACGACAGCGCGCCCGCGCTGGGTGATGTGCAGGCCGTGCTGGCCCGTGTCGGAACGCATCTGGCTGCCATCACCGGGGCACAGACCGACCGCATGACACGCGATGACGGCTGGCGGCTGCTCAGCGTGGGCCGCATGATCGAGCGGCTGGATCTGCTCGGCCACGCGCTCGGCCTGGCTTTCGAAGCCGGCCTGCCGGCGCGCGAGGACGGCTTTGCGATGCTGCTGGGCTTGTTCGACAGCACCATCACCTACCGCGCGCATTTCCAGGGCCGGCGCGAGGTGCTGCCACTGGTGCACCTGCTGGTGCTCGACGCCGACAACCCCCGTTCGCTGGCCTGGGTGGCGCGCACCATGCGCGAGCGGCTGCGCAAGCTGGCGCTGCATGACAGGGCCTGGACCGACTCGGTCTGCGCCGAGCTCCCGGCCCCCGACCGCTGGTCGCTCGACAGCCTCGGCTTGGCCAACCCGCGCCGTAGCCATGCCCAGCTGATTGACGCCGCGTATGAATGCAGCGATGCCGCGCGCGGCCTGTCCGACGCCATCAGCCGGCACCTGTTCTCGCACGTCGGCGCGGCGCAGCACTCGGTGTGGCAATGAGCAGCGAACTGCGTTGGCTGCATGTGCAGCACGACACCCGCTATGAATACGACGCGGCAGTCGAGCTGGCCCATCACCTGGCGCACCTGCGTCCGCGCGCCACACCCTGGCAGCAGGTGCGCGACATCCGGCTGGTGGTCTCACCGGCACCTGACGGCGAGGCTGTGCACGACAGCCTCGATGTGTTCGGCAACTGGCGCACCGTGTTCACGCATGCGCAGGTGCACGACAGCCTGCTGGTCAGCGTGAGTTTTCGCGCCGGTTTGGAAGCACCGCCCGCACTGGACGTGCAGCGCAGCCCGCCGTGGGAGAGCGTGGCCGAGCGGCTGCGCTACCGCGCTGGCAAGGGCATCGAAGAGGCCGAGGAGTTCGTGCTGCCCTCGGCCTATGTGCCGCCGGACCCGGCCCTGGCCCGCTATGCCCAGCCGGTGTGCGCGCCGCGCCGCCCGCTGCTCGACGTGGCCCTGGCGCTGATGCGCAAGATCCATGACGACTTCGAGTACCAGCCGGCCGCCACCTCGGTGGCCACGCATGCCGGCGAGGCGCTGGCGCAGCGCGCCGGCGTCTGCCAGGACTTTGCTCACGTGATGATCGGCGCGCTGCGTTCGATGGGCCTGGCCGCACGCTATGTCAGCGGCTACCTGCTGACCCAGCCACCGCCCGGTCAGCCGCGGCTGGTGGGCGCCGATGCGTCGCATGCCTGGGTGGCGGTGTGGTGCCCGGTGCTGGGTTGGGTGCCGCTCGACCCCACCAACGCGGTGCCGGTGGCGCTCGACCATGTCACGCTGGCCTGGGGTCGCGACTATGCCGACGTGGCACCGCTGCGCGGGGTGATCCGCGGCGGCGGCCAAGCCGTGCCGCAGGTGGCCGTGACGGTGGAAGAGGTGGGTGCGCCTGGAGAGCAGTCGCAGACACAGTCGCAGTCGCAGCAGTAGCGCCTCGGCGCGGCGGCCACATCACCACCGTCCTCCTTTTGGGGGAAGGCCTGCATCTTGCACAGCTTCGCTGCGTGAAGCTGCGCATCGTCCACCAGACCGCCTACCGCTATGCCCATGCACCGCGCCGCAGCGTGCAGACGCTGCGGATGATGCCGCAGGACAGTGAGCATCAGCGCATCCTGGCGTGGACGGTCGAGACACCGGTGGCCGCGCAGGTGCAGCAGGACGCCTGGGGCAACACCGTGCACCTGGTCTCGCACGAGCGCCCGGCCCGGCGCCTGGTGTGCGTGGCGCGGGGCGAGGTTGAGACGCTGGGCTGCCCGATGGCACCGGACGGGGCCGGGCCGCCGCCGGTCTGGTACGCAGCCGATTCGACGTTGGCGGCGCCCTCGGCCGATCTGCGCGCCTGGACCGCGCTGGTGCTGCCGCTCACTGCCGGTATGCCGCTGCAGCCCCGCCAGGCGCTGGCGCTGGCCGATGCGGTGGCCGACACTGTGTGCTACACGCCGGGGGCCACCGATGCCCACACCTCCGCTGCCCGTGCTTTTGAGTTGGGCCGCGGTGTTTGCCAGGACCAGGCCCATGTGTTCATCGCGGCCTGCCGCAGCCTGGGCCTGCCGGCGCGGTATGTCAGCGGCTATTTCCACGCCCAGGCAGTGGCCTACGGTCCGGCCCACGCCGCGCTGGCCAGCCATGCCTGGGCCGAGGTCTGCGTCGACCTGCCGCGGCGTCACTGGCTGGCGGTGGACGTGACGCACCGCTGTCTGATCGACCAGCGCCATGTGCGCGTGGCCGTGGGGCCGGACTACGCCGCCTGCGCGCCGGTGCGTGGGGTGGTCAGCGGCGGCTCCGGCGAGCAGCTCACGGTCGACGTGCAGATCAGCGTGATCAACGGCACCGGCTGATCGGCCGGCCGTGCAGCGCCCCGCGTCGCGCAGCGGCGGCCGCTGCGTGATCCCCACGCTGGCAGCGGGCATTCTTCACGCGGCCGACGGCACCGCAGGGCATGATGCACACAGCATCGTCCGAACTGGCCCCGGAAGCGGGCTCAATCCAGGCGTTCGACGGTCGATAAGGGTGGGAACGCGCCACCTTGTCCGAAAGATATCCGCCATGCTCACCGCCCTGCAACGCTTGATGAACCGCACCGGCCAGACCGACGCCGACCTGTCCTGGCTGGACGGTTGGGCGCAGCGCCGGGGCGACCGGCTCAAGCGCGTGCGCGGCGGTGCCGGCTTCGTGATCGAAGGGGCGCACGACGGCCACCTGCTGCGCATGGAGTGGGGCCCGCCACAGCGCAGCTACATCCGTGGCCAGGAACTGCGCCTGCGTTGGGAGCTGGGCCTGCCGTCGGCGTTGGAGAGCCTTGTACTCACCCGCGGCCTGGCCGACTTGCTGGAGGCCGACGCTTACGACAGCCTCACGCTGGACCAGCAGACCGCCGTCGATGCCGACCTGCCCGAAGAAGCCCGCTGGCTGGCCATGTACGACCACCTTTCGGCCGACGTGCTGCCGGAGCCGATGCAGGGCCACTACGTCGTCGTGGGCGCTCAGCCGCACCTGGCCCAGCAATGGGTGGAGGGCGAGCTGGCCAGCCGGCTTGGCCGCGCGCCTGCGCGCTGGATGGGTGATGCCCCGCTGGTGCTGATGACGCTGCGCGGCCGGCTGTACCTGCGCACCGAGGCGCAGGGCATCGAAGAGAGCTTCCTCGATGGCATCCGCAACCTCGCCGAAGTGGCTGCGGCCAGCGCGCTGAAAACCGCCAGCGCCGGGCCACGTGCGCGACGCAGCCGCAGTGCGGCGCCGGGCGAACAGCTCTGATGCTGCGCGGCGGCGCGGCGCTTCAGGGCCGCGTGGTTGCAGCCCCTTTACAGCCCCGTTTGCAGCCCCGTTTACAGCCCCGTTTGCAGCCGCTCCAGCGCCTGCTGCAAGGTGCGGTCCTGCTTCGCGAAGCACAGCCGCGCAATGCGCTGCTCGCGGCCCTCGGCATAGAAGGCGCTCAGCGGAATGGCGGCCACGCCCACCTCGCGCGTGAGCCAGCGGCAGAACGCGGCCTCGTCCAGCTCGCTCACGGCTGAGTAGTCGAGGCACTGGAAGTAGGTGCCCTCGCAGGGCAGCAGGCGCAGCTTCGTACCGGCCAGGCCGGTGCGGAACAGGTCGCGCTTGCGCTGGTAGAAGGCCGGCAGTTCAAGGTAGGGCGCCGGGTCGGCCATGTACGCGGCCAGTGCGTGCTGCATCGGCGTGTTGACGGTGAACACGTTGAACTGGTGCACCTTGCGGAACTCGGCGCTCAACGCTGCGGGTGCGGCGGCAAAGGCCACCTTCCAGCCAGTGACGTGGTAGGTCTTGCCGAAGCTGGAGATCAGGACGCTGCGCTCGGCCAACGCCGGGTGGCGCGCCACGCTTTGATGCTGCACGCCGTCGAACACCATGTGCTCGTACACCTCGTCGGCGATCACGATCACGTCGGTGGGCGCCAGCAGGTTGGCCAGGCGCTGCATCTCGGCGGCCGACCACACCGTGCCGCTCGGGTTGTGCGGCGTGTTGACGATGAGTGCGCGGGTGCGGGGTGTGAGCGCTGAGGCCAGGAGCTCGAAATCGGGTCGGAACGTGCCTGACGTCAAGGGCACCCGCACGGCCCGCGCACCGGCCAGCGTGATGCTGGGCTCGTAGCTGTCGTAGGCCGGCTCCAGCACGATGACCTCATCGCCCGGATGCACCAGCGCCAGCACCGCGGTGAGGATCGCCTGGGTGGCGCCGGCGGTCACGGTGATCTCGCTGCCGGCGTCGTAGCGGTGCCCGTACAGCGCCTCGATCTTGGCGGCGATGGCTTCGCGCAGGGCTGGCACGCCAGCCATCGGCGCGTACTGGTTGTGGCCGGCATCGAGGGCGTCCTTGACGGCCTGCATCAGCCGCGGGTCGCCGTCGAAATCAGGAAAGCCCTGGCCCAGGTTGACGGCGCCGCATTCCTGTGCCAGCGCCGACATCACGGTGAAGATCGTCGTGCCGACGCTAGGCAATCTACTCGTCGGATGTGTGAGGGCGCGTGTGCTCATGGTCCGGGTTCACAGTGTGTAGTTGTCGTCCTCGCCGGGGGTGCCAGTCATCGCGCGTTCGACCAGCGCCCGGGTCAGCCGCTCCGACACCATCTCGGCAAAGGTGTAGACGAAGTTGCGCAGGTAGGCACCGCGCTTGAAGGCGATGCGGGTGACGTTGCGGCCGAACAGGTGGCCCACCGGGCGCGCCACCATTTCGCCGCCGGGGGCGAACAGCGGGTCGTCGCGCACCGCCATCTCGGCCACCAGGCCCACGCCCAGGCCCAGGCGCACATAGGTCTTGATCACGTCGGCGTCGATGGCTTCGAGCACGTACTGCGGCTTGAAGCCGCGGTGCGCGAAGGCATCGTCGATGCGGCTGCGGCCGGTGAAGTTGGGGTGGTACGAGATCAGCGGCTCGTGTGCCAGCATGTCCAGCGTCAGGCGTTCGCCGCCCGCCGTGGCCAGCGGGTGGTTGGCGGGCACCACCACCACATGCTGCCAGTCGTAGCAGGGCAGGGTGACGAGGTCGTCGTAACCGGCCAGCGCTTCGGTGGCCATGGCCACTTCGGCCGCATCGTCGAGCACCATCTGCGCGGCCTGCTGCGGTGTGCCCTGGTGCAGGCTCACCACCACCCGCGGGTAGCGCTGGCGCAGCGCGGCCACCGGGCCGGGCAGCGCGTAGCGGGCCTGGGTGTGGGTGGCGGCGATGGACAGCGTGCCCACCTCCTGCTGCGTGTACTCCTGGCCGATGCGTTTGAGGTTGGCTACCTCGCGCATGATGATCTCCACCGAACGCAGCACCTGCTCGCCAGGCTCGGTCACGCGCTTGAGGCGCTTGCCGTGGCGCACGAAGATGTCGACGCCCAGTTCCTCCTCCAGTTCGAGGATGGCCTTCGAGATGCCCGGCTGCGAGGTGTGCAGCGCCTTGGCCGTTTCCGTCAGGTTGAGGCCGCGGCGCGCGGCCTCCTGGACGAAGCGGAACTGATGCAGGTTCATGGGGCCTCGTCCTGGGTGGAGCGGGCCAGCTCGAGCGCCGCCAGCGCCAGCGCACGCACCACGCTGTCGGCCTCGCCGATGGCGCTGGTGGCGCGCAGCGTGATGTGCGGGAAGGCGGCCTGCAGCGCGGCTACCCGCTCGGGCAGGTCGCGCCGCACATGGCCGCCGGCGCCGAGGAACAGCGGCACCACCGTCAATGCGGTGCAGCCCTGGCCGATGAGCAGCCGGGCGGCTTCATCGAGGCTGGGGTGCATCAGCTCCAGGTAGGCCAGCGCGATGCGGCAGTCGGGCGCGGCCGCGCGCATCTGTGCGGCGATGGCCTCGAAGGGTCGGGCCCAGGCCGGGTCGCGCGCACCGTGGGCAAAGAGCAGGATGCCGTGCAGTGGTGGTGTCATGTTCATCGAAATCGCACCAGCCAGGCGAAGGCGGCCATTGACAGTAAGAGATACGCCGCGCTGGGGGCCATCGCCGCGATCCAGGGCGTCCAGTTGCGCAGCAGGCCGAGGTGGCTGGAGATGCTGTTGAGCAAGACGTAGCTGATGCCCAGCATGATGCCGCCGAACACCTTGTAGCTGATGCCGCCGCCGCGCCCGTGCAGGTAAGCAAAGGGCAGGGCCAGCGCCAGCATCACCAGCGAGGCGAACGGGTACAGCGCCTTTTTCCAGAACTGGATCTCGTAGCGCTGCGCCGCCTGTTCATGGTCGGACAGGTGCGTCATGTAGGTGAACAGCGCCGCGGTGCTCATGGTGCGCAGCGGTAGCACGGCGGCCGACAGCACGTCGCGGTTCAGGTTGCTTTGCCAATCGAGCGTGGCCAGGTGCTCGTCGGCCGGCAGCGGCGCGGCGGTGGTATCGACCGCCGGCCAGTGCGAGCGCGAGACATCGGCCAGTTGCCACAAGCCGTTGTCGCCCACCGTGGCGCGCTTGGCTTCGATGCGGGTGCGCAGTGTGCCCTTGGCGTCGAACTCGAAGATGCGCACGCGGGCGACTTCGCCATGCGACAGCGCCGCGCCGATGTTGAGCGTGACCTGGCGTTCGCCCTCCGGGGTCTGCACCGCGTCACGCAGCCAGGCGCCGGCCGGGCCGATGTCCAGCCCGCCACTGCGGCGCGACTGCAGCAGGCTGGCCTGTGTCTCGCACCAGGGCGCCAGCGCATCGCCGATGGCGAAGGTGAGCAGCGCGAACGCCAGGCCCAGCGTGCCGAGCAGGCCCAGCGCACGGCTCGGCCCGAGGCCGCCGGTGCGCAGGATGGTGAACTCCGACGACTGCGCCAGCCGGGCCAGCGCGTAAATGCCGCCGATCAGCACGGCGATCGGCATCAGGTCGTAGACGTGGCCCGGGATCAGCAGCACGCACACCGCCAGGGCCTGGCTGATCGCATTGCCGTAGCGGCTAAGGTCGTCGATCTCGTTGATGACGTCGAAGAAGAAGAACAGGCCGATGAACGCCGCCATCACGAAGACGGAGGCGCCGATGATTTCGCGGTACAGCAGGCGGCGGACGGTGCGCATGTCGCAGGGGCGTCGGCTCAGGCCGCGCTGGTTCGCGGAACGGGCCACAGCCGCAGCGTGTGGCGGGCCGAGCCGGTGTGGCGCCACCAGAGCAGCGCCACGCCGAGCAAGAACACCGTGCCGTGCAGGCCGACCAGTGCCGCGGCCAGCGGTACGCGGCCGGCGCCGACCCAGGCCTGCGACAGGTTCAGCAGGTTGAAGTAGACGACGAAGGCCAGCAGCGCCAGCAGCAGCGTCCAGGTGTTGGCGCGGCGCGGGTTGCCGGCGGCCAGGCCGATGCCCAGCAGCAGCAGGTTGCAGGCGGTCAGTGCCAGGCCGGTGCGCCAGGCCAGCTCGGCCCGCGCCTTGGCGGTGCCCATGCGCAGCAGGTCGAGCGTGTTGCGGGCCTTGGGCGGCAGTTCATCAAGCTGCGTCACGGCTTTTTCACCGACAGTGATGCGGTACTCGTCGAAGCGGGCCAGGCTCTTGTCGCCGGTTTTGGCGTCGAGGTCGGTGCGGGCGCCGTTGCCCAGCACGAGCTGGCGCGCGCCCTCGGACGTCGGCTCGATCCGGCCTGAGGTGGCGGTGGTGACCGATTCACGCTGGGGTTGCTGGTCGAGGATGAAGATGTGCCCGGCGCTGCCGGTGCCGGTGCTGGTGGCCACTGCATCCTTGTCGATGAAGAACACGCGCTGGCCGTTGCCGGAGGTCTGGAATTGCCCAGGCGCCACGCGTGACAGGTCTGACCTTGCCTCGTAGCGTTCACGCAGATCGACCGCCTGCCGGTTGGTCCAGGGCCACACCACCAGTGCCAGCACGGCCAGCAGCGCCACCACCGGCAGCGCGAAGCGCAGCACCACCGGCAGCAGCCGCATCAGCGAGACGCCACTGCACAGCCAGATGGCCATCTCGCTGTCGCGGTACATGCGGGTGAGGGTCGAGACCACCGCGACGAACAGCGACAGTGCCAGGATCGACGGCATCTGCCCCAGCGCGGTGTAGCCCAGCAGCAGCGCCACGTCCTGCGGCGACACACGGCCCCCCGCGGCCAGTGCCAGGGTGCGGATCAGCATCATCGTCAGCACGATGGTCAGCATGATGACCAGCGTGCCGCCGAAGCTGCGCGCGAGCTCTCTTCTCAATGAGGAATCGAATAACATCGTCCGACTACTTAGGTGAATCGGAATTATGGACGTACGTACCGCACAGGCCACCATCGAGGACTTGCTGGCGGCCACCAGCGACACGCTGGTGCTGGTGGTGCCACCCGATGCCACCGCGTGGCAACTGCCCAAGCCGCTGAAGGCCTTGTTGGAGGAAGCCGTCGTCCAGCAGGACCTCACGCTCAAGCCGGGCAAGACGCTGTACCTGCACCGGCCGGCCGGCTTCAAGCCGCAGCGCCTGGTGGTGGCGGTGGCGGCCGATGCCAGCGCCAAGGCGTTCAAGGCGGCCGTGTCGGCGGCTCTCGGCCCGGTGCGCGGCAGCGGTGCCAAGTCCGTGACGCTGGCCTGGGCCGGGCGCGACGCGCTGGGTGCCGACCATGCCGAACAGGCGGTGCGTGCACTGGACGATGCGCTGTACGTGTACCGCCACACCAAGCCCAGCGCGCCGCCGGCGTCCAAGCTGGTGCGGGTGACGCTGGCGGTGAACGAAGCCGCTGGCGGCAGCGCCCGCACTGCGGCCACCAATAAGGCCGCGCTGGTCGCCGTGCGCGAAGGCGTGCGGCGCGGCCAGGCCATCGCTGCCGGCGTGGGCCTGGCACGCGAATGCGCCAACCGCCCTGGCAACCATTGCACGCCCACCTACCTGGCCAGCGAGGCGCGTGCGTTGGCGCGTGGCCATGGCCTGAAGGTCGAGGTGCTGGAGCGGGCCGCGCTTGAAAAGCTCGGCATGGGCGCCTTCCTCGCCGTGGCGAAGGGCTCGGACGAGCCGCCCAAATTCATCGTGCTGCAGTACCACGGCGCCGGCAAGAAAGACGCGCCGCTGGTGCTGGTGGGCAAGGGCATCACCTTCGACAGCGGCGGTATCTCCATCAAGCCGGCCGGCGAGATGGACGAGATGAAGTTCGACATGGGCGGTGCGGCCAGCGTGCTGGGCACCTTCCGTGCGGTGGCTGAGCTGCAGCCGAAGATCAACCTGATCGGCCTCATCCCCACCTGCGAGAACATGCCCAACGGCGGGGCAATGAAACCCGGCGACGTGATCACCAGCCTGGCCGGCAAGACCATTGAGGTGCTCAACACCGATGCCGAAGGCCGCCTGATCCTGTGCGACGCGCTGGCCTATGCCGAGCGCTTCAAGCCCGCGGCGGTGGTCGATATCGCCACGCTCACCGGCGCCTGCGTGATTGCGCTGGGACATCACCACTCAGGGCTGTTCAGTACCGACGATGCCTTGGCCCAAGGCCTGTTGAACGCCGGCCAGGCCGCGCTCGACACCGCCTGGCGCATGCCGATGGACGACGAATACGACAAGGCGCTGGACAGCAACTTCGCCGACATCGCCAATGTTGGCCCGCGCTACGGCGGGTCGATCACGGCGGCCATGTTCCTGAAACGCTTCACCTCCGCGTACCGCTGGGCTCACCTCGACATCGCCGGCACCGCCTGGCGCAGCGGCGCGGCCAAGGGCGCGACCGGCCGGCCGGTCGCGCTGCTGACGCACTTCGTGCTGGCCCAGGCCGCTGCGGCTGCGTGATTTCGCCGCCTGATCCGCTCTGGTCATGCCCGCTGTCGCCTTTCACTTCAACGTGCCGGATCGGCACGGCTACGCCTGCCGCCTGCTGCGCAAGGCCTACCGGCAGGGCGCGCGGGTGGTGGTGACCGGCCCGGAGCGCCAGTTGCACGAGCTGGACCGGCTGCTGTGGCTGTTCGAGCCGCTGGAGTTCGTGCCGCATTGGCGCGCTGGCTCGCTGGCTGAGCTACCCGCGCGCCTGGCCGGCACGCCGGTGGTGCTGCTGCGCCAGGCCAGCGCCAGCGCCGGCCACAGTGTGCTGGTGAATTTGGGCCAGGACATCCCGGCCGGCATGCAGGCCTTCGAGCGCGTGGTCGAAATCGTCGGGCTGGACGAAGCCGAGCGTGCCCCTGCGCGCGAGCGCTGGCGTGGTTACGCGGCGCAGGGCTGTGCCATCGAGCGGCATGAGGTGCGTGCCGGATGAACGAGCCCTATCCACCGGCCGACGTGCCGACGCTGACCGAGGTGATCGGTCCCGTCGACGAGCTGCCAAGCGCCGTCGTGCTGCCGCTGCGCGTGGTGCGTGAGGCGCCACGGCCGATCGAGGCGCCCGCGTTCGCCGAGACAGGGCTGGACGAGGACGCCCTGGTGGATGACGTGCTGCGCGACGTGCAGCTGCAGGTCGACCGCCTGCTCGAATACCGCCTGAAAGACGCGATGGGGCCGCTGCTGGAGCGTGTCGTCGTCGGTGTGCTGCAGGAGGCACGCGACGAGTTGGCCGCGACGCTGCAGGACGTGGTGCGCAAAGCGGTGGCGCAGGCGCTGGCACGGCGCCGCGGGCCCTGAAGCCGCATCGATTGCGAGGCGCTGCGGCGTACACTGATTTGCGCTGTGCGACCCCGCGTCGCCAGGCACGGTCACCCGTTCAAAACCTCCGGAGGCTAGTTCCATGCGTTTCAAACTCAACGTCGTCATCGCCGCTGCCGCTCTTGGCTTTGCGGGTTGGGCCTCGGCCCAGGAACTGGTGGTCAAGATCGGCCATGTAGCGCCGATGAGCGGCCCCAGCGCGCACCTCGGCAAGGACAACGAGCTCGGCGCGCGCATGGCCATCGACGAACTCAACGCCAAGGGCGTGACCATCGGCGGCAAGAAGGCCAAGCTCGAACTGCTCACCGAAGACGATGCGGCCGACCCCAAGCAGGGTACGGCGGTGGCGCAGAAGCTGGTCGACGCCAAGGTCAACGGCGTGGTCGGCCACCTCAACTCCGGTACCTCGATCCCGGCCTCGGCCATTTACAGCGCCGCAGGCATCCCGCAGATCTCGCCGTCCTCCACCAACCCCAAGTACACCCGCCAGGGCTTCGCCACCGCCTTCCGCGTGGTGGCTGACGATGCGCAGCTCGGCGGCACGCTGGGGCGTTATGCGGTGAAGACGCTCAAGGCCAAGTCCATCGTCGTGATCGACGACCGCACCGCCTACGGCCAGGGAGTGGCCGACGAGTTCGTCAAGGGCGCCGCAGGGGCTGGCGTGAAGATCAAGGGCCGCGAGTTCACCACCGACAAAGCCACCGACTTCACCGCCATCCTGACCAACCTGAAGGCCAAGAAGCCCGACGTGGTCTTCTTCGGCGGCATGGACGCCGTGGGCGGCCCGATGCTGCGCCAGATGAAGCAGTTGGGCATCAAGGCGAAATTCATGGGCGGCGACGGCATGTGCACCACCGAGCTGCCCAAGCTGGCGCTCGATGGTCTGGCCGACGGCCAGGTGGTGTGTGCCGAGGCCGGTGGTGTCGAGGGCGCGCAGAAGAAGGGTATGGAAGACTTTGGCAAGAAGTTCAAGGCCAAGTACAAAGAAGACGTGAAGCTGTATGCGCCGTATGTGTACGACGCCGTGAACGTGATGGTCGCGGCCATGGTGAAGGCCGGTTCCGCGGAGCCCACCAAGTACCTGCCGGTGCTGGCCAAGACCAGCGGCTACAAGGGCGTGACCGGCACCATCGGCTTCGATACCAAGGGCGACATTCAGAACGGCGCGCTGACGCTCTATACCTTCAAGGGCGGCAACCGCGAACAGATCGCGGTGGTGCGCTAAGGCACCCCGTCACGCGCCTTCGAGGCGCGTGACCGCAGTGTTCGACGATGAGGCGTTGCTACAATCCGACCTCTTTGTTGCAGCCTGCTGCATCAAGATGGAGAGGTGGATGAGCGGTTTAAGTCGCACGCCTGGAAAGCGTGTGTGGGTTAATCCCCACCGCGGGTTCGAATCCCGCCCTCTCCGCCAATGACGCAGTCAAAACGGGCCCAGCGGGGCCCGTTTTTATTGGCAGTGCGCGCCTGCCACAGGCGCCTTGCGACGCCGATCGATCAGCGGCTGCTTTCCTTCACGATCACCCAGTCGCTGCCGACCCGCTTCCATTGCATCACCTTGTGGGTGGTGGCCTTGTAGCTGTCCCAGGCGTAGTTCTGGTCGAACTGAACCTCAACCAGATCAGGTGACAGGCTGCGCCGTTGGATGTTGCTGATCTTGAGGTCGATCGGGCCGCTCTGCTTCATCACCTGGGCTCGGCCGTCGAGCCACTTGGCGCGGCCGGCTTGCGGCGGCTTGAAGCTGCCGTCATAGAAGCTGCTGTAGGCGTCGAAGTCCTTGCGCGACCATGCAGCGTTCCAGTCGAGCAGGCGCTGGCTGAGCGGCGTGCCGGGTGCGGCGGCCGGTGCAGGCTGGGCAACCGGCACAGGGGCGGCTGCCGCTGTTGGCAGCGGGGCCAGGACCAGCGGCGCGGCCACCGGCGAGGTGACGGGTGACGGCACTGCGGTGGGCTCGTTGCGCACGGTGATGCCGCGGGCGCGTGCATCAAGTTCGGCCTTGCTGGTGTAGCGCAGGTCATTGGGTGCAGTGGGGCAGCGGCTGGCGGCGTCATCGCCGGCGCTCCACGCGGCGCCGTCCGGCAGGCCATCGGCGCCGCCCGCGCGTGTCAGGCCGAGGTTGCCCACCAGTTGTGTGGCGGCGGCCTGCGTGCGGGCCTTGGCGATCAACAAATCGTGGTTGGCATTGGCCAGGGCGCGACGGGCGTTGAACAGCTCGCTTTCGGCATTGAGCACGTCGAGCAGCGAACGCTGGCCGATGTCGAACTGCTGGCGGTAGGCATCGCGGGCCTTCACGCTGGCCTGGACGTTGCGTTCCAGGTAGCCCAGTTGTTCGAACAGCTTGCGCGTGTCGTTGTAGGCGATGGCGGCGGTCTGGCGCACGTTGCGGCAGGCGGTGTCGCGCTGGTCAGCGGCCACGCTCAGCAGGTTGACGCTCTGGCGCACCCGGGCCCGGTCGGCGCCGCCGGCAAACAGGTTCCAGCTCAGGCGCAGGCCGGCCGAGGTGTCGCGTTGTTGCGAGGCGATGCCGTCCAGGTTCCTGCCGCCGGCGGCGCGCACCACGGCTTCGACACGCGGCTGGAACGGGCTCTGGCGCTCCTTGGTGAGGTTCTGCGTGGCGCGCAGGTTCTCGACCGCCGCGGCCACCGTGGCATTGCGCCGGGCGCTGAGGTCCAGCGCTGCGGCCGCGGTGCTGGGCAAGCCCTGGTCGAGCGAACGCGGCAGCGGCATGGCCATCGGCGGCGCGGTGCCGACAACGCGGCGGTAGCGCTCGTTGACGTCGTGCAGGTTCGAGGTCTCGGTGGCCAGGTTGGTCTCGGCCAGCGCCAGGCGGGCATTGGCCTGCTCCAGGTCGACGCCGCGGCCCACCCCGGCGTTCACGCGCGACTGGATCTGGTCGACCACCTGGCGGTGCTGTACGTAGTTGTCCTCGGCCAGCCGCACGAGTTCACGCTCGCGCACCACGTCGACATAGGCCCGCGTGGCCTCCAGCGCCGTCTGGTCGCTGGCGTCGAGAAATTCGAAGTAGCGCGTTAGCCGTGCGTGGTCGAAGCGCTGCACCTGGTTCACCGTGCCCAGGCCGTCCCACAGCAGCTGGGTGGCCGAGAGCGCCACGCCGCTGGTGTTCATGGTCTGTTCGGCCGGGCTGCGGTTGGTGAGCCGGTCGCGGGTGCGGCTGGCTTCGGCGTTCAGGTCGACGCGCGGGTAGTAGGCCCCGCGGGCCACGTCCACCTCGTCCACCGCGGCGCGCAAGGCATTGAGCCGCGCGGTGACTTCGGGGTTGGTCGAGAGGGCCTGCTGCACGGCCTCGCGCATCGGCTCCCCGGTCTGGGCCGAGGCCCACTGGCAGGCTGCGGCGAGCAGGGCGATAGCGAACGGAAGTCGGTTGTTCTTCATGGGAGCGGGGGCCGAAGCCGCCGTGCAGCAGCGAAGCGCCACTGCCTGGGCAGCAAACTCGATAGATCGGCAGGATTCTTCGTGCAGAACACCCAGCGCACGGTGCATCGCCAGGGGGCTCAGCCCAGTATTTCACAGCTTCTCGATCTGAAAACAGTCATTGTGCCCGCCCGTCTTGCTGACCAGGCGCCTCGTCGGCAGGCTCAAGCGATGAGCCACCGAGCCGATACCTCGCCGATGGTCTCGCCCGGTACACGACATCGCGCCTGCCACGCGCCGCAAGCTGTGCGGCGGGCCTGGCGCTGGTTCGTGGCGGGTGCCGTGCTGGCCTTGGCCAGCGCAGCGGCGCTGGCCTGGGACGCCAAGCCCATGCGGGCGGCCGCCGAGCGTTTGGGCCCAGCGGCGGTGGAAGGTGCACGCGCGCTGGCTGAGCTGATCGAATCGGCCCGGCCGCTCGGCGAAGCGGCGCAGGCGCAGGCGGTCAACCAGTTCTTCAACCGCCGCATCCTGTTCCGCGACGACGTGCAGGTCTGGGGGCAGGCCGACTACTGGGCCAGCCCGCTGGAAACGCTCGCAAGGGGCCAGGGTGATTGTGAGGATTACGCAATTGCCAAGTACTTCAGCCTCACGGCGCTGGGTGTGGCGCCAGCCAGGCTGCGCTTGGTGTACGTTCGGGCCGTGCTGGGGGCGGCTGACGGGCCGGCCCAGGCGCACATGGTGCTGGCCTACTTCCCGACGGCCTCCGGTGAACCGCTGATCCTGGATAACCTGGTCCCTGATCTGCTGCCCGCCTCGCGGCGTCCGAACCTCACGCCGGTGTTCAGCTTCAATGCCGAGGGGCTGTGGCAGGGCAGTACCCCGGCCGGGGATCCGCTGGCCCGCCTGTCGCGCTGGCGGGAGGTGCTGGCCAAGGCGCGCGAGCAAGGCTTCCCATGAACCCAGTCGAGTGCAGTTCCCGGGCGCGATGCAGTAGCCCTTTGTTGTTTCTACGTGCAGGCGGGACGCATGCCGCCGGAGTGTGCAAATGTCGATGATTCGTCAAGTGTGGCTGTTGATCCTGGGCATCATCGTGCTGGCCTGTGCGGGCAGCCTGGTGGTGTCCATCGGCACTGCCCGCGCCTACCTCGAAGCGCAGCTGGCGCTGAAGAACAACGACAACGCCCAGTCGCTGGCACTCACGCTGAGCCAGCAGCGCGGTGACCGCCAGCTGATGGAGCTGGCGCTGGCGGCGCAGTTCGACACCGGCTACTACCGGCTAATCCGGCTGCGCGCACCCGAAGGCCAGACGCTGGTCGAGCGTGCGGCACCCGACCGCACGCCCAATGCGCCAGCCTGGTTTGCCGAGGCGGTGCCTGTCGTGTCCACGCCCGGCGTGGCGCAGGTGTCGAGCGGCTGGAATGCAGTGGGCACGCTGGAGGTCATCAGCCAGCCCGCGTTCGCCTACGCCAGCCTGTGGCAGGGTGCCGTGCGCATGGGCCAGTGGATGCTGCTGCTCGGGCTGCTGGCCGCCACCATCGGCTGGCTGGCGGTGCGCCAGTGGCGCCGGCCGCTGGACGCGGTGGTGGAGCAAGCTGCGGCCCTCACGCAACGGCGCTTTCTCACCATCAGCGAGCCGGCGGTGCCGGAGCTGCGGCGCGTGGCGCAGGCGCTCAACGCCATGGTCGAGCGGGTGCGCACCATGTTTGCCGAGCAGGTCGACCAGGTAGACCAGCTGCGCCGCCTGGCCAATTGCGACACCCTCACCGGCGTGGCCCACCGGCGTCACTTCCTCAGCCGGCTCGAAGATGAACTGCCGCGCGAGGGCGGTAGCGGCCGGGGCCTGCTGGTGCTGATGCGCATCGGCGCGCTGGCCGATGCCAACCGCGCGCTCGGCCATGCGCTCACCGACGGCCTGTTGCGCCAGGCCGCGCAGGCGCTCGACGCGCCCGGCCAGGCCGACCCGCCGCTGGTGGTTGGGCGCCTTAACGGATCTGACTTCGCGGTGCTCTACGAACACGGCGTTGATGCGGGCGGCGTGGCAGCCCAGGTGCTGGGCCAGGCCCAGGACATCTTTGCGCCGTTCGAGCAGGCAGTGATCGTGGCATCCTGCGTGGTCTGGCACCGCGGCGACAGCGTCGCCGGCCTGCTGCAGGTGGCCGACGCCGCGCTGGCGCGGGCCGAACTGCGGGGCAACGGCGCGTTCGAGGTGGTGGGCTCGGTCAGCGCCGCCCGGGCCCCGGGCGGCGAGGAAAGCTGGCGCCGCCGGCTGCACCAGGCGCTGGCCGAAGACCAGCTGGAGCTGGCGCAGTTTCCACTGCTTGATGTGCAGGGCCGGCTCATCCACCACGAATGCCCGTTGCGCATCCGCGTCGATGCCGCGGGCCGACCCGAGCCGGCCGCAGTGTGGCTGCCCTATGCCGTGCGCACCGGCCTGATCTCGCGCATCGACGTCGCGGCCGCCAGCCTTGCGCTCGACCGCATCGAGCTCGACGGCCAGCCGCGCGGCATCAACATCGCACCGGCCTCGCTGCTCGACCCGGCCTTCGTCGGCCTGCTGCGCAGCCTGATGGAAGAACACGCCGAGGCCGCACCGCGCCTGTGCCTGGAGATCGACGAAGCCATCCTCGGCATGCCGCACGGCGGGCTGGCCGACCTGTGCCACCAGCTGCGCAGCTTCGGTGTGCGTGTCGGTGTGGAACATGCTGGCGAACACGCGGCCCAGACCCAGGCCCTGCTCGCCATCGGGCTGGATTTCGTCAAGCTGCGCGGCAGCTTCGTCAGCGGCGTGGCCAGCGACGAGCCGCAGGCGGTGCTGGTGCGCGGCACCGTCTCCGCACTGCATGGCCTGGGCATGAAGGTGTATGCCGAGGGTGTGGCCAACCCATCCGACCTGACGAAGCTGTGGCAGCTCGGCATCGACGCCGCCACTGGTGCTGCCGTGACACAGGGCTGAGCCTTACCCCTGGTCAAGGGGCGGCGGCTCAAGTCTCCACCCTTGGCGTCGATGTGCAGGAACGCGGGACTGTGTCGCCCGCCTTGCCATCGAACCCATGCCCAGCAAAACGCCTGCCCTCGCCGACGACTGCGTAGAGATCCTGCCCGCAGCCCCCGTGCCGGTCGTGCCCAAACCGGTGCACCGCAAGCCCTTCAAGGCCAAGCCCACGCTCAAGCCCAAGACGGTGGAGCCGCTGCATGCGCCCGAACATGTGGCGCCGGTGGTGCCCAAGAAGCCGATCCACCACTACAAAAAGAACTACCACCCGGTGCGCCTGCCCGAGGGCACCGTGGTCGCCATCCAGGGCCACGCCGTCATCCAGCCCAAGCACGGCAAGTTCCACAAGCTCAAGGTCGGTGACGTCATCCACAAGGGCGACTGGGTGCTAACCACCCAGACCGGCATCATCGAGATCCGCCACCCCGACCACCAGCGCATCAAGTACCTGTGCGATCGCGGTGCGCCGTCCAAGACTGAGAGCGAATTGCTGTTCGATGCGCCTGGCGCGGGGAATGGGCCAGACGGTGGTGGCGGCTTGCCGCCCACCCTCGTGCCGCGCAATCCCGAGGACATCTCGCCGCCGCCTGGGCCTCCGCCCGGGCCACCACCGGGATCACCGCCCGGGCCGCCGCCTGCACCACCACCTGGGCCGCCACCAGGGCCACCACCGGGACCGCCACCAGGGCCACCGCCTGGACCACCGCCTGGACCACCACCTGGGCCGCCACCAGGGCCACCGCCTGGACCGCCGCCTGGACCGCCGCCTGAGCCACCACCGGGACCGCCACCTGGGCCACCGCCCGGGCCGCCGCCTGCGCCACCACCGGGACCGCCCCCTGGGCCTCCGCCGGGACCGCCGCCTGGGCCTCCGCCCGGGCCACCACCAGGGCCACCGCCTGGACCGCCGCCTGAGCCACCACCGGGACCGCCACCTGGGCCGCCACCTGGGCCACCGCCC
>JBDTQF010000037.1:0-21228 GCA_039932275.1 Burkholderiales bacterium
CGGGCCGCCCTGGATGCCGGGGAAGATGGCGCTGTTGATCTTCTTGGCGATGTCCTCGCCGCGCATCAGGATCAGGCCACCGCGCGGGCCGCGCAGGGTCTTGTGCGTGGTGGTGGTCACCACGTCGGCATGCGGTACCGGGTTGGGGTAGACACCGGCGGCCACCAGGCCGGCGTAATGCGCCATGTCCACCATGAAATAAGCGCCAACCGCCTTGGCCACCTGGGCGAAACGTTCGAAGTCGATGCGCAGCGCAAAGGCCGAGGCGCCGGCGATGATGAGCTTGGGCTTGTGCTCGTGGGCCAGGCGCTCCATCGCGGCGTAGTCGATGTCTTCCTTGGCATCGAGGCCGTAGCTGACGACCTTGAACCACTTGCCGCTCATGTTCAGCGGCATGCCGTGGGTCAGGTGGCCGCCTTCGGCCAGGCTCAGGCCCATGATGGTGTCGCCGGGCTGCAGCAGGCCGAAGAACACCGCCTGGTTGGCCTGCGAGCCGGAATTGGGCTGTACGTTGGCGTGCTCGGCGCCGAAGAGCTTCTTGGCGCGGTCGATGGCCAGTTGCTCGACCACGTCGACATGCTCGCAGCCGCCGTAGTAGCGCTTGCCGGGGTAGCCCTCGGCGTACTTGTTGGTGAGCTGCGAGCCCTGCGCGGCCATCACGGCCGGCGAGGTGTAGTTTTCCGAGGCAATGAGCTCGATGTGTTCTTCCTGGCGGCGGTTTTCGGCCTCGATCGCGGCAGTGATCTCGGGGTCGATGGTGGCCAGGGTGTGGGTGGCGCGGTCGAACATGGTGGCAGTCCTTGTGGAGAGAGGATCCTCGCCCGAAGCCTCGGCCCGCAGCCAACTGGCTGGGACAGAAATTTCAGGGGGCTGCCCAGGCGCACGGCACAACACCACGGCGGACCGTGGCAGCGGCGCTTCCCGGTGGTAAAGCCACCTCGGGCCTGCCTTGCGCAGACCGGTTATCGCCAGTCGCGCCGCCGCGCGAGTGTAACGGAAGCGTCCTGAAAGCCGCCGGCTACTGCTGCGCCAGCGCCACGCGCTCGGCCTTGTTCTGGGCCGGTTTTGCCGTCTCGGACGGCTGGGCGCTGCCAGCCTTGGCGCGTTCCGCCGGGGCGGTTTCCGCCACGGTCGTTGGCAACTTCACAGTCACGGACACCGTTTGCCCGCGGGCCACCTGGCGTAGCAACTGGTCTTCGCCCAGCACCTTGGTGGCATAGCCGCCGTCATCGCTGAGCGCTGCGGCACCCACGTACAGACGCAGGCCGCCCTCGATGGAGCCGCCCGCGCGGGCGATGCATTCCTTGAGCACATCAACGCCGACCTTGAGGTTCGTCAGCGGGTCGAATGCCGCATGGCTGCCGCCGAAGGCCTCATATTTCTCGTCGTGCACGGTGGTCATGACTTGCATCAACCCCTGGGCGCCGACCGGGCTTTGAGCGAACGGGTTGAAGCTCGATTCGATGGCCACAATGGCCAGGATCAGCGTGGGTTCGAGCTTGGTGCGCTTGCCGATCGCCCAGGCTTCCTGGACCAGCGCGCTCACCGGTTCTGGTGCCACGCGGTAGCGGCGCGACAGCCATTGCGCCACCGCGGCCTGCTGGCGGTCCAGGCGAGACGGGTCGGCGGCGGTGGCACGGTCAATCGCCGACACCTGGGAGGGGCTGTCTTCAGCGCCGAGATCCGTGGTGTAGCGGGCTTCCTGTCGAATCAGCAGCCAGTCGAGGGCGGCGTCTTCGATCGAGCTGCGCACCTCGGTGCGGCTGCCCACAACGACCAGCACACCCACCACCATCAGACCGCACAAGGCCAGGGTGTTGTGGCTGACGGCCAGCAGGCCCTGCACCAGATCGCCAAAAAACAAGCGGCTTGATGTGAGCAACGTGGTACGCGTTCGGAACCAGGATGGGAATACGGCCATGAGACTCCTTGGCTGAGTCGGGCGCCGTCCGCTGGACGAGTGCGCCTTGATAATCCCCACCTCACAAAGGCGCCGAAGGGGCTCGGGGGGCCCAGAGACGGTGGCGCCGAGGCGGGGATGCGAAGTGTGCTGAAGACACACACTATGGGGGAAACCCCATGTTTGAATGGGCGCATTCTATAGGCTGTCGTAATAACTGTTTTCTATAAATAATTCGATCCTTATGCTTAATGTCCATGAAGTACGGTGACCTTCGCGGGTTCCTGCGGTTGCTGGAAGAACGGGGCGAGCTGCTTCGTGTGCAGACGCCGGTGTCCACGCGGCTCGAGATGACCAGTCTGAGCGACCGTGCCCTGCGTGAAGGTGGCCCGGCTTTGCTGTTTGAAACGCCGGTCACCGGCGAACGTCGCCACCGCGTGCCCGCGTTGACCAACCTGTTCGGTACACCCCAGCGTGTGGCGCTGGGCATGGGCGCAGACGACGTCTCCGCGCTGCGCGGCATCGGTGAGTTGCTGGCCAGCTTGAAGGAACCCGAGCCGCCCAAAGGCCTGAAGGACGCTGGCCGGCTGCTGGACATGGCGCGCCGGCTCTGGGATATGAAGCCTGCCAAGGTGGGCCGCGCCGCCTGCCAGGAAGAGGTGCGCAGCGGCGACGACATCGATCTCGCGGAACTGCCCATCCAGCTCTGCTGGCCCGGTGACGTGGCACCGTTGATCACCTGGGGCCTGGTCGTGACGCGTGGCCCGCAGAGCGTGCCGCGGCCGCGCACCCGGCAGAACTTGGGCATCTACCGCCAGCAGGTGATCGGCCCGCGCCAGGTCATCATGCGCTGGCTGGCCCACCGGGGCGGCGCGCTCGACTTCCAGGCGTTTGCACGCGCCAACCCGGGGGCTCCTTTCCCGCTGGCAGTGGCGTTGGGGGCCGACCCGGCGACCATCCTCGGCGCGGTCACGCCGGTGCCGGACAGCTTGTCCGAATACCAGTTTGCCGGCCTGCTGCGCGGCGGCCGCACCGAACTTGTGGACAGCAGCGTCGGCGAAGGTGGGCTGAAGCTGCAGGTGCCGGCCAGTGCCGAGATCGTGCTGGAGGGGCACATTCCACTCGCTGAGCCAGGTTACGAAGGCCGTTCACCGCACGGTGTGGCGCTGCGCGAGCGGGGCGGTTACCTGCATGCGTTAGAAGGTCCCTACGGTGACCACACCGGCTACTACAACGAGCAAGACTGGTTCCCGGTGTTCCAGATTGATCGCCTGACGATGCGGCGCGACGCCATCTACCACTCCACCTACACCGGCAAGCCGCCCGACGAGCCCGCCGTGCTGGGCGTGGCGCTCAATGAAGTGTTCGTGCCGCTGCTGCAGCGGCAATTCCCCGAGATCGTCGACTTTTACCTGCCGCCCGAAGGCTGCAGCTACCGGCTGGCATTGATCAGCATCCGCAAGGCCTACCCCGGCCATGCCAAGCGGGTGATGTTCGGCCTGTGGAGCTACCTGCGCCAGTTCATGTACACCAAGTTCATCGTGGTGGTGGACGACGACGTCGACATCCGAAAGTGGACCGAGGTGGTCTGGGCCATCACCACCCGCATGGACCCGGTGCGCGACACCACCCTGGTGGACCAGACCCCGATCGACTACCTCGACTTCGCTTCACCGGTTTCGGGCCTGGGCGGCAAGATGGGCTTGGACGCCACGCACAAGTGGCCGGGCGAAACCGATCGCGAATGGGGTCGCGCGATCACGATGGACGCCGACGTCAGCGCCCGCATGGATGCTTTGTGGTCGGAGATCACCGCCCGATAGATGCCTGCCGGTCGATAGCCGGGCAACCCATCGTCCCGCCAGCCTCGATTGATCCAAAGCACTTGCATGACGCAGGCCGCCGGTCTAACCTAAGGCCGTCTGCTTCAGGCAGGCACCCAACTCCGGGCAGTCACTGCCCGGAAGGAACCCCGGACTACAAACACTCCGGAGTTCCGAATGATGGCGCTTAGCCATCCAACCCGCCCGCGCTGTCATGGCCGGGCGGGTTTCTGTTTGTGGGTCTGAATGGGTGTTGACCGGCTGGGTCTGGCGGAAGCTCAGGGATTCGAACCCTGGAACCCTTGCGGGTTGCCGGTTTTCAAGACCGGTGCAATCGACCACTCTGCCAAGCTTCCGTGGCGCGCCCAAGCGATACCCGACGCGGGCAGGATTGTCTCAGATCGGTGACTGCGCCTGCTCGCAGCGCACGCTGATCAGCTCGCGGTGGGCGCCATCGATGCGGGCGGCGGTGAGGCTGCCGCCCCAGACGCAGCCGGTGTCCAGCGCCAGCAGGTTGGGCCGGTTCAGAACGCCCAGCGTTGACCAGTGGCCGAAGGCGATCGGCACGTCGGCCGTGCGGCGCCCGGGCACGTCGAACCAGGGCAACAGGCCGGGCGGGGCGGCATCGGCGCCTTCCTTGGCGTCGAAATCCATCGTGCCGTCGGCGCGGCACAAGCGCAGGCGGGTCAGGGCGTTGACCACCAGTCGCAGCCGGTCGCTGCCTTGCAGGTCGTTGTGCCAGCGGTTGGGCTGGTTGCCGTACATCTTCGGCAGGAAGCTGGCCAGCGCGGGGCCACGCAGCACGGCCTGCACCTCGGCCGACAGACTCATGACCTGAGCCAGGTCCCATTGCGGCAGCACGCCGGCATGCACCATCAGCCAGCCGTGGGCATGCACGGCCAGCGGCTGCTGGCGCAGCCAGGCCAGCCAGTGCTCGCGGCGCGGCGAGCCGAGCAGCGCGGCCAGCGTGTCGCTCTTGCCCGGCTTGCGCACGCCAGCGGCCACCGCCAGCAGGTGCAGGTCGTGGTTGCCCAGCAGGCTGGTGGCGGCTGCGCCGAGCCCGGCGATGCGTTCCAGCGTCTGCAGCGAAGCCGGCCCGCGGTTGACCAGATCGCCCACCAGGTAGAGCTGGTCGCGCGAGGGCGAAAAGCCGATTTCCACCAACAGGCGCTCCAGTGCATCGCAGCAGCCCTGCACGTCTCCGACGAGATAGATCATGGATGCATTCTGCTACGCTCCATGCCTGTTTCACTTCGGGCGCGGATGCTGGCCGTGCCGTCCATGGAATTAGCGCTGCTGGCTTTCCTGATCCTGCTCAACGGTGTGTTCGCCATGTCGGAGATGGCCCTGGCCGCCAGCCGCAAGGCGCGCCTGCAGGTCATGGTGGAAAGCGGCGACGAGGGTGCGCGCGTGGCCATGGGCCTGCACGACAGCCCGACCCAGTTCCTCTCGACCGTGCAGATCGGCATCACGTCGATTGGCGTGCTCAACGGCATCGTTGGCGACGCGGCGTTCTCGGCGCCGCTGTCGCGCTGGCTCGAAGGCGTGTTCGAACTGCCGCACGGCGCGGCCGACATCACCGCCACCGCGTTGGTGGTGATCATCATCACCTTTTTCACCATCATCTTCGGCGAGCTGGTGCCCAAGCGGGTGGGCCAGATGCACCCGGAGACGGTGGCGCGGTTGGTGGCCAAGCCGATGCTGTGGCTGTCCATCGGTGCCAAGCCGTTCGTCTGGACCTTGAGCGCCTGCACCCAGACCATCCTGAAGCTGCTGGGCCTGCGCGAGAACGGCCAGCGCGGCGTAACCGAAGAAGAGATCGCCGCCAGCCTGGAAGAAGGCCTCGACGCCGGCGTCATCGAGGCGCACGAGCACCAGATGGTGCGCAACGTGTTCCGCCTTGATGAGCGGCACATCGGCTCGATGATGATCCCGCGCGGCGACATCGCCTGGTTCGACCTGGCCGCCGAGCGCGACGAGGTGCTGCAGGTGCTGGCCGACCAAAGCCATTCGCGCTACCCGGTGTGCCGCGGCGGCCTGGACGACGTGGTGGGCGTGGTCACCGCCCAGGCGCTGCTGACACAGTGGGTGCGCACCGGCGCCTGGTCGATCCGCGATGCGATGCGGCCCGCCGTCTTCGTGCCCGAGACGCTCAGTGGCATGGAACTGCTGGAGCACTTCCGCGGCACGCCGTCGCAGATGGTGTTCGTGGTCGACGAATACGGCGTGGTGCAAGGCGTCATCACGCTGCGCGACGTGCTGGAGGCGATCACCGGCGAATTCACCGTGCCGCTGGATCAGAACGCCTGGGCGGTTCAGCGCGAAGACGGCTCGTGGCTGATCGACGGGCTGATCCCCGTGCCCGAGCTCAAGGACCGGCTGGACCTGAAGGAGCTGCCCGACGAGGACCGCGGCCGCTACAACACGCTGGCCGGCCTCGTCATGCTGCTGCTGGGCCGCCTGCCGCAGACCACCGACACGGTCGAGTACGACGGCTGGCGTTTCGAGGTGGTCGATCTCGACGGCAAGCGGGTCGACAAGGTGCTGGTCAGCCGGCTGCCGGCCGACGACGAAACCGGCTGAGCTGCCGGCAAGCAGGCTGGCCGGCCCCGGCTATTCCACCTCGATGTCGCAGTCGCAGCCTTCGCCGGCAGCGATGAACCGCCGCACCAGCCGGCCCAGCAGGGCATGGCCGGCGAGCGAGCAGATGTAGCGCGTCTGCGCCTCGTCCCAGCGTACCGCGCTGCAGGCGCCCTGGCGCCGGCGGCTGACCAGCACGCCCACCGGGCAGGGCGCGACCAAGCAGCACACGCCGCAGCCGTTGCACGGCGCACCCCAGGCCGGCTTGGCCGGCGCTGCGGGATGGATGGCGATGACGCGCTCGGCCATGGTTGCGTCGCGGCGCATGGGCGGTGCTGGCCAGGGCAGGGTGCCTCAGCCGCGCCGCTGCCGGCGCAAGTGCCGCAGCCCGAGAGCGGACAGGGTTGCCAGCGCCAGCCAGCTGAAGTCGAGCGCCCCGCCGCCGCCGGAGCCGCCCGTGGCGGCAGGCGGTGTCGCCACGCTCACCGCGTCGGCCACGGTGAACAGCTGAGTGGCGCTGGCCGACAGGCCGCTCGAATCCCGCACGGTCAGGCGTACGGTGAATTGACCGGAGCTACCTGCAGCCACCACGAGGGTTGCAGTGGCGGACGTGCCTGTCGGGGTGACCGTTGCCAGGGTGCTGCCATCGAGGATTTCCCACTGGTAACTGGTGAGGGTCAGGCCGCTTGCTGAAGGCCGCGAGAGGCTGCCATCCAGCACGACCGTGCTGCCGGGGCTCAGCCTTGGCGGATAGGTCCCCAGGTGGGCCACCGGCACTGCTTGCGCCGCCGCGAGCACCGAGGCCCGCACATCCAGCATGCCTGCGCCGCAAGTCTGCGTGGTGCAGTAGCACTCGAGCTGCGCGGTACCGCTGGGGGCGACGCAGGCCGGGGTCCCCGCCGTGCCGCCGCTGGTCGGGAAGGCCCGCGCTTGTTGCTGTAGCAGAGCGCGCACCTGATCGACCGTGAGGTTGGGGTTGGCTGACAGTATCAGGGCGACCGTGCCCGCCACCATCGGCGCCGAGAAACTCGTGCCCACCGCATACGTCATGGCATTGGTGTAGGCCTCTTCGGCCGCTACCGGCGCCGTCACGCCGGTATTGACCGACGACACGATCGGGTACAGGCAGGGCGCGGCGCTGTTGACGCAGTTGCCGGCGGGTGCGCTGAGGGCGACCTCGGGACCGAGGTTGGAGTAACCCACCTTGGTGCCTGAATGACGCAGGCCGGCGACCGTGATTGCGCCGGCACAGTTGCCGGGCGCATCAACCGCTATCCCGCCGATGTCATTGCCGTTGCCGGCGGCCACGACCACCGCGACGTTCAGGCCCTTCAGTGTGGTGATGACATCGGCATAAGACGGTCCGCAGGCGCCTGCGCCGCCCAAGCTGAGATTGATCACCCGCGCCGGATGGGCATTGACCGGTACGCCGCTGACGGTCAGGCCGGCTGCCCAACGCATGGCGTCCAGCACGTCGGAGACATAACCGCCGCACTTGCCCAGCACCCGCAGCGGCAGCACCTGCACATTGCGCCCGGTGCCGGCCATGCCGAGGCCGTTGTTGGTTGCTGCGCCAACCAGCCCGGCGGTCTGGGTGCCGTGCCAGGAGCTGTTCTGGATGTCGTCGGTGGTGCAGTCCGTGCCCAGCCGGCCGCTGGTGATGTCGGCAGCCGAGACCCAGTCGCCCGGATCAGACGGGTCGCCGTCACGGCCGTCGCCGTCGTTGCCGATGTTGGCGTCGCTGACGAAGTCATAACCCGGCAGCAGCTTGCCGACGAGGTCGGGATGGTCAGGCCGCACGCCGGTGTCGAGCACCGCCACCACGATGCCGGCCGAGCCGGTGGTCACGTCCCAGGCGCCCTCGGCATTGATGGCTGAGACCAACGTGCTGTCGGGCGCACGCAGGTACCACTGGCCGGCGGCCGGCCGGCTGGCGACGGCGTTGGTGCCGTACAGCGGGTCATTCGGCGCGGCGCGGATGCGCACGCGCCGGTCCGCCTCGGCGTATTCCACCGCCGGGTCGGCGGCCAGGCGGCGGGCCAGCGCCTCGCTGCTCAGACCGCCACCCAACACCAGCTGGGTGCGCGGCGCCAGGGTGCGGCCATCGGTGAGGGTCAGGCCGTGGCGCTGGCTCAGCGCAGCGGCCATGCGCACTGGGCTCGGCGCCTGCGCGGCGGCCGACGCGCCGGGTTGGGCTTGCTGGATCGACACCGTGTTGTCTGTCGCGCTGCCGGCGCGGTACTTGACGATCACCCGTGCTTCGGGGCCGGGTGCGCTGGCGGCCGCGGCGTTCGCGTCGGGGGTGGACTGCAGCGTGCCGGCCAGCAAGGCCACGAGGGCGGCGACCCGCAGAACCGGGCGCACGGTGAGCCAGGGATTTTTTTTCATCAGCGCGCTGCCGGGCTGCCGGGCAGTGGGGGTGTTGGGTACTGGGCCCGGCGATCGGGTTCCACCGAGAGAATCCACTCCCGTTGCGCGGCCAGCGTCGACAGGGCCTGGTCGCAGGCCGCCGCTGTGGGGCAGTGCAGTGTCACCAGGTACAGCGCGGGCGCCATGGGGCGCAGGGCCAGGACGCGCGCCGATTCAAGCTGCGTGCCCTGGCCGTAGCCCTGCCCTTGGCCGTAGGGGCCGGCAGCGGCGGGTCGCAGCAGGCCGTCAAGGCGGGCGCGCAGCGCTTCGGGCGGCGCCGCTGCGGCAGCGGGTGCCAGTTGCAGCAGCAGCCGCTGGGCCGGCGCTGCCGGGTGGACCGGCGATGTCGTGCCGGGATTTTGCGCCCGGGCCGGTAGGCAGGTGCACGCCACGGCGGCCGCGGTGCACAGCATGGTCCGCGCCAAGGGCGCAGCAGGGCGGCGAGGGCCCCCCGATGGACGTGGCTGGCGCAAACGGGGTGAATGGCGAGATGGGGACGTCCACATCACGCCAGTGTAGGCAAATCAGGTGCCCGGCCCCGCCGGGCCGGAAGTCGCCTCAAGCGTCCATCGGCAGGGCCAGTTGGCGTGGCACCACGATGGCGGGCACCTGGCGGTGGGCCAGGAGGGTGCGCAGTCCGGCGCGCTGGGCCGCTGCTGCCTGTGCCGGCACCATCCGGGCCTGCGCCGAAAATCCCAGCGTCTGCAGGGCCCAGCCGTCGGTGGCCTGTTCGTCGGTGTGTAGCTGGGCGCGCTGCGGCATCAGCCCGGCGTCGAGCGCCCGCGCGAGGATGGCATCGGCCTGCGCGCCATCCAACATCAGGGCGAAGCGCTTCCAGTGCGATTGCACCAGCGGGTGCCGCCAGGCATCTTCGAGCGCCCAGCGCTTGGCCTGCGCATCGTCGGGCCGGCCGGCGGCGATGACGCGTGGCATCAGGCACATGAAGAAGTTGTGCAGTTCGCGCCGTGCGCTGGCATGCGGCATCAGCGCTTCGAGCTGCGGCAGGCGCTTGCTCCAGCCGCTTTTGGCCAGTTGCAGCGTCACCAGCACCTGCAGGCCCTGGATGGGATTGCGCAGGCGCAGCCGGTTGGGCGGCAGCACCAGCAGCGGCAGGGCGGCCGCCTGGGCATGCGGCAGCGGTGTCACGAACGAGCGCAGCACCGTCATGCGGGACCACTGCACCAGGTTCAGTTCGGGATGGGTGCGGTTCCAGCGCGCCTGGGCCCGGGCAGTTGCGGTGTCGATGGGGGTGTTGGTGGCGGGCTGTACCTGCAGTTGGTGCAACTGCTCGATGAGCGCGTCGAGGTCCATGCCGTCCTGCGCTGCAGCGGCACGCGGGCTCAGCGCGGCCAGGTGGCCGGCGGCGTAGCCGGCGTCTACACACAGGCGCGTCAGCGCGGTGGTGCGGGCGTCGAGCGCTTCGCGGGTGATGGGGCAGTGGCTGGCCTGCAGCTGCGCCAGGTAGTGCGGTGTGACCGTCAGGGCCTCGAAGTGCCGGCCATGCAGCCAGGCCGTCAGCCGCAGCGTCAGCCATTGCTGCACCGCCGGTGTGGCGGCACGGGTGCGGCGGCCGAAGGCCGCGCGGCCGGCCTGCCAGCCCTGACGCACCGGGTTGCCCGCCACCAGGTGCTCGGCCGGCGGCGTGAGGCCGTGGCGGGCGTGGTCCCAGCCCAGATCGAAGCCGCTGGTGGTGTCGGCAGGGTGCTGATCGAACGCGAGGATGGCTTCGGCCATGGTGTGCTCCTGGTGAGGGTGCTTTGGTTCCGGGGCGGGTGCTTGCGGTACCGATGCATCCAGTGTCGGACTTCAGTGGCTCACCAGATGAGCCAGCAAAACCGATGGCTCGAATGTGCCAAAGGGCTTGTCGCAATGCAGCATCCGACCACCCCGCTGTGAGGTCCCCGGATCAGGGGTGTGCCGAACCTGCACAAACAACAGCGGGACGCGCCAAAGCCGTTGCGGGGCAACACAAGGCGCGTCCGGTTCGTTACGATCCGGGTCAGAGGCTCACCTGATGAGCCAGCGACAGACCACAACACGGAGCCGGCATGGACCGCACCGAACGCTTCTACCGCATCGAAATGCTCATCCGCAGCCGCGGCAGCGTGAGCTTCGCCACCTTCCGCGAGGAGCTGGAGGTGTCGCCCGCCACCCTGAAGCGCGACCTCGAATACCTGCGCACCCGGCTCGATGCACCCATCGTCTACGACCGCGACAGCAACGGCTACCGCTTCGAGGTGCCGGTGCTCGGCGGGCGCGGCCGGCGCGAGGCCAGCCATGAGCTGCCGGGCGTGTGGTTCAGCGAGCGCGAGATCCATGCGCTGCTCACGATGCATCAGCTCATCGCCGGGCTGGACGCCGGAGGCCTGCTGGCGCGCCACCTGAACCCGCTGCTGGAGAAGCTGCACGGCATGCTGGGCGCCAGCGAGCACGAATCACGCGAACTGATGAAGCGGGTGAAGATCATCCACCCGGCGCGTCGGCCGGTGGATGACAAGCTGTTCGAGATCGTCGGCAGCGCGCTGTCCAAGCGCCAGCGCCTGCAGGTCACCTACTACACCCGCAGCAAGCAGACCACGCGCGAGCGCGTCGTCTCGCCGCTGCGGCTGGTGCATTACCGCAGCACCTGGTACCTCGACGCCTGGTGCCATGACAGCGAGGGCCTGCGGCGCTTCGCGCTCGACGCGATGCAGGCGCCGCAGCTGCTGGCGCAGCGCGCCAAGGACGTGGCGATGAAGACGGTGGAGGCCGAGCTTGACGCCGGCTACGGCATCTTCGGCGGCAAGGAGCCGAAATGGGCCACGTTGCACTTCAGCGCCGAGGCGGCGCAGTGGGTCGCTAACGAGCAGTGGCACCCGCACCAGCAGGTCACCCCGCAGCCCGACGGCAGTCTGCGCATGCGCCTGCCTTACACCGATGCCACCGAGCTGGCGATGGACATCCTGCGCCACGGCGAACAGGTGCGGGTGGAGTCGCCCGCCGCGCTGGCACGCGATGTGGCCGCGCGCCTGTCGCGTGCGGCCAGGCAGTACTGAGCCGTCACAACCACAGCGACAGCATCATCGGCGTGGCGCGGCCGTCGCGGAATGGCCAGGTGAGCAGCACGTCGGCGCCCAGCGCGTCGAAGCAGGCGGCGTGGGCCGCATGGTCCTGGCGTTGCAGCAGCTGTGGGCCGTGGTTCCCGGCCACCTCGTCGATCAGCCCGGCGCCCCAGGGCTTGTCGAGGTGGTAGGCGTACAGGTCACCGTCGCGCTGGCAATGGCCAGCCACGCAGCGCCAGGCGCCGAGGTCGGCCACCGACAGCTCGACCCGCCGTGCCAAGGGTTGCGCCGCGCCGGTGAGCAGCGTGATCACGGTGGACCCGGTGATGTCCGGCATCGCCAGGCCGTGGTGCAGGCCGGCCTGCAGCGCACTGTCGGCTCGCACGAACATTTGCGACGTGCCGATGTGGCTGAAGTAGGCTGGCGACGCCAGCTCCCAGGCCAGGCCAGGCAGCCCGACGCCATAAGGCAGCCGGGTGTGGCGCGTCTGCACCGCCATCGGGTGCGCGGCGTCGCTGTACCAGCCGCCGCGCAGCACCAGCGTGTCGGCCTGCTGCGCCTCGTCGGCGCGCCATATTTCGAGGCCGCCGGGCTGCCCCGCGGCGCAGGCCAGCGTCAGGCTGAGCACCGCCGCGCTGCCTGGTTCTGCGCCGGGCACCGGGATGAAGACGGTGGCGCTTTCGCCGGGCGCGGGATGTTCGACGATCTGCGCTTCGAACCACGACGGCGGCGCGGCAAAGGCGTCGAAATGGGGCGCGGTGGCCCAGGCATCGCGCAGGCGGGGCGGGGTATGCGGACTACCTTCCCACAGCAGCACGGACTGGATCAGTGCGCCTTCCTGCACTGGCGTGGTGCGCCTAGAGGGCCGGGCGCGCAGCCCGGGGTCGCGCAGGGTAGGGACGAACGAAGGTCCGTGCATCGCATCCTCCAGTCAGACCGTGAAGCGGACGGTACGACAAACCCCGCGCCGTGGCCCGGCAAGGTCGTCACGCCCGAATGGTGCGTTGCACCATGCATATTCCAGGCCTGAGTCGGTGAGTGCTGGCTGGATCAGCGCCGTGATCGCCCGCCTGTTCGGCCTGACAGCCCATGGCGGCTCGACAAAATTCCTGAATGGTTCGTGACCCCGTTTTGATCAGCGCTGGACGCCGCCGCCGAGGGGCCAGGGCGCTCGCATGGGTGTGCGCGTTGGCTGCGTGCGGAGCGGCGGCGGCGTCGGTGCGTGAACAGGAAATCGCCCAGTGCCTGCCCGGCGAGGTAGCCACCTGGGGCGACGGCGTCGATCGCCGGGCGGTCAGCGCATCGATGGTGCTGGTCTACGACCACGCCGGCGCGCCGGCCTGGTTCGCTGAGACGCAGGTGCTCGACGCCGTCAGCCGCGCGGCGCAGGCCTGGTCGCAGTGCGGCATCCCGAGCCGGGTGGTCACGCTGCGCGCGGCCGGCGCGCTGCCGGCCGGTGCCGTGCGCGTGAACTGGAGCGATGCCGACAGCCGCGGCAACTTCGGGCTGGCCAACCTGACGCAGAAGATGCTCTCGCTCGGCCCGGCGGCCTTTGCCATGCTGCATGAACGCAACCCGCGGCACGACGCGGGCGAGTCGCTGCAGATGGTGATCGCCCACGAGATGGGCCATCTGTACGGGCTGATGGCGCATTCACGCCGCTGCGTGGATGTCACCTCGTACTACCACGATGGCAAGGGCGGCAAGTGCTACGCCCGCGACCTGAGCCAGCTCAAGACGGTGGCCGAGTACCGCGCCTCGCTGCCCACTGCCTGCGACATCCAGCGCTGTCGCGCCGCCAACGGCCGAGCGCCTTGAAGGCAACCAGCCGCCAAGCGCTGCTCAGGCCGGCACCGGCTGCATGGCCTGCCGCGCAACCGACCACAGCGCCATCGACCGCGCCACGAAGGCCCCACTGAACAGGCCGTAAGCGGCGCTCGCCACCAGCGCCAGCGGCACCGACCGGGCCAGCGACGGCTGCAGCGCCAGCGCCATGCCGGCGCCGAACTTCACGGCGAACAGGCCCATCATCAGCGCCAGCGGCGCCCAGCTGCCCGGCACGCTGAAACGCTGCTTGCGCGCTGCGTACTGAACGGCCGAGACATCGATGCGCCCCTGCAGCCCGATCAGCGCGGCTGCCACGCCGGCCACCCAGGCCGGCAGCGCCCAGACCACCGAGCCAAAGGTCGTCACCACGCCGGCCAGAGACAACCCGAGCAGCACGATTGGCAGCACCACGGTACGGCGCAGCGCAACCTGGCGCGGAAAGGATTGCGTCACGCCAACGGCGACCAGCACCGCAAAGACGATGAACACCCAGTGCGGCACGTGATGGAAAGCGGTCATGGCGGGCTCCTTGAATTCGGGTTGGGGGCCGGTGAATCATCGGCCGCTGAACCGCACTGTGCAAAACGGCGGCGGCGCCGGCGAGCACGGCGCGACGAAACGCCGCTGGTCGGCGCGAGCGGGCTGCCTGCTGCCGCGATCGGCGCCGATCGGCGCCCGCTACCCGACCGCGTAGACTGGCTTTTTGCGCTCAAGCGCGCTCGCTCGACTCAAGCCGGCCTGCCGCCGGCGCTGCCTCCTCGCTGCCGTGAAAACCCATCTCACCCGGGCCTACGCCCGGCTCGAACAACTGCTCGGCCGCGGCCTGCTGCTGGCGCTCGGGCTGATGCTGCTGGTCAGTTTGGCCGTCAGCCTGGCGGCGTTCGGCTTCTTCAATGCGGCCGCGCCCACCACGCTCACCCTCAGCGGCGGGCCGCCGGGCAGCGCCTTCCAGCGTTATGCCGAGCGCTACCAGGCCATCCTGGCCAAGCAGGGCGTGAAGCTGAAAATCCTGCCGTCGCAGGGCTCGCAGCAGAACCTGGCGCGGCTGACTGATGCCAAGACCGAGGTGGATGTTGGCTTCGTGTTGGGCGGCGAGCTGCAGGGCGAGGCGCCTGCCCACCTGATGTCGCTGGGCAGCGTGGCCTACCAGCCGCTGATGATCTTCTACCGCGGCGCGCCCAAGGCGCTGCTGGCCGACTTCAAGGGCGCGCGCCTCGACATCGGCCCGGCCGGCAGCGGCGCCCACAGCCTGGCGCGCACGCTGCTCGCGGCCAACGGCATCCAGGATGGCGACGGCACCACCTTCGTCGACACGCGTGACGAAGACACCGGTCGTGCGCTGCGCGCCGGGCGCATCGATGCCTTCTTCGCGATGAGCGATTCCACGCCGATGACGCTGATCCGCGAGCTGCTGCGCACGCCTGGCATCCACCTCTACGACGTGGCACAGGCCGACGGCTACGTGCGCCGCTTCAACCAGCTCAACAAGCTGTTCCTGCCGCGCGGCGCGCTCGACTTCGGCGAGGACGTGCCCTCCGACGATGTGTGGCTGATCGGCCCGACGGTGGAGCTGATCGCCCGCGACAGCCTGCACCCGGCGCTGTCCGACCTGCTGCTCGAAGCCGCCCGTGAGGTGCACGGCAAGGCCGGCCTGTACAAAAAGCGCGGCGAGTTCCCGGCGCCGCTGGAGCATGAGTTCCGCATCAGCCCCGATGCCACGCGCTACTACGCCGCCGGCAAGAGCTTCCTGTACCGCACCTTTCCGTTCTGGCTGGCCAGCCTGATCGCGCGCATCGTGGCCGTGGTGGTGCCGCTGGTCCTGCTGCTGATCCCGGCGTTCAAGATCATCCCTGCGCTGTACCGCTGGCGCACGACCTCGCGCATCTACCGCTGGTATGGCGACCTGCAACGGCTGGAGCGTGATGCGCACGCCCCGGCGGTCGATGCGGCGCTGCGCACCGAGCTGCTCAAGCGGCTTGACCACATCGAGGCCGCGGTGCAGAAGATCGTCGTGCCGCCGGCCTTCGGCGATGTGTTCTACGCCCTGCGCGGTCACATTGCCGCGGTGCGCGCGGGCCTGCGCGGCGCCGGCTTCGGCGGCCCAGCTGCAGGCCAGCCACCCGTCCTCTAAAAACAACCCCCCGGAGACCATCGAAATGACCGAGCACCAGGTCGCCCACCGCATCTGCCCCGTGTGCGAGGCCTGTTGTGGTCTGGAGATACGGCATGCGCAGGGCAAGATCATCTCGATCCGGGGCCACGATGCCGACGTGTTCAGCGCCGGCTACCTTTGCCCCAAGGGGGTTGCGCTGAAGGACCTGCACGAAGACCCGGACCGCCTGCGCACGCCGCTGATCAAGCGCGACGGCCGCTTCGTCGAGGCCAGCTGGGAAGCGGCCCTGGCCGAGGTCGAACGCCGCCTGATGCCGGTGATCGAACAGCATGGGCGCGACGCAGTGGCCCTGGCCATCGGCAACCCCACGGCCCACAAGCTCAGCCTGGTGTTGAATGTGCCGCGGCTGGTGAAGGCGCTCAAGAGCCGCAACGTCTACTCCGCGCTCTCGCTGGACAACGGCCCGCGCCATCTGGCCAGCGGGCTGATGTTCGGCCACTGGATGACGGTACCGGTGCCCGACATCGAGCGCAGTGACTTCCTGATGGTCATCGGCGCCAACCCGATGGTGTCCAACGGCAGCCTGTGGACGGTGCCCGACTTCCGCGCCAAGGCCAAGGCCATGCGGGCACGCGGCGGCCGGCTGGTGGTGGTCGATCCGCGCCGCACCCAGACCGCGGCCGTGGCCGATCAGCATGTGTTCATCCGGCCCGGGGCCGATGTCTTCCTGCTGGCGGCCATGGTGCACACGCTGTTCGACGAAGGGCTGGTGCGCCTGGACCGTTTGGCCGGGATGGTCAACGGGGTCGAAGCGATCCGTTCGGCCACGGCGGCCTTCTCGCCCGAACGCGGTGCCGCGCGGTGCGGCGTCGATGCCGCCACCCTGCGTGACCTCGCACGCGCGCTGGCCGGCGCAAAGGCCGGCTGCGTATACGGCCGCTTCGGCGCCTCGGCGCAGGAGTACGGCACGCCAACCAATTGGCTGATCGATGTGCTGAACACGCTCAGCGGCCACCTCGATGCGCCCGGCGGGGCCATGTTCCCGCGCGGCGCCGGCTTCGCTGCCAACACCATGGGCGCGCCCGGCGTGGGGCGCGGCATTGCTTATGGCAAGCACCGCAGCCGGGTGAGCGGCTGGCCGGAGGTGTTCGGCGAGCTGCCGATGAACTGCCTGGCCGAGGAGATCGAAACCGCCGGGGCAGGGCAGGTGCGCGCCCTCATTGCGGTGGCGAGCAACCCGGTGTCGTCGGCGCCCAACGGCGCGCGGCTGGCGCGTGCACTGGACCAGCTCGACTTCATGGTCAGCCTCGACATCTACCTCAGCGAAACATCGCGCCATGCCGACGTGATCCTGCCGGGCCTGTCGCCTTTCGAGGACTCGCACTACGACAGTTACTTCGAACAGTTCTCGCACCGCAACCATGTGCGCTACAGCCCGGCCCTGTTCGCGCCCCCCGAGGGGCAGCGCACCGAGTGGCAAGCGATGCTGGCGCTCATCGCCATCCTCAGTGGCCGCGGTGCGGCAGCTGACGTGCAGGCGCTTGATGACGAGCTGGTGGCCGAGCGGCTGCACAAGCAGACGGCCGGGCTGCCGCCGATCGAGACCGTGCAGGCCGAGTTGGCGCAGTGGAGCGGCCCTGAGCGGCTGCTCGACCTGTCGTTGCGCACCGGCCCTTACGGCGACCAGTTCGGCCGGGTGCCGGGCGGCGTCACGCTGCGCAAGGTGGTCGACACAGAAGGCGGCATCGACCTCGGGCCGCTGCAGCCGCGCCTGCCCGAGGTGCTGCGCACGCCCTCGGGAAAAATCGAGCTGGCGCCGGAGATGCTGCTGGGCGACCTGGCGCGCGCCTGGGCCGACATCGACCGGCCGGTGCCGCCGATGGTCATCGTCGGCCGGCGCGACGTGCGTTCCAACAACAGCTGGCTGCACAACCTGCCGACGCTGGCCAAGGGCCCGTTCCGCTGCACCGCGCTGCTGCATCCGCAGGACGCTGAGCGGCTGGGGCTGCGCGACGGTGCGACGGCCCGCATCAAACGCGGCGAGCTGGCCATCGAGGTTCAAGTCGAGCTGAGCGCCGACATGATGCCCGGCGTCATCAGCCTGCCGCACGGCTGGGGCCACGACCTGCCGGGCGTGCACCTGGGCGTGGCCAACCAGCGGCCTGGGGTCAACCTCAACGATGTGCTGGACGAGACGCTGTTCGATCCACTGTCGGGTTGCGCCGTGCTCAACGGCGTGGCGGTCGAGCTGAGTGCCGTGTCGTGAGCTTGGTGAGCGCAACCTGATGGCGCTGCTGCTGGCCCCGATGGAAGGGCTGCTCGACTTCGCGCTGCGCGATGTGCTCACCCGGGTGGGCGGCATCGACCTGTGCGTGTCGGAGTTCATCCGCGTCACCGGCACGCTGCTGCCCGACCGGGTGTTCCGCCGCGTGGTGCCCGAGCTGGCCAACGGCGGCCGCACGCCGGCCGGCGTGCCGGTGCGGGCCCAATTGCTGGGTTCCGACCCGCACTGCCTGGCCGAGAACGCAGCGCGCCTGGCCGCGCTGGGGCCGGCCGGGATCGACCTGAACTTCGGCTGCCCGGCGCGCGTGGTCAACCGCCACGGCGGCGGTGCCGCGCTGCTGCAAGACCCGCTGCTGCTGCAGCGCATCGTGGCCGCAGTGCGGCGCGCCGTGCCGGCCGGCATGCCAGTGACGGCCAAGATGCGGCTGGGTTTCGACGACCACCGCCGTGCCGAAGACTGTGCCCGTGCCATCGCCGAAGGGGGCGCCGAACAACTGGTGGTGCACGCCCGTACCAAGGCCGATGGCTACCGCCCACCGGCCTACTGGGAACGCATTGCCGACGTGCGCGCGGCCGTGTCCATCCCAGTGGTGGCCAATGGCGAGATCTGGTCGGTGGACGACGCCCGGCGCTGCCGCGCCGCCTCCGGCTGCGATGACCTGATGCTGGGCCGCGGCATCGTGGCCAACCCGGGCCTGGCGCTGGCCATCCTGGCCGATCAGCGCGGGGCGGCGAGCGGCGAGGCCAGCACCGGCTGGCCGGCGCTGCAGCCGCTGCTGCTGTACTTCTGGCAGCTCAATCTGGCGCACATCGAACCGCGCGCCCAGGCCGGCCGCATGAAGCAGTGGCTCAACTTCCTGCGCAGGCGTCACCCCGAGGCCGAGTGTGCTTACGCGGCGCTGCGCACACTCACCGACCCCGCTGCGGTGGGTGCCTGGCTGCAGAGGCACCTGGCCGACGCGGGCGGCGAGGCTGCGCTCGCCGAGCCTGAGCTGGTCGGCGTCTGATCTGCACGTCAGCGAGCGTAACGATATCCTTCGTCCGCGTTCGATCCCTCACTCCTGCAACGAGACAACATGACCGGACATTCCATCCAGGCCGTCATCTGGGACTACGGCGGCGTGATCACCACGTCGCCCTTCGAGGCCTTCGCCCGTTTCGAGTGCGAGCGCGGCCTGCCCGACGGGCTGCTGCGGCGCGTGAACGCGGCCAACCACCTCGACAACGCCTGGGCCCGCTTCGAGCGCAGCCAACTCGACATCGACGGCTTCGACCAGGCCTTCGCCGCCGAGTGCGCCGCACTCGGCCACAGCGTGCGTGGCCGCGATGTCGTGGCGGTGCTGGGCGGCAGCATCCGCCCGGCGATGGTGGAGGCGCTGCGGCGGCTGCGGCCGCGGCTGAAGATCGGGCTGATCACCAACAACGTGCGCACCACCGACCCGGATGGCTTCGACGAAGGCGGCCGCAGCGAGATCCTCACACTGTTCCATCACGTCATCGAAAGCGCCAAGGCCGGCGTGCGCAAGCCCGACCCGGCCATCTACAAGATGATGTGCGAGGCCCTGGGCGTGGCGCCGGCGCAGACCGTCTTTCTCGACGACCTGGGCGTGAACCTCAAGCCGGCCCGCGCGCTGGGCATGCACACCATCAAGGTCGACGACCCGGATGAAGCGCTGCAGCAGCTGGAGGCGCTGGTGGGCTTTGCCTTGCGCGATGGGCCCGCCACCTCAGCCCATTCCCTTTCCCCTGTTTGACCCCCCCACCACCACAACGAAGCGAGGCGACATGGCCATCTCCCTTTACGACATCAGCGTGCTCAGCTACCTGCAGACGGTTACCGCCGTCAGCAGCTTCCTCGAGCGTGGACTCACGCATTGCCAGGACAACGGCATCGATCCGCAGAGCGTGGTCGAGACGCGGCTGTTCGCCGACATGCTGCCGTTTCGCTTCCAGGTGCAATCCGTGGTGCACCATTCGATCGGCGCCATCGAGGCCATCAAGAGCGGCGTCTTCCGCCCGCCCAGCGGCCTGCCGCCGCACACCTATGCCGAACTGCAGGCCTTGATCGCCGGCACGGCCGAGGCGCTGCACAAGCTCACGCCCGAAGAGGTCAATGCCCGCGAAGGTGCCGACATGGTGTTCGAGATCGGCGGCAAGCAGATGCCGTTCACCACCGAAGGCTTCGTGCAGTCGTTCTCGCTGCCCAACTTCCACTTCCACGCCACCACTGCCTACGACATCCTGCGGGCCAAGGGCGCTCCGCTGGGTAAGCGCGACTACCTCGGGCGGATGCGGTTGAAGAAGTAAGGCGCAGGGCCCGCGGCCGGCGCAAGCGGTCTGTCGCTGGTCGCTGGTCGGCTAGGGCGGCGACTTGCCGGCCTGCTGCGGCCTGCCGGCCACCTGTGCCGCGCAGGCCGTTGCCGTCGACGTGCTGGCCGCCGCGTACGGCCGCCCGGCCGGCAGGGTTTGATCAGGCCGGAACATCGCCCAGTTCGACCCCGCGGCGGCGATCAGCGCCGGATGGGCTGCACACAGGCTGCGCAGCGCGTCCACCGCCAGCCGCTCGCGGGCCTCGCCGTCGCCGCCCTGCACGACCAGGAAGTCCATCACCCCGGCGGTGCGCAGGCTGCGCACACCCGGCGCGGGTGTTGAGACATAACGGCCGAGCACCCGCGCGCTTTCGCCGGGGTCGAGCGTGAGCGCGCGCAGCGTGCCGCGGGCCACCGCCGCCTGGGCCTCGGCCGTGAGCGGCGAGGCCCGCACCCGCAGCACCGCGTCCACGTCGCCGCGGCGCAAGGCAGCCAGCGCCTGCGCGTCGGACAACGAACGCCAGTGGTCGGAAGGGTTCACCCATTCCGGCGCGCCGAACAGGTCGCGCGGCAGGCTGCGGGCGATCTGCGAATCGCCGCGGTCGCGGCCGATGTCCACCGTGGCCGCACCCACGTCGCGCCAGCGCCGCACCGACGAATCAACCCGCACCCAGGCCTGCACCGGCTCGGCGAACAGCGGCGCCACCACCCGCAGGCCACTCAGCGCAGGCGACGACGGCAGGTTTTGCAGCACGTCCTGTCGCACCACGGCCAGCGTGGCCTGGGGTGCGTCGGTCAGCGCCGCGATGGCCTGCGCGCGCTCGCCGCGCAGGTCTTGCACCGGCAACCCGGTCAACACGGTCACGATGGCCTGGCCAGGTTCGAAACCCGCGGACTTGATGGGCGGCACCCCGGGCAAGGCCGTCGCCGTGGGTGCCGCGAC
>JBDTQF010000038.1:0-21095 GCA_039932275.1 Burkholderiales bacterium
CTCCTTGGGATAAATCGCTTCACGGCGCTTGACTCGAAAGACGGTTACTCAGGGCGATCTGCTCGCCCGGGCGCACCGGCTGGTCCAGCGCGGTGCGGTCGCCATGCAACATTGAGGGCCGCGCGATCACCACCGAGCTGTAGCCGAGCCGGGACACCGCCGCTTCGACCTCGCCCTTGACGCGGCTGTAGAAGATGCGCGAAGCCGCGTCCGCACCCATCGCGCTCACCAGGCCCAGCCGCGTGGCGCCGGCCTGCCGAGCGGCGCGGGCGACCGCCAGCACCGCGTCGAAGTCCACCGCGCGAAAAGCGGCCTGGCTGCCGGCCACCTTGATGGTGGTGCCGAGCGCGATGAACACCTCGTCCAGCGCGGGCAGGGCCCACAAGCCCGGCTCGGCCGTGAAGTCCACCGCATGGTGCTGCAGCTTGGGGTGCTGCAGCGGTGGGGCGCGCCGCCCCACGGTGTGCACAGCGGCATAGGCCGGGTCGGCCAGCAGCAGCGCCACCACTTCGCGGCCCACCAGGCCGGTGGCACCGGCCACCAGGGCAACCCGACCGGGACGGTGCGGGTGGCTGTCGTTCTGCGTCGTTGTCATTGCTGCCTGCCCCGCGGTGCGCGGTGCATGTCACCGCGGGGGCATTGTGCGCGGCGGTTTCAGCGTTGCACCGAACCCTGCGCAGCGCCGCCGGCCCGGGCCGAGGCCGAAGTGCCGCTGCGGCTGGCCTGCACCGCGCCGCTGGTCGAGCCTTGGGCGCTGCCGCCTTGGCTGGTGGCGGTGTTCGCTGCGTTGGCGGTGTTGGTGGCGGTGCCAGCAGCCTGGCTCAGGCCCGCATCGGCGCCGGCAGTGGCTGCCGCGGTGCCTTCGCGCACGCCATCGCGGGCGCCCTCATGAGCGCTCTCACGCAACTGTGTGGCCGTGCCCTTGGCCTCGGTCGCTGCCTCGCGAACCTTGCCGGTGCCAGTGGTCACGACGCCACGGGCACGTTCGCGTGCCGCTGCGCCGGCTTCGGTGGCTCGGTCGGAGACCCGGTCCCTGACTCGGTCGCTCAAGGCTTGACCGGCTTGCTGGGTGGTCTGCACGGTGTCCTTGGCGGCCTGGCCGGTCTGGGTGGCGCGCTGCAATGCCGCTTCGTGGCGGGCTTGCAAGGCGCCCGTGGCGCTGGCGTTGCCACCGGCATCCAGGCTGTGCGGGCCCAGGGCGCCGCCGACGCTGCCGCCAATGTCGCCCGCCAGGCCACCGCCTGCGCCGAAGCCTCCGCCGCCCAGCAGGCCAGCGTGGGCAGGGGTGGTGAATGCCAGTGCCGAAAGCAGCGCGGCGGTGGTGGTGGCCAGGGTCAGGGCAGAGTGCTTGGTGGTCATGATGAGGCGTCCTTTGACTGTGTGATGAGTGCCCCCAGTGGCGGGCTGCGCCCAGCCCGCCCCCCGAGGGGGTCAAGGAAACTTGGGGCGGCCCGGTGTTTCCTTGGATCAGGAGCCGGCCCATCCGGCCCCTGTACTCAGCACAACGGCCCCCGTGGCGGGTTTGATCCCCGCGCCGATGCAAGCGCGTGTAACGCCGCAGCAGGCGGGCTCATGAGTCAACGCCGGGCCGCCCCAAGTTGACTCGCTCCCCTCGGGGGACGGCCGACGGCTCACCGTCGGCCTGGGGGCCTCATCAGCGCCTTGCTTGCCAGCGTTCGGGTGCGATGCGCGAGCCCTCGGCGACGAGGCCGGCGCCGAACACCGGGTCACGGCCCGGTGCACCCAGATCGATGGCCTGCGCGATGACGCGGGCCAGCGCCGCAGCGGCCACGGCTGGGTCGGGGACAGCCAGGGCCTGGGCGAGCAGGCCGGCCACCAGCGGGGCGGCGAAGGAGGTGCCCCGCACCGTGACATAGCGGCCATCGAGGCCGGCTGCCACCGCGTCTGCGCCCGGCGCGGCCAGCAGCACCTGCGGGCCCTGCGCGGCCTCGGGCAATACGCGGCGGGCCGGGGTGACGCCGGTCACGCCCACCACGCCGGCATAAGCCGCGGGGTACAGCGGCGGTGCGGCCGGACCGTCATTGCCCACTGCGGCGACGATCAGGTGGCCGCGTTGTTGCAGCGCTTGCACCGCGCGCGCCAGCAGGCGGTTGGGCGGCCCGACCAGGCTGAGGTTGACCACCGCCACCTGCTCGCGTGCCAGCCAGGCCAGCGCCGCTGCGAGCGTGTCGGCCGCGCCGCCGGCCGGCTGGCCGCAGTAGATGTCGGCCGTGTACAGCGTGGCGCCCGGCAGTGCCCCGGCGAACACGCCGTCGCGGCCCACCAGCAGCGACGCGACAGCGGTGCCGTGCGGGCTGGCCACCGGGTGGCCGTCGCAGCCCCAGGGCCGCAGCGTGGCGCGACGCAGCGCGGGGTGCGCACTGTCCACGCCGCCATCGACCAGGCCGATGCGCCGCGGCCCGTTGGCATCCATCGGCAGGGCGGGTGATGGGGGTGGGCTGGCCGTGCCGCCATCGACATGGCTGCCGTTGTTGCCGCTGCCGGTGTAGAGGTGGTTGAAGTCGGCCTCGGCTTGCGGCGCCAGCGTGCGCAGCCGCGTCAGCGCCTCGGCGGTGCCCAGCCCGGCAGGGGGTCGCAGTGCGAGTTGGCGCAGGCCCAACTCGGGCAGGGCTTGTTCACGCAGCAGCGTGAACCCCGCGGCGCTGACGGCGGCCAGTTCGGTTGGGCTGGGCGACACGAGCAGCAGCTCCTGACGCCGGATGGGCTCGCCGGCCGGATCGGCCTCAACCAGTTCAGGATGCTGCCGCAGCAGCGCGTTGACCGTGTCGCGCCGCAGCGTCTGCAGCGTCCCGGGCAGCGGCGACGCCGGCAGCAGGACGGGCGCACGCGGCAGATCGAGCGGGAGGGTTGGCAACGCCGACGGACCCGGCAGACGCAGTTGCGCCTGTGTGGCGCCGGCAACGCCCAGCATCATCGCGATCAGCGTTGCCCTCAAGCGCGGACGAGAGACTGGAGACATGTTCATGTGGGCCATGCAAGCATAACGACGGCGGCGTGGAAGAAAATCCGCCGCCCAGCCGTTGTACGGGCATCGACTCAACCATCCGATGGACCCACCCGCCCAAGACCTGCGACAAGAACTGGCCGCGCTGCTGCCGCGCCTGCGGCGCTTCGGCCGCACGCTGGCGCGCCACCGCGAAGACGCCGACGACCTGGTGCAGATCGCACTGGAGCGGGCCTTGACGCGCGCCGAACAATGGATACCGGGCACTCGCCTGGACAGCTGGATGTTTCGCATCATGCAGAACGCCTGGATCGACGAGGTGCGTGCCCGCGAGCGGCGCGCCCAGACCTTTGTGGACGAAGCGGCCGGCGAGCACGTCGGCGTCTCGACCACCGATGCGCAGATCGACGCCATCGCGGTGCGCCGCGCCGTCGCGCAACTCAATGACGACCAGCGTGCGGTGGTGGGCCTGGTGCTGGTGGACGGCCTGGCCTACCAGGAAGCGGCCCAGGTGCTGGGCATTCCGATCGGCACGCTCACCAGCCGGCTGGCGCGGGCGCGCGAAGCGCTGCAGGCCTTGCTGGCCGAACAACCCCTCGGAGCCCGCCCATGAATTGGACCGATGACGACCTGATGGCTTACGTCGACGGCGAACTCGACAGTGCCCGGCGCAGCGCACTGGAACAGGCTCTGGCCAGCGACGCTGCGCTGCGTGACCGCGTCAACACGTGGCGTGCGCAACGCGAGCGCCTGGCCGCGGCCTACCACCCGGTGCTGGACGAGCCGGTGCCCGACCGGCTGGCCCAGCTGCTGGCGCCCGCGGCCCGCGCTGCTGCGGTGGTGGACTTGGCGGCCGTGCGAGCAGCACGAAGCACCAAGCGCCCGGCCGCGCCGGACTGGCGCCAGTGGGGTGGCCTGGCAGCCAGCCTGGTGCTGGGCTTGGCACTCGGCATGATGGTGGATCGCGGCGGTGCACCCAGCAACGGCACCGACAGCGCCGTGGCCATGGTGGACGGCCGGCTGGTGGCGACCGGGCCGCTGGCGCAGGCGCTGTTGTCGCAGCTGGCCAGCGAACCACCGGCCCAGGCGACGGTGGCGGTGCAGCTCAGCTTCGTCGACCGCGCTGGCGCCTACTGCCGCACCTTCAGCACACCGGCGCTGGCCGGGCTGGCCTGCCGGCAGGCGGACCTGTGGGCGGTACAGCAGGTCGTCGCGGCCAGCGAGCCAGCCAGCGGCAGCGCGATGCGACAGGCGGCGACCGCGTTGCCGCGCGAGGTGCTGGACGTGGTGGACCGGCGCGTGGCCGGCGCGGTGCTCAATGCGGCCGCCGAGCGCCAGGCCCGCGACGCCGGCTGGCAACGCTGAGGACCCGGCAACCCGTGGGCTTTCTCAAGCCACCGACGCCAGCAGCGCGTTGAAGGTGGCGCTGGGCCGCATCACGGCCAGCATCTTCTGGCGGTCGGGCAGGTAGTAGCCGCCGATGTCGACCGGCTTGCCCTGCACGGCGGCCAGCTCGGCCACGATCTTCTGCTCGTTCTCAGCCAGACCCTTGGCCAACGGTGCGAACTTGGCTGCCAGCGCCGGCTCGTCGGTCTGCGCGGCCAGCTCCTGGGCCCAGTACAGGGCCAAGTAGAACTGGCTGCCGCGGTTGTCGAGCTGGCCGGTCTTGGGCGACGGGTTTTTGTTGTTGTCGAGCAGCTTGCCGGTGGCGGCGTCGAGCGTCTTGGCCAGGATGGCGGCCTGCTTGTTGCCGGTCTTCAGGCCCAGGTCTTCCAGGCTCACCGCCAGGGCGAGGAATTCGCCCAGCGAATCCCAGCGCAGGTGGTTCTCTTCCACCAACTGCTGCACATGCTTGGGCGCCGAGCCGCCAGCGCCGGTCTCGTACATGCCGCCGCCGGCCATCAGCGGCACGACCGACAGCATCTTGGCGCTGGTGCCCAGTTCCATGATGGGGAACAGGTCGGTGAGGTAGTCGCGCAGGATGTTGCCGGTGGCGCTGATGGTGTCCTGGCCGCGGATCACGCGCTCCAGCGTGTAGCGCATGGCGCGCACCTGGCTCATGATCTGGATGTCCAGGCCGGTGGTGTCGTGCTCGTGCAGGTACATCTTGACCTTGGTGATCAGCTGAGCCTCGTGCGGGCGGTACGCGTCGAGCCAGAACACCACCGGCATGCCGGAGTTGCGTGCCCGCGTGACGGCCAGCTTGACCCAGTCGCGGATGGCGGCGTCCTTGACCTGGCACATGCGCCAGATGTCGCCCTGCTCGACATCCTCGCTCATCAGCACTTCGCCGGTGGTCAGGTCGGTGATGTTGGCCACGCCGTCCTCCGCGATCTCGAAGGTCTTGTCGTGCGAGCCGTATTCCTCGGCCTGCTGGGCCATCAGGCCGACGTTGGGCACCGTGCCCATGGTGGTGGGGTCGAAGGCGCCATGCCATTTGCAGAAGTTGATGATCTCCTGGTAAATGCGGGCGAAGGTGCTCTCGGGCATCACGGCCTTGACGTCTTTCAGGCGGCCGTCGGCGCCCCACATCTTGCCGCCATTGCGGATCATCGCGGGCATCGAGGCGTCGACGATGATGTCGTTGGGCGAATGGAAATTGGTGATGCCCTTGGCCGAGTCGACCATGGCCAGCTCGGGGCGGTACTCGTGGCAGGCATGCAGGTCGCGCTTGATCTCGTCTTGCTTGCTCTGCGGCAGGCTGGCGATCTTGTCGTACAGGTTGGCCATGCCGTTGTTGACATTGACGCCCAGCTCATCGAACAGCTTGGTGTGCTTCTCGAACGCCTCCTTGTAGAAGATCTTGACGCAGTGGCCGAACACGATGGGGTGCGACACCTTCATCATCGTGGCCTTCACATGCAGCGAGAACATCACGCCGGTCTTGCGGGCGTCCTCGATTTCCTTTTCGTAGAAAGCCAGCAGCGCTTTCTTGCTCATGAACATGCTGTCGACGATCTCGCGGTCGAGCAGCGCGACCTTGTCCTTGAGCACGATGGTCTTGCCGCTCTTGGTGATCAGCTCCATCTTGACGTCGCGGGCGCGGTCCAGCGTGATCGACTTTTCGCCGTGATAGAAGTCGCCGCTGTGCATGTGCGAGACGTGCGAGCGCGAAGCCTGGCTCCACTCGGCCATGCTGTGCGGGTGCTTGCGGGCGTATTCCTTCACAGCCCTGGGCGCGCGGCGGTCGGAGTTGCCTTCGCGCAGCACCGGGTTCACGGCCGAGCCGATGCACCGGGCATAGCGCGCCCGAATGGTCTTCTCCTCGTCGGTCTTGGCCACTTCGGGGTAGTCGGGGATGGCGTAGCCCTTGGACTGCAGTTCCTTGATGGCGTGGATCAGCTGGCCCTGCGAGGCGCTGATGTTGGGCAGCTTGATGATGTTGGCTTCGGGCTTGAGCGTGAGCTGGCCCAGCTCGGCCAGGGTGTCGGGCAGCCGCTGTTCCTCGGTCAGGTACTCGGGAAACGTGCCCAGGATGCGCGCGGCCACCGAGATGTCGCTCTCAATCACATTGATGCCCGCCGGCGCCGCGAAGGTGCGGATGATCGGCAAGAAGGCGTTGGTGGCCAGCAACGGCGCCTCATCGGTCAGGGTGTAGATGATGGTGGGCTGCTTGGTCGTCATCGAGGAATCTCCGAGGGGTATGAGCTGAGGCTGGCATCGCCCCCGCCGGGTAGGCAAGGGCACGGCGCTTGTGACGCAGGGCAAAGCACATTGCGGTCCAGTGCTTTGCCGGGGCGGACGGGTAGAACCCATCGCGCCCGGCGGGTCGCTGGCATTTTCGCTCACCGCGGGGGCGATCCGGTCCGGGGTTGGGCGCATATCGCCGAAGCGGCTCTCTGGCAGCGCCGCGCCAGCCGCGCTGTCACCGGCGCGGCCGGTTGTGCTGCCAGATGCCGAACAGGATCAACAGGTACGAGGCCAGACGAATCATGTAGTGCAGCGGCAGGTCGTCTTCGTTCCAGGTCTCGGTGATGCCCATGTGCACGCGGTTCAGGGCCTCCAGCGCGAAGGCCGCGGCGAAGTAGAGGAACAACCGGTCGCGGCTGCTGAGCCAGTAGCGCAGGAAGAACAGGGCCGCCACCAAGGTGAACGCGGCAATCGCACCCAACAGCAGGTCGTGCACGGTGCGGCCTCCTCAGTCGCTCGTCTCGAGCACGAGCGCGGCTACCAGCGTCATCACAGCGGCCAGTGACAGGCCCAGGCGCCAGTACGACAGATCGACCTCGGGGAAGACCCAGCGGTCCAGCACCAGCAGCAGGTTGTTGCCGGTGATGCCGTAGAAGCACACGGCGCACCAGAACAGCAGGCGCACCCGCGTGTGCAGGTAGCTGCGGGTGAGCAGCCCAGCGCAGATCAAGGCGGTGACCGCGCAGAGCGCGTAAGTAAGCTTGTCCATCAGCGGTTTCTCCGCAACTTGAATGCGTCCGCCAGCTGCAGTGCGGTGCGCGAGCGGGCGTCGTGGATGAGGTTGGTGATGCCGATCAGGTTTTCAGCATACAGGCCGCGCAGCCGCTCGATGAGCGAGGCCAGCGCCGGGTCGCGCGGTGCATAGGCCACGCCCTGCCCGGAGTCGGCAGCCACCCCGGCGGCGGCCAGAGCCTGCAGCAGTTCGTCCGCCTTCGCGGCAGGGATGTAGAGCCGGCGCGCCAGCTCCTCGGTGTCGAACACCCGGCCGGGTTCGGAACACAGCAGCAGCAGCGCCTCAAGGTAGGGCACCGATGGGATGCTGGTGAGCATGAACCGGCGGATGTCGTCGGGCAGGGGTGCGGCTGGCATCGTGCTGCGAGATCAGTTGACCGGGTAACGTTACAACAAGCGCGCTGCGCGGAACCGTCGGGGCGCTCAGGGAGCTGCGTGGACGTGCATCCGTGGCGGATTGTCTTCCCGCGCCGGCGGTCGTCGGCCCGGGCGGCTCGAGCCCAAGGCAGGTTGGGGGTTGGGTGCCAATGGCTGTATATTCATACAGCTATGCGCGCACACCTTTCTCGTTGCGCGGGCCTGCGTGATGCCTGCCGAACCGTCCTCCCCCTTCCCCTCGCCAGCGTCTGCGTCTGCGTTGGTACCTCCGTCGGAGGCCGCATTGCCGCTGGCCGCCTTGGGCCGGATGCACCTGTCGCGGCTGATGAAACTGTGGCGCTCGGGTGGCTGGCCCAGCCGCGATGCCATCGAGATCGACCTGCTGGCGCAGGGCTGGGTGACGCGGTGCACCTCGGCCGCTGGGCATGAAACCCTGCAGCTCACCGAGGCCGGCATCCGCCTGCTGGCCCAGGCGCGGCAGCGCAACCTGCGTGCCACCAGCCCGCACGACCTGCTGGCCGAACGGGTGGCCGCGCACCTGTGGGCGGCCGGGCGCATCGTCTGGCGCGAGCTGTCGCTGCGGGCGCAGTTGCCGCCCGAAGAAGCACCACCCGGTGTGAGCGAAAGCCGGCCGCCCGATCTGTGGGCCCAGGAGGCACCGCCTGCTGCGACGCTGTCCACTGGCCCGGCCGCGGTGCCCGTGACCCCCGCGAAGGGTGGCTGGCGCATGGCCCGGCCGGATGTGTTTTCGGTGCGCAACACCTCGGTGGAGGCCTACCTGCACCCCACGGTGCACGAGATCAAGGTCAGCCGCGCCGATCTGCTGTCTGACCTGCGCTTCAATGCCAAGCGCGCCTGCTACCAGTGGCTGTGCAGCGAGTGCAGCTACGTGTTCCCGGCGGGGCTGGCCGAGCCGGACGAGATCCCCGAGCCCTTCGGCGTGTGGGTGCTGCATGGCGACATCGCCAGCGGCCGGCTCGAGGTGCTGCGGCCCGCGCGCCACCAGCCCTGCCAGCTGCCCTTTGCGGTGTGGCTGGCGCTGGCCAAGGCCACGCCGGTGCGGCCGGAGCAGGAGCCGCTGCAGGCGCACCTCGGAGCGACGGGAGCGACGGGAGAAACCGGCGAGCCGGGCCGGCCCGAGGCAGCACCGGCCCCGCCCGGCGACAGCGCCGCGTGATGACCTCACCCGAGGTGCCGCTGCCCTACACCATCGCCGTGCGGGCGCTGTGCGAGTTCACCGCCAAGGTGGGCGACCTCGACCTGCGCTTCACGCCGTCGCCCTCGGCTGACGAGGGCATGGCTGGGCATCGGCTGGTGGCCGCGCGGCGCGGGGCCGGCTACCAGACTGAGCTGGCGTTGAGCGGCCAGCACCGGCACCTGCAGGTGCGCGGACGCGCCGATGGTTTCGATGCGGCGCGGGGGCGGCTGGAGGAGATCAAGACCCACAAGGGCCGGCTCGATGCCATGCCCGCCAACCACCGGGCGCTGCACTGGGCCCAGCTGCGGGTGTATGGCGCGCTGCTGTGCGCAGCCAAGGGCCTGCCCGCGCTGGAGCTGGCGCTGGTGTACCTCGACATCACCACCCAGCGCGAAACCGTGTTCATCGAACACTGCACCGCGGCCGCGTTGCAGCAGGCCTTCGAGGCGCAGTGCGAACGCTTTCTGGCCTGGGCCGCGCAGGAGTCAGCCCACCGCGCGGCACGCGACGCCGCGCTGCAGCAGCTGGCCTTCGTACACCCGAGCTTTCGGGCCGGCCAGCGCACCCTCGCCGAGGCCGTGTACCGCGCCGCGGTGGCGGGCCGCTGCCTGCTGGCGCAGGCGCCCACCGGCATCGGCAAGACCGTGGCCACGCTGTTCGCGCAGCTCAAGGCCTGCCCGGGCCAGCGCCTGGACAAGCTGTTCTACCTCACCGCCAAGACCACCGGCCGCGCCCTGGCGCTGCAGGCCCTGGCGCAAATTCGCCAGGCTGCACCCACGCTGCCACTGCGCGCCTTGGAGCTGGTGGCGCGCGACAAGGCCTGCGAGCACCCCGACAAGGCCTGCCATGGCGGGGCACAGGATGGCCTTCGCCCTGACAGGCTACGGGGCGGGCCCCTCAGGGCGGCCGGGCGGGGCCCATGCCCCCTGGCCCGCGGCTTCTACGACCGCCTGCCGGCTGCCCGCGCCGCTGCGGTGCAGGCCGGCACGCTCGACCGCGCGACGCTGCGCAGCGTCGCGCTGGCGCATGACGTGTGCCCCTACTACCTGGGCCAGGAACTGGTGCGCTGGAGCGACGTGGTGGTGGGCGACTACAACCACTGCTTCGACCTGCACGCGCTGCTGCACAGCCTGACCCAGGCGCACGACTGGCGCGTCGGCCTGCTGGTCGATGAAGCGCACAACCTGGTCGAGCGCGGCCGGCGCATGTACACCGCCGAGCTGTCGTGGGCCGGCCTGCTTGCGGCGCGCCGTGCCGCGCCCGCGGTGCTGAAGCCGGAGCTCGAAAAGCTGCAGCGCCGCTGGCGTGAATTGAACGCCACCCTGGCAGCCGACTACAGTGCCTGCGACGCCGTCCCCGGCCCCTGGCTGGAGGCGCTGCGGCAAGCCGTCATGGCCTGGGCCGATTGGAGCGAAGCCGGGCAGGGTGGCTCAGTCGATGAGCCAGTGGCCGGGCCAGCCCCGGCGCTGGCCTCGCCAGGCCTGTTCGAGCCGGCCGAGGATGGGCAGGGCAGCGTGCCGACAGACGCGCTGCGCACCTTCGGCTTCGAGGCCCAGCGCCTGCTGCGGCTGGCCGAGCTGTTCGGCCCGCATGCGCTGTGCGACATCACGCGCCACCTGGCGGCGCGGCGCGGCGGAATCGACACCAGCGTCTGCATCCGCAACGTGGTGCCCGCGCCGATGCTGCAGGCGCGCTTCGCCGCGGCCCACACTGTCACGCTGTTCTCGGCCACGCTGGCCCCGGCCGACTACCACCGCGACATCCTCGGCCTGCCGGCCGACACCGCGTGGGTGGACGTGCCGTCGCCCTTTCGCGCCGAGCAGCTGCGGCTGCGCATCGCCGGGCAGGTGTCCACCCGCTACCGGCACCGCGAACGCTCGCTGCCCGCGCTGCTCGGCGTGATGGCGCAGCAGTACGGCGAGCAGCCCGGCAACTACCTGGCCTTCTTCAGCAGCCACGCCTACCTGCTGCAGGTGGCCGCGCTGTTCGAGGCCCAGCACCCGCATATCCCGGTGTGGCGCCAGCGGCGCGGCATGACCGAGCCCGAACGCGACGCCTTCCTCGACCGCATGACGGCCACCAGCCGCGGCATCGGCTTCGCCGTGCTGGGTGGGGCGTTCTCGGAAGGGGTCGACCTGCCGGGGCGCCGCCTGATCGGCGCCTTCATCGCCACGCTGGGCATGCCGCAGGTGAATCCGGTCAATGAGCAGATCCGCCAGCGGCTCGACCAGCTGTTCGGTGCCGGCCACGACTACACCTACGTCGTGCCGGGCCTGCACAAGGTGGTGCAGGCGGCTGGCCGGGTGATCCGCAGCAGCACCGACGAAGGCATCGTGGTGCTATTGGACGACCGCTACCACCGGCCCGAGGTGCAGCGGCTGCTGCCGGCCTGGTGGCAGCTGGGCTGAGATTCAAGGCGCAGGCTCAGAACCACACCCACATGCGGGCCAGCCATTGCGGCAGGCGGTAAGCGGAAGGGCGGTAGTGCTGTCTGAAAGCGCTGGGGTGCATGGGGTCTCCTGTGGATGGAGACACTGTATATAAATACAGTATTTGATGCAACAATGGAATTTGCCCGACTCGTGCGCAAGAGTCAGCCTGACCGCTCGGAGCCATCGTCCCGATGGTCCAGGTACTCGCTCACCGTGGTGAACAGCCGCTCGGTCTGCATGCTTAGCGCCGACGATGCGGCAGCGGCCTGCTCGACCAGGGCGGCGTTCTGCTGCGTCATGCCGTCCAGCGAGTCGACGGCCTTGCCGGCCCGGTCCACCTCGACGGTCTGGGCGTCGCAGCGCTGCTCGATGCCTGATACCAGTACCCGCACCGTCTCGAAGGCCGAGGCCAGGCCGCGCACCGCTTCATCGACGTGAAGGATGCGCTGATGGCCCTGGTTGATGCTCTGCGTGGCCTGGGCGATGAGGGTGCGGATGTCGTTGGCCGATGTGGTGCTGGCGTGCGACAGCCGGCGCACCTCGGTGGCCACCACCGCGAAGCCCCGCCCGGCGTCGCCGGCCCGGGCTGATTCCACGCCCGCGTTCAGGGCCAGGATGTTGGTCTGCGCCGCCAGCTCGTCGATCACGCCGACGATGGATTCGATGCGGCGGCTGGTCTCGAAGAGCACGTCCATGGCTGCCCGCGCCTCCGACATCGCCACGGCGCTGTGCAGGGCCTGCTCGCGCACCCGGCCGGCCACGGCGGCGGCCTGACGGGCTTCGGAGGCGCTGCCGTGGATGCTGCTCTCCAGCGAACGCATGGCCTCGGACACCGACTGGATCTGGATCGCCTGCGATTCGGTGCGCTGCGACAAGTCCTGGTTGCCGCTGGCGATCTCGCTGGCCGCCAGGTCCACCTGGGCCGAGGCGGCGGAGACCCCGCCGAAGGCCGCGCGCAACTTGCCCACGAAGGCGTTGAAGGCGCCTGCGATGCGGGACAGTTCGTCGCGACCGCTGGCGGGTAGTTGCACGTTCAACCGGCTGGAGCCGCTGACCAGCGACTCCAGCGTGTCGGCCAGGCGGCGCAGCGGGGCGGTGGTGCGCCGCACCAGCAGCAGCATCACCGCGCTGCCCAGCAGCACGCTGATCAGCCCCACCACCGCGGCCCAGCGCAGCAGGGCCTGGGCCGATTGGCGGGTCTGCGCCAGCGGCAGCCGCATCTCGATGCTCCAGGCCGGCAGGCCGGCGGCCATGGTCACCGGTGTGTACAGGTGGATCAGGCCCTGACCGTCAACGCGTTGGTAGGGCTGGCCATCGGCGATGTGCTTGAGCGCCTCGGCGGGCTGGTCATCAGCCGGCTTGCCCAGCCGGTCGCTGCGTGGATCGCTGACGTAGACGCCGCGCTGCGAGATCAGCGCCAGCGTGGCGCCGGGGATCGGCAGCGGGATGGCCTGCAGGTGCTTTTGCAGCGCGCCCAGTTCCAGGTCCACCGCGACAATGCCCAGGCACTGCTTGTCATTGAGGATGGGCGCCGCCAGCGTCGAGGCCAGGATGGTCTTGCCGTTGATCTCGAAGGGCGCCACGTCCAGCCAGGCTTCCTTGCCGCTGACGCAGGGAACGTCGTACCAGTCGTTGGAGCCGGGCTTGTCGACGAAGACCACCGGCGACACGGTGACGGCGCCGTCGAGGCGGTTCCACCAGCTCAGGAAGCGGCCCGTTGCATCGGAGCCTGGTGTGTTGGCATGGGGCGCGTCCGCACCGTCCAGCGCGTTGGGCGCCCAGACCGAGTAGAAGCCCAGCCATTCGGGCCTTTGTTCGACCACGGCCTTGAGCCAGCCGTTGAGCTGATCGCGCCCGATGGCCTGGCCGCCCAGCTTCTGGGCGGTAAGGGCGGCGGTGAAGGCCTGCACCAGCGCGTGGGTGGGCTGCAGGTCGCGTTCAACCGCACTGGCGGCCTGCTGCACGGTGGCCTGGGCCAGCGTCAGTGCGTCGGCCTCGGCGCTGGCGCCGGCCTTCCAGCCGATGGCCAGGCAGACCGCGGTGATGGCTGCGGCGGCGCAGAGGCTGGCGTACAGCGCGATACGGCTGCTGAGGGAGGTGCTGACCTGCGGTATGACCACGGCGTTGAATCCTGGTTTGAAGTCCGCTCAGTGAACAGGTGCGGTTGGCACTGGTGTTAACCCAAATCGGCAAAGGCAGGCCCGCATGCCGTGTGAGCTCAAGCCGCGGGCCAATGAGCCCAGGCTTGTGATCTGGGTCAATTGAAACATGAATCCCATTTAGCGAGACTGGCGACTCAATTTAACTTGAGGAGCAGGTCCATGAGCGTGGAGACTTCGAGCGACGGAACTTGGTTGGTGGCCACGGCCGGGCAGGCCGTGATGCGCAGTGCCGATGCGGGGCAGACCTGGCATCGGCTGGGGCTGCGTCAACGGCTGGAGTTCGACGCGGTGGTGCGCGCGCTCTGCCTGGACCCGAACGCGCCGGGCGTGGTCTACGCTGGCGCCGACATCGGCCTGTGCGTCAGCTTTGATGCGGGCGGCAGCTGGGAGCAGGTGGACTCGCCCTTCAACGGCCAGACGGTGTGGAAGGTGGCGGTGGACCCGGCCAACCCGCGCCGCATCTTCGTGGGCACCGGCGCACCCTCGCGGGCGGTGCTCTGGCGCAGCCTGGACGCCGGCCAGACCTGGAGTCGCGCGCCGGTGGATATCCCCGAGCTCTGTGCCGGCGTCAACCGCCCGCGCCTGCTGGCCTTTGCCTTCGATCCCACCGACCCGCAGCGGCTATGGTTCGGGCTGGAGGAGGGCGGCCTCTTTCACAGCCTGGATGGCGGCGACAGCTGGGAGCGGCTGGACAGCCGGCTGCTCTACGACTTCCACACCGACATCCACGCCATCCACGTGCTGCCCAACCATGGCCGCAAGGTGGTGGTGGTCATCACCGTCAACGCCATCTACCGCAGCCTCGACGACGGACTGACCTGGAGCGGCCTGCTGCCGCATGAATCGCACGGCCTGTATTACGCCCGCGCGCTGACCTCGCCGCGGGGCAGCGAGGACACGCTCTACCTCAGCATCTCCGACGGCACGCCGGGCACGACCAGCCAGATCCTGCGCTCGCGCGATGCCGGTGCCAGCTGGCAGGTGCTGCCGCTGCCGCTGCAGCCCAATTCCTGCATCTGGGCGCTGGCGGTGCATCCCGATGACGCCAATCGCCTGATTGCCGGCACCAAGTACGGCCACCTCTTCACCTCCACCGACGGGGGTAACAGCTGGCGCAAGCAGTGGCGCGAGTTCAGCGAGATCACCGACGTGGCCTGGTCGCCCGCGGTGGCGGCCATCCGGCCGGCGCACCAGTCGATCGCGGCATCCACCGCAGCATCGGCCTGAGGAGATGGCCATGCAAGTCAACATCGTGCGCACCCACCTGGCCCTGCTGGTGTCCAACCCCGAGGTCTCAGCCCGCTGGTATGCCGACGTGCTCGGCATGCATGAGACGGCGCGCAGCGAGCGCTGGATCATGATGTCCTTCGCCCACAAGCACCACGACATCGCGCTGATCCAGGCCGAGCCCGGCGCCAGCCGTGGCGGCATCGGCCTGCAGCACTACGGGCTGGAGATCGCGGGCGACCTGGACAGCCTGCGCCGGCTCTACGGCGGCCTGCTGGCCAAGGGGGTGGAGGTGGTCAAGATCACCGATCACGAGATCGGCCTGGGCCTGTACTTCACCGACCCCGACGGCAACCGGCTGGAGTTCTTCCTGGAGACCGATCACGACGATCCCCGGGCCAATGAACGCTTCAGGGCGGCGGGCGCGCCCAGCCGCAATATCGACCTCACGCCGCTTTGAACGGAGACAAATTCATGAGAACAGAACACACCCAGGTCGTCGTTGTCGGCGGCGGCCCCAACGGCATCGCGGCGGCCCATCACATGGGCCTGTACGGCCTTGACTGCCAGGTGCTTGAAGTGGCTACCGAGGTGCTGCCCTATCCCCGCGCGGTGGGCATGGACGACGAGGCGCTGCGCGTGCTGCAGACCGTGGGCGTGGCCGACGAGGCCCACCAGGACATGATCGCCCACGTGCCGCTGCGCTACTTCAACGCCCGCGGCCAGTGCTTTGCCGAGGTCAACCCCACGGCCATGGACTACGGCTGGCCGATGCGCAACCTCTTCATGCAGCAGCTGCTGGAGGCCACGCTGCGCAAGCAGCTGCAGCGGCGCCCCTCGGTCAAGCTGCGCCTGGGCCACGAGATGCTGTCGCTGAGCCAGGACGCCGACGGCGTGCTGCTGCAGGTGAGGGCGCCTGACGGCGAGGTCTACCAGCTGCGGGCGCTGTACGTCATCGGCGCCGATGGCGGCCGCTCTGGCGTGCGCAAGCAGCTGGGCATCGAGCTGCAGGGCCTGACCCATCCGCGCAAGTGGGTGGTGGTGGACGCCGCCAACGACCGCCTCGACGCGCCCTACACCGCCTTGCATGCCGACCCGAGCCGGCCCTTCGTCTGCATCCAGCTGCCCTATGGCCAGCGGCGCTGGGAGTTCATGCTCTTCGAGCACGAGAGCGAGGAGCAGATGTGCGAGGAGGCCAACATCCGCGAGCTTATCCGCCACCACATCGGTGAGGCCGAGAAGTCGCTGGAGATCATCCGCATCCGCGCCTACACCCACAACTCCCGCGTGGCCGAGCGCTTTGTCGAAGGCCGGGTGGCGCTGATCGGTGACGCCGCCCACATCACCCCGCCCTGGGCCGGCCAGGGCCTCAACTCGGGCCTGCGCGACGTGGCCAACCTCTGCTGGAAGGTGGCCGCCGCCGCCAAGGGCCGGGCTGGCCCCGCCATCCTGCAGACCTACGACCTGGAACGCCGTGGCCACGCCACCGACCTCATCACCCTGGCCGACAACATGGGCACGGTGCTGGGCATGACCGACCCGCTGCTGGCCGGCGTGCGCGACTGGGTCTTCCGAGCCGTCGACACGGTGGACAGCCTGCGCCAGCACCTGCTGGAGTTCAAGTTCAAGCCCAAGGCGCAGATCACCCGCGGCCTGGTGCACCGCGACCATCCCGATGTGCGCGAGGACGACCTGGTGGGCCAGCTCTTCATCCAGCCCCAGGTGGAAGACGCCGAGGGCAGGCGCCTGCGCCTGGACGAAGTGCTGGGCCCCTGGTTCGCGCTGCTGGGCCATCGCGTCAATCCGCTGGAGCATCTCAGCGCCGACACCCGGCGGCGCTGGCAGGCACTGCAGACCCGCTTCATCCAGGTCAACCGCTCGCGCAGCGGCTATGGTCGCGGCCAGCCGCTGCGGGTCGAGGGCCTGACCTGCATCGAGGACGTGGACAACCGGCTGGAGCCCTGGTTCAGGCAGGCGCGTGAATCCATCGTGCTGGTGCGGCCTGACCGCTTTGTTGCCGCGGTGGTCAGCCCCAGCCGGCTGGAGGAGGTGATGAGCCAGTTGATCTCGCGCATCTCGGGCGGCTGAAGTCCCCGCGAGACGGGGGCGGCCGAGTGACGCGAATGCCACCATGGGCGAACGCGCCGATAACATGCGGGGTTGCCAGTTCCGCCTGTCCCACCGCCTGTCCCATCGAATCGCTAGCCCTCCGCCGTGTCCAGTCTCACCCGCATGCTCTCCGTCCTCGACCTGTTTTCGAGCGACCACACCACGATGACGGCCGAGCAGATCGCCGAGGCCCTGTCTCTGACCCGCACCACCTGCTACCGCTACACCCGTGAGCTGTCGCAGGCGGGGCTGCTGGTCAGCCATGGCGGCTGGTTCATGCTGGGCCCGCGCATCATCGAGCTGGACTACCGCATGCGCGGCTCCGACCCGCTGATCAACGCCGGTGGCCCCGTGGTGGCGGCCCTGGCCAACGCCACCGGCTCCACCGGCCTGATCAGCGCCAGCTACAGCGACACCACCGTCAACGTCTTTGAGCATGCGGGCTCGAGCAAGCCGCTGCCGATGTCGTTCGGCCGCGGCACCTCGATGCCGATATTCCGCTCCTCCACGTCGAAGGCACTGCTGGCGGCCATGAGCCGAGGCCGGCTGCGCCGGCTCTGGGAGCGTCACCAGGACGACCCCGACTGCCTGGCCATCGGCGAGGACTGGAAGGCCTTCTGGCGCAACTTGCAGGACACCGCCCGCGTGGGTTACTCGGTGTCCTTCGGAGAACTCAACGCCGAGCTGGCCGGCATCTCATCGGTGATCACCTACAGCGATGGCGACGTGGCCGGCTGCCTGTCGCTGATCTTCCTGCGCGAGGACTTCGCGCGCTTCGATGTCGAGTTGCTGGGCCGCCGGCTGCATGGCGCCGCGACGGATCTTTCGCAGGCCCTCAACCCACCCGGCACCCAGCCGGTGGCACCGGCCGAGCCCCCGCAGCGCCGCCGCAAGGCGGCGGCCACCTGATCACTGCAGCGTGATCTTGTGATCGCGGATCAGCTTGCCCACGCGGGCTGAGTCGCTGCTGATCACCTTCTCCAGTTCCTCCGGCGTGGTCGCATAGGCCTTCAGGCCCCGCTTGGTCGCCGAGCTGCGGATCTCCGGATCGTTCAGCGCCCGCTTCAGCGCGGCACCCAGCTTGGCCACGATCTCCGGCGGCGTGCCGGTGCGGCCCAGCAGCACGTAGGAGGTGGACATCAGCAGGTCGTCGCCCGCCACCTCGCGGATGGTGGGCACGCCGGGTTCGGCTTCGGTGCGGGTGGGCGAGCCCACGGCCAGCAGCTTCATCTTGCCGGCGGCCACATGCGCCTGCAGCGCTTCCACACCACCCGACGACGCGCCGATCTCGCCCGACAGCATGGCCGGGATGACTTCGGCGAAGGCCTTGTAAGGCACGTGCAGCATCGAGGTGCCGGTGCCGTCCTGCAGCAGCACCATGTTGAGGTGCATGATGCTGCCGACCCCGCCGCTGCCGAAGGCGACCTTGCCGGGATTGCTCTTCACGTAGCCAATGAAGGAGCGGTAGTCCGTCACCGGCAGCGCCGACGACACCACCAGGTACAGGCTCACATCGGCAATGTTGCTGATGGGCGCGAGGTCCTTGCGCGGGTCGTAGTTCAGCTTGTAGAGCAGCGGGTTCACCGACACGGTCAGCCGGTCCACCAGCAAGAAGGTGTAGCCGTCGGCCGGCGCCCGGGCCACCAGCTCACTGCCGATGCTGCCGTTGACGCCGGGCTTGTTCTCCACCACGAAGGTGGTGGGCAGCTCCTTGGCGAGCTTGTCGGTGACCAACCTGGCCATGATGTCCGGCCCGGTGCCGGGAGGGTAGGGCACCACGATGCGCACCGGCCGCGACGGCCAGTCGGCCGACTGCGCCCAGCCGGGGCCGGTGCAACTCAGGAACGCCAGTGACGCCAGGGCGGCCCTGACCAATGTGCGAAACGAAGCAGGCATGTCGAACTCGCTTTCGAGATGAAGGGGTGAAGCGTTGGGCCGTGTCCCCGGCGGGGCAGCACTACCCGGCAGACGTAAACCGCCGACTGGCCTTCCTGGAAGCCTCGTGCATCCCCGACCTCACGAGTTGCTGATTTCGGCTAGTCAACTGATTTACAGATCCTTTTATATGGGATTACCATGAGTCCTGCAATAACAAATTTGACGCATGGCAACCACATCCACTTCGATGACGGAAAGCAGCGGCGCCGCCGTGGTACTGCGGGCGGCGACCTCCCGGGGCGTTTCGGTCTGCTTCGCCAACCCCGGCACCACCGAGATGCCACTGGTGGGCGCGCTGGACAGCGTGCCCGGCATGCGCGCCGTGCTGGGCCTGTTCGAAGGGGTGTGCACCGGCGCCGCCGACGGCTATGGCCGCATGCTGGGCCGCGCCGCCTGCACCCTGCTGCACCTGGGCCCCGGCCTGGCCAATGGCCTGGCCAACCTCCACAACGCCCGGCGTGCCCGCACCCCCATCCTCAACATCGTGGGCGACCACGCCAGCTGGCACCTGAAGTACGACGCGCCGCTGACCTCCGACATCGAGTCGCTGGCCCGGCCGATGTCGGGCTGGTACCGCTCGGTGGCGCAGGCCGAACATCTCTGGCGTGACACGGTCGAGGCGCTCGACCATGCCAACGGCCGGCCCGGCTGCGGCGCCACGCTGGTGGTGCCGGTGGATTTTCAGCAACTGCCCGCGCCCGCACAGCTGCCCGAGGTTCCGCCTCCCCCTGCCGCGCCCTCGTTCAACGAAGCGCGCGTCCAGGCTGCAGCCGAGTTGCTGCGCGGCGCGCAACCAGTGGTGATGCTTCTGGGCGACCGCGCGCTGAGCGAGCGTGGCCAGGTGGCCGCCGGCCGCATCGTCGCCAAGACCGGCGCCCGCGTGTTCTCGGAGACGTTCCCCGCCCGCACCGAGCGCGGCGGTGGCCTGCCCGACATCGACCGCCTGCCCTACTTCCCCGAAGTGGCCATCGCCCAGCTCAAGGGTGCCCGCGTGCTGCTGGCTGGCGCCATCGAGCCCATCGCCTACTTTGGCTACGAGGGCCTGCCCAGCCGGCTGGCCGCCGAAGAAGACCTCTGCCTGCTGGCCGAGCCCGGCGAGGACGCCGACCTGGCGTTGGAACGCCTGGCCGACCTGCTGGAAGCGCCGCGCGGCGTGGCTGGCGTGGCGCCAGCGCGGCATGAGGTGGCGCCCGGCTCGCTGACGCCCCAATCAGTGGGCCGGCTGCTGTCCAACGCGCTGCCGGATGGCGCCATCGTCTCGGTCGAAGGCGGCACCTGCGGCTATCCCTTCGTCACCGCCTCGGCCCAGGCGGCGCGGCACACCATCCTGACCAACACCGGCGGCGCCATCGGCCAGGGCCTGCCGGTGGCGCTGGGCGCGGCGGTGGCCTGCCCGGATCGACGCGTGTATGCGCTGCAGTCCGACGGCAGCGCCCAGTACACCATCCAGTCGCTGTGGACCATGGCCCATGAGCGCCTGCCGGTGGTGATGCTCATCGCCTCCAACCGGCGCTACGGCATCTTGCAGACCGAACTGGGCCGCAGCGGCATCGAGCCCGGCCCGCAGGCGCGCAACCTCACGCTGCTGGACGACCCGGCCTTCGACTGGATCGCCCTGGCCCAGGGTTATGGCGTGCCCGCCAGCACCGTTTCCACCAACGACGAACTGCGCGAAGCCCTGCAACGCGCCGCCACCCACCTCGACGGCCCGGTGCTGATCGAAATGCGGCTGGCCTGACCTCTCCGACCGACCTCACCTCCAGGAATCTCAGACATGGACCTGCAACTCAAGGGCAAGACCGCCTTCATCACCGGCGGCAGCATGGGCATCGGCAAGGCGGCGGCGCTGGAGTTGGCACGCGAAGGCGTCAACGTGGCCATCGCCGCGCGGCGCATGCCCATCCTCGAAGAAGCAGCCACCGAGCTGCGCCAGGCCCTGAAGGGTGTGGAAGGCGCCGGCGCCGTGCTGCCGGTGGCGGTGGACACTACCGACATGGACAGCATCACCGCTGCCATGGCCAAGACGATGGAGACCTTTGGCCGCCTGGACATCCTGGTCAACGGCGCCGCGCATCCCGGTGGACTGGTGCGCGCCGAGCTGGCCGACGCCGACCCGCAGGGCCTGCTGCAGGACATCGACATCAAGGTGGTGGGCTACTTCCGCTGCGCCAAGGTCGCCGCGCCGCTGATGGCCAAGAACGGCTACGGCCGCATCATCAACATCGGCGGCCTCACCGGCCGTGGCAGCAAGCAGCTCTCGGGCA
>JBDTQF010000039.1:0-20932 GCA_039932275.1 Burkholderiales bacterium
GGCGCCGTCTTCCTTGATGACCTTGATCTTGCGGCCGAGGATGCCGCCCATCGCGTTGATCTGGTCGATGGCCAGTTGCTCGGCCTGGATCGAGCCCGTCTCAGAGATGGCCATGGTGCCGGTGGCCGAGTGCAGCTGGCCCACGATCACCTCGGTGTCGGTGACGGCCAGCTTGGTGGTGTTCACCGTGGCCGTGGGCGGGCCCGCGGCGAAGCCCATCGCGGGCAGCCCAGCGAGCGGCAGCGCCCCCAGGCCTTGCAGGATGCGGCGGCGGGCGCCGTCAGGGGTTTCCAGTTCGATCTGGGCACGGGGGTTTTGCTTCTTCATGGGGCACTCCGGATTGGGTGGCATGCATCAAAAGAGGGATGTCGAGCCCGCCGGGGCCTGCGGTGTTCGCGGTGTCCGCGTTCCCGGCCGACTCGATGAACCGAAGACTAGGGACCGGCCTGCTTCCGCTGAATACGTCGTTCAACGTAAGCGCCTGCGGGGGTGCTCTGGCCTACGTTGTTTGACGTAGGACCATGCACCACGGCGGTGGGTGGTGGGTTCGCTTCTTGCAGAAGAACTGTCATGACGTACCCAACCGCCACGTGCGGGCCGAGCGCCGGGCCGCTCCCAAGCCGGCCCGCCGTCCCCTCGGGGGACCGGCCGGCGTACTCGCCGGACGAGGGGCGCACATGAACGCGCCGACGCAAAAGATCTTCCGCATCCGCCGCGACTACAACGCCTGGGTCGCCAACGAGACGCTGGAGGACTACGCGCTGCGCTACACGCCGCAGAGCTTTCGCAAGTGGAGCGAGTTCCGCGTCGCCAACACCGCGTTCGGCGCGGTGTCGTTCCTGGCGCTGGAGGCCATCGGCGGCGCCATCGGGCTGAACTACGGCTTCAGCAATGCGCTGTGGGCCATCCTGGTGGTGGGGCTGGTGATCTACCTCACCGGGCTGCCGATCGCGGTGTACGCGGCGCGCTACGGTGTCGACATGGACCTGCTGACCCGCGGCGCCGGCTTCGGCTACCTGGGCTCGACGCTGACCTCGCTGATCTACGCCAGCTTCACCTTCATCTTCTTTGCGTTGGAGGCGGCCATCATGGCCCTGGCCATCGAGATGGCGTTCGACTGGCCGCTGGTGTGGTGCTACGTGCTGTCTTCGCTGGTGATCGTGCCGTTGGTGCTGCACGGCATCACGTTCATTTCGCGCCTGCAGGCCTGGACGCAGCCGCTGTGGGCGGTGCTGTTCCTGTGGCCGTTCGTGTGGCTGGCGTTCGCGCAGCCGCAGCTGTATGTCGACTTCACCGGTCTCAACGGGCGCAGCTCGGGCAGCAGCAGCTTCCAGCCGCTGATGTTCGGCGCCGCGGCCACGGTGGCGTTTTCGCTGGTGGTGCAGATCGGCGAGCAGGTCGACTTCCTGCGCTTCCTGCCGGCCAAGACGCATGCCAACCGGCGCCGCTGGTGGATGGCGGTGCTGGTGTCGGGCCCGGGCTGGGTGGTGCCGGGCATGCTGAAGATGCTGGCCGGCGCCTTCCTGGCCTTCCTGGCCATGCAGCATGGTGTGAGTGCCGAGCATGCGGTGGAGCCGACGCAGATGTACCTGGCCGGCTTCCGGCAGGTGCTGGCCGACATCGGTGTACCGGGTTTGGCGCTGGCGGTGACGGTGTTGTTCGTCATCGTCTCGCAGGTCAAGATCAACGTCACCAATGCCTACGCCGGCTCGTTGGCCTGGAGCAACTTCTTCGCGCGGCTCACGCACAGCCACCCGGGCCGGGTGGTGTGGCTGGTGTTCAACGTGGTGATCGCGGTGCTGCTGATGACGCTGGGCGTCTTCGGCGCACTGGAGAAGGTGCTGGGCCTGTACAGCAACGTGGCCATTGCCTGGGTGGGCGCGCTGGTGGCCGACCTGGTGGTCAACAAGCCGCTGGGTCTGAGCCCGCCGGGCATCGAGTTCCGCCGCGCCTACCTGTACGACCTCAACCCGGTGGGGCTGGGCGCCATGACGGCCGCTGCGGTGCTGGCCTGCGCCGCCTACGCCGGCCTGATGGGCGAGACCGCCGAGGCGTTCTCGTCGTTCATCGCGCTGGGCACGGCGCTGCTGGTCTCGCCGCTGCTGGCCTGGGCCACCGGTGGGCGCTGGTACCTGGCGCGCACGCCGCCGGGGTTGTCGGGCTGGGCGCCGGCTTCCAAGCGCGGGCTGCAGCACACCTTGCGCCAGGCACCACGCCCGGAGGCAGATGCCGAACTGGGCGCCTGGCTGCCGGGCCAGATGGTGCGCTGCTCGGTGTGCGACAACTCCTTCGAGGCGGAAGACATGGCGCGCTGCCCGGCCTATGGCGCGCCGATCTGCTCACTGTGCTGCACGCTGGAGTCGCGCTGCCACGACCGCTGCAAGACCCGCTCGCGCGCGGCCGAGCAGATCCGCGACGGCCTCGGGCTGGTGCTGCCGGCGTCGCTGTCGAAGCGCGTCAACTTCCGGGTCGCGCACTACCTGGTGGTGATGGTGGCGATGTGCGCGCTGATCGCTTTCATCCTCGGCGTGGTGTTCGTGCAGGAGAGCGCCGGCGCGCCCGGCGGCGCGCTGCAGCTGCCCTTCATCAAGGTGTTTGCGCTGATGGCGCTGGTGGCCGCGGTGTGCGCCTGGTGGGTGGTGCTGGCCAGCGAGAGCCGGCGCATGGCGCATGACGATTCATCGCGCCAGACCGAGCTGCTGCAGCGTGAGATCGACGCCCACCGCCGCACTGACGTGGCGCTGCAAGGCGCCAAGGAACTGGCCGAGGCCGCCAGCCAGGCCAAGACCCGCTACGTGGCCGGCATGACGCACGAGCTGCGCACGCCGCTCAACAGCATCCTCGGTTATGCGCAGATCCTGCTGCGCGACGCGCGCCTCACCCAGCCCAGCCATGCCTGGCTGCGCGACGCCATCGGCACCATGCAGCACAGCGGCCAGCACATGCATGCGTTGATCGACGGGCTGCTCGACCTGGCCCGCATCGAGGCCGGCCGGGTGCGGCTGGACGTGGCGCCGCTGCCGCTGCCGGAGTTCCTCGACGACGTGCTGCGCATGGTGCGGCCCGAGGCCGAGGCCAAGGGCCTGGCGCTGCTGTTGGAACACAGCGGCCGGCTGCCGGCCTGGGTGCGTGCCGATGCCAAGCGGCTGCGGCAGATCCTCATCAATCTGCTGAGCAATTCGGTGCGGTTCACCGAGCGCGGCCAGGTGCTGCTGCGCATCGACTGCCGCCACGACGTGCTGCGCTTCGAGATCATCGACACCGGCATCGGCATCGCGCCACAGGACCAGGAGCGCATCTTCCTGCCGTTCGAGCGCGGCAGCGCCGGGCGACGCATGGCCGAGCCTGGCACCGGCCTGGGCCTGACCATCACCCACCTGCTGACCGAGCTGATGGGCGGCGAGCTGTCGGTGCAGAGCACACCCGGCCAGGGCAGCACGTTCAGCGTGCGGCTGTACCTGCGCGAGATCATCCCCACGCAAACCGACCGGCCGACGCGCGTGGCCGACCTGCGCCCGGTGGTGGGTTACCTCGGCGCGCGCCGCACCCTGCTGGTGGTGGACGACCAGCCCATCCAGCGCCAGTTGCTGGCCGCGCTGCTGATGCCGCTGGGCTTCGTGGTGCGCGAGGCCGCCAGCGGCCGCGAGGGGCTGGACGTCATCACCCAGCAGCGGCCCGACGCGGTGCTGCTGGACATCACGATGGACGATCTCGACGGCTGGCAGACCGCGGAATTGATACGAGCCCACGAGGCCTTGCATGAACAGCCGGGCGGCCTGCTGCCCATCGTCTTTGTCTCGGCCAACATGTTCGAGAACAAGCCCGAACAGCTCAGCGCGCTGCAGTGCGCCGGCTTCGTCGGCAAGCCGGTGGTGGAGTCGGAACTGCTCGAGGTGCTGGCGCGTGCGCTGCAGCTTGAGTGGGTGCACCAGACGCCCGCGCTGATGGCCCCCGCACCGGTGGCGGCGCCGGCAGCGGCCGTGGCCTGGCCGGATGAATGGCGCGCCGAGTTGCTGCGGCTGGCCCGCGTCGGCCATGCCCAGGGCTTGAAAGAGCGCCTGCAGCAGCATGCCGCGGCCAACCTGGCGCTGGCCCCGGCCTGCGCCACCCTGCTGGCCTGCGTGGCCCGCTTTGATTTCGACACACTGGCCCGCCATCTGCGGGCCGACCCCATGGATGTCGACACAGACGTCGACACTGATGCCGACACTGACGCCGAGAGCGATGCCGATGCTGATGAACCTGCCTGATTCGCCCCCCCGCCACCTGCCCCTGCCGCCCACGCTGTTGCCCGACAGCGAAGACCACCTGGCCGCGCCCGTGGCGAGGCGCTCGCAGGGTGTGGTGCTGGTGGTGGACGACGCGCCCGACACCCTGCACCTGCTGTGCGACACGTTGGCCACCGGCGGCTACACCGTGCTGGTGGCGCGTGATGGCGAAGAGGCGCTGGCGCGTTTCGACCTGGCCGTGCCCGACGCCGTGCTGCTGGACGCGGTGATGCCCGGCCTGGACGGCTTCGAGGTCTGCCGCCGCCTGAAGGCCGAGCCGGCCTGGGCGCATGTGCCGGTGATCTTCATGACCGGTCTGACTGAGACCGAACAGATCCTCGAAGGCTTCGCCGCCGGTGGGGTTGACTACGTCGTCAAGCCGCTGAAGGTGCCCGAGGTGCTGGCCCGGCTGGCCACCCACCTGCGCAATGCCCAGGCCACGCGGATGGCGCGCGAAGCAGTGGACGTGGGCGGCCTGGGCGTGGTGCTGCTCGACAGCCAGGGCCGCATCGCCTGGCGCTCGCCGCAGGCCGCGCGCTGGCTGCTGGAAGCCTCCGGCGAAGACCGCGCCGCGGCGCTGCTGGCGCATGCGGCCGAAGCCGGTGAGGCGCGCGAAGAGCTGGCTGGCGGCAGCCGCCTGCAGGCCCAGCGCATGGGCACGGCGGGCCTGGGGGAGACCATGCTGCTGCTGCGCCGGTTCGAGTCCGACAGCCCGGCCCCGAGCCGGCTCGACCAGGCCCAGCTCACGCCGCGCGAGACCGAGGTGCTGTCCTGGCTGGCCAAGGGCAAGACCAACCGCGACATCGGCGACATCCTCGGCATGAGCCACCGCACCGTCAACAAGCACCTCGAGCACGTGTTCGAGAAGCTCGGCGTCGAGACCCGTGCCGCCGCTGCCGCGCTGGCCAGCCGGGTGCTGCCGGAGCGCGCCTGAACACGCCATCGGGGCGCCATTTAATACTTGTAGCCGAACCCCACCGTCACCAGCGAGTCGGCCTTCGAGGCGCCCAGCGGCACGCGGCTGGTGTAGCGGTAGGCGTAGGTGAGGTTCATGGTCCAGGCACCGATGATGGCGGTGGACAGCGTGGTGTCGAGCTGGCCGCGCCCGCCGGTGTCGCTGTTGCCGCCGAACAGCGCCAGGCGTTGCTTGAAGTTGGTGCTGGGGCTGAGGCGGTGGCTCGATTCCTCGCCCACCGTCAGCTCGGCCCCAGCCTTGACCACGTCGTTCACGTAGCGGCTCTGGGCATAGGCCGTACCGCCGATCACGTCCCAGGTGGTGCGCTCGTTGTTGATCAAACGGTAGCCCAGGCCGGCGCTGACGATGCCGCGGCCTTCCAGGCCCTGCAGCTTGTCGCGTTCACCGTCGATCTGGCCGAAGCTGAACCAGCGTTCGGTGAAGAGGTGGTCGGCCCGCGCATTCAGCCGCAACAGGCTGGCGGTGGTGGTGGTGTTGCCGGCGATGCGGGCGCTGCCCTCGTTGAGGGTGCCGCGTAGCGTCAAGCGGCCTTGTTCGTTGGCGCGCACGCCATCGGCGTTGATCGACAGCGTGCGGGCCGAGTTGTTGCCGGCGGAAGCCGAGCCTCCGGCCGAGACGCTGCCGTGCCACTGGCCGTCCGGCGGCGGTGCCGGGCCGACCGGGATCGGGATGGGTTGGTACTGGGCCTGACTGGCAGCAGCCACGGCCAGCAGCGGCGGCAGCAGCAGCCATCGGTAGGGGCAAACAAGGCGGGGGCGGGGGGCAGTCAGGCGCAGAGAGGACAACGGCATAGCCGCCACCATGCCCGATTGGTTCGCGCAACGCGGTTTCAAGGTGTGAGCTTGTAGGAGAACCGGAAGCGGCCGTTGCAGCCACGCCGCAGATCTATGATGGGCCGTTTCGATTTTGTGTCCTTGTGGAGACCGCCATGAACGCTCCCGAACGCCTCCCCGGCCTCGACCTTGAGGTGCTGCGCAGCCAGGTGCATGCCGCCTGGCAGCAGCAGATCGTGCCGCAGCTGCGCGACTACATCGCTGTGCCGGCCAAGAGCCCGATGTTCGACCCCGACTGGGTGGCGCATGGCCACATCGAGCGTGTGGTGCAGCAGGCCTGCGCGTGGGTGGAGAGCCGCAAGGTGCCCGGCCTGCAACTGGAGGTGGTGCGGCTGACCGACGCCGCCGGCCGGCCGCGCACGCCGGTGATCTTTTTTGAGTTGCCAGCCAGCAGAGGGAACGGGCCGACGCTGGGCCGCCCCAAGTCGGCCCAGCCCCCTCGGGGGGTGGCGCAGGCGGAGCCGGAGCCTGGGGGCACGGCTGATACCGTGCTGGTCTATGGCCACCTCGACAAGCAGCCCGAATTCGAAGGCTGGCGCCGCGACCTCGGGCCGTGGACACCCGCCCTGGTCAGCGAGGCCGATGGCGACAAGCTCTACGGCCGCGGTGGCGCTGATGACGGCTATGCCATCTACGCCAGCATCGCCGCGATCGAAGCGCTGAAGGCGCAGGGCGCGCCGCACCCGCGCATCGTCGGCCTGATCGAGACCTGCGAAGAAAGCGGCTCGGGCGACCTGCCGGTGTACCTGGATGCGTTGAAGGCGCGGCTCGGCGATGTCAGCCTGGTGGTCTGCCTGGACTCCGGCGCCGGCAATTACGACCAGCTCTGGCTCACCACCTCGCTGCGCGGCATGGTCAGCGGCACGTTGCGGGTGGAGGTGCTGACCGAAGGCGTGCACTCGGGCGATGCCAGCGGCGTGGTGCCATCGAGCTTCAGGGTGCTGCGCCATGTGCTCGACCGGCTGGAAGACAGCGCCACCGGCCGGCTGTTGCCGCAGGGCCTGCACTGCGAGATCCCGGCGGAGCGGATGCAACAGGCCCGCGAGGCCGCGGCCATCCTCGGCGATGAGGTCTGGAAGCGCTACCCGTGGGCCTGCGGCGAGGGTTGTGGCTCGGGGGGCACGCCGGTGCTGCCGATGCTGGGCGACCCGGTCGAGGCGCTGCTCAACCGCACCTGGCGGCCCACGCTCAGCGTCACCGGCGTGGACGGCATCCCGGCCATGGGCAATGCCGGCAACGTGCTGCGGCCGTACACCGCGTTCAAGCTGTCGCTGCGGCTGCCGCCCACGGTGGATGCGCACCGCGCCGCGCAGGAACTGAAGGTGCTGCTGGAAGACAACGCGCCCTACCAGGCCAAGGTCACCTTCGCCGCCGACGGCCGGGCCTCCGCGATGGGCGCCAACGGCTGGGATGCGCCGGCCCTGGCGCCGTGGCTCGAAGCCGCGATGCAGCGCGCCTCGCAGCACCACTGGCGCGCCCCGCTGGGCTACATCGGCCAGGGTGGCACCATCCCGCTGATGAACCTGCTGGCCGAGGGCTTCCCGAAGGCCCAGATGATGGTCTGCGGCGTGCTGGGACCGAAGAGCAACGCCCACGGACCGAACGAGTTCCTGCACATCCCGTACGGCGAACGCCTCACCGCGGCGGTGGCCGAGGTGATTGCGGCGCATCCCTGCTGACGCACACAGGCCCGTTCTTCAACGCGAAGGTTCCCGATATGAGCGCTGCCTCGTCCATTGGTTTCATCGGCATTGGTGCCATGGGCGCCCCCATGGCCCTGCGCTTGTTGCAGGCCGGCCACCGGGTGGTCGTGCCGGCGCGCAGCAAGCAGGCCGCCCGACTGATCGACGCAGGCGCCGTCGGCGCCGCCGATGCCGAGGCGATTGCCTCAGAGGCCGATACCGTGCTGGTGTGCCTGCCGACGCCCGATGTGGTCGAGGCGGTAGCCGAGGAGATCGCTCGTGGCCGCAGCGTGCGGCGCTATGTCGACCTGTCCACCACCGGCCCCACGGTGGCGGTGCGCGTGGCACAGCGGCTGGGCGAGCGCGGCATCCAGTGCCTGGACGCGCCGGTCAGTGGCGGCGTGCAGGGGGCTGTGGCGGGCACGCTGGCCATCATGGCCGCCGGCGCGCGGGAGACCTTCGAGGCCTTGGCGCCACTGCTGTCCGCGATGGGGCAGAACGTTTTTCATGTCGGGCCGGACGTGGGGCAGGGCCAGGCGGTCAAGCTGGCCAACAACATGATGAGCGCCAGCGCGATGATGGCCGCCGCCGAAGGCCTGGCGCTGTGCGTGCGCGCCGGTGTCGACCCGGCGCTGGCGCTGCAGGCCATCAACGCCGGCAGCGGTCGCTCGGTGGCCACCGAGCGTGCCTTCCCGGCGGCGGTGTTGTCGGGCACCTACCAGGTGGGGTTCCGCCTGGCGCTGATGCACAAGGACGTGCGCCTGTGCCTGCAGGAGGCGCGCGCGTTGAACGTGCCCATGTGGCAGGCGGCCACGCTCGGCCAGATGTATGACTTCGCCATGTCTCAGGGCATGGGCGAGGGCGACGTGACGACGATGGTGAAGATGGTGGCGCAGTGGGCGCACGTTGATTTCGCCGCCCGCGCCGCGGCGCCGGGCGCCTGAACCGCAGGCCGGCGCTTGGGCCGGTGGCGGGAGACAATTCCACCTTTGCTGCTTGTCCCGTCGCGGCGCGACGGGGTGTTCACCATGTCCCCAGCTCCATTGCCCTTCCTGCCCTTCGCCCTGCCCGAGATTGGCGACGACGAGATCGCCGAGGTGGTCGACACGCTGAAGTCTGGCTGGATTACCACCGGGCCGAAGGCGCGGCGCTTCGAGGAAGACTTCCGCGCCTTTCTCGGTGACGAGTCGCTGCACTGCGTCGCGGTCAACTCGGCCACCGCCGGCCTGCACCTGGCGCTCGAAGCCCTGGGCATCGGCCCGGGCGACGAGGTCATCACCACCACCCACACCTTCACCGCCACCGCCGAGGTGGTGCGCTACCTGGGCGCCGACGTGAAGCTGGTCGACATCGACCCGGCCACGCTGAACATCGACATCGCCGCCATCGAGGCCGCGATCACCCCGCGCACCAAGGCCTTGATCCCGGTGCACTACGGCGGCCTGGCGGTGGACATGCCGGCGATCCTCGCCCTGGCCCGCAAGCACGGGCTCAAGGTGGTGGAAGACGCCGCGCATGCGCTGCCCACCACCAGCGGCGGGCAGCTCATCGGCACGCTGGCCAGCGACGCGACGGTGTTCAGCTTCTACGCCAACAAGACCATCACCACCGGCGAGGGCGGCATGCTGGTGACGCGCGATGCGGCCATTGCCGCACGTGCCAAGGTGATGCGGCTGCATGGCATCAACCGCGACGCGTTCGACCGCTTCACCGCCAAGGTGCCGAGCTGGTACTACGAGATCGTCGCACCAGGCTTCAAGTACAACCTCACCGACATCGCCGCGGCGATGGGCATCCACCAGCTCAGGCGCGCCCATGCCTTCCAGCAGCGCCGCAGCGCGCTGGCCGCGCAGTACCACGCGGCGTTGGCAGATCTGCCGCTGGTGCTGCCGCCGCTGCCACCGGCCGGCGAGACGCACGCCTGGCACCTGTACGCGGTGCGGCTCGCGGACGGCGCGCCGATCGGCCGCGATGCCTTGATCGAGGCGCTGTACGCCGCCGGCATCGGCTGCAGCGTGCACTACATCCCGCTGCACTTGCACCCCTACTGGCGCGAGCGCTACCAGCTGCGCGCCGAAGACTTCCCGCACAGCCAGCACGCTTTTGAGCGCATGCTGAGCCTGCCGCTGTACACGCGCATGACCGAGGCCGACGTGCAGCGTGTGGCCACGGCGGTGCGTGGGGCGCTGCGCGGCTGAGTTGCGCGAGCCACAATCGACCCCCCAGACCCACTGGAGCCCCGCCATGCAGACCGAAGTTCTGTTCACCGTCGAGGACGCGCCCGAAGGCGGCTACATCGCGCGTGCCTTGGGGCACGGCATTTACGTGCAGGCCGACGACACCGCCGACCTGCACGCGCAGGTGCGCGATGCGGTGGCCTGCCATTTCGAGCCCGAAGACAAACCACGCGTGATCCGCCTGCACTACGTGCGTGACGAGGTCCTGGCGGCGTGAAGCTGCCACGCGATCTGGCGGGCACCGAGCTGGCGGCAGCACTGGCCCGTGTGGGCTACGAGGTCACGCGGCAAACCGGCAGCCACCTGCGCCTGACGCTGGCGGCCGAGCCGCAGCACCACCTCACCATTCCCGCGCATGTCCCGCTCAAGGTGGGGACCCTGTCGGCCATCCTGGGCGACGTGGCGCAGCGTCTGCAGATCGACCGGCAGGAACTGCTGCGCCGTCTCAAGCTGTGATGGCCAAGCGCCTGTTGGACCTGCTGGGCGCGGGCCTGGGCCTGCTGCTGCTGTCGCCGTTGCTGTTGATGCTGGCGCTGGCGGTGAAGCTGGATTCACCCGGGCCGGTGTTCTTCCGCCAGGAGCGCGTGGGCCTGGGCGGGCGGCTGTTCCGCATCCACAAGTTCCGCACGATGGTCGTGCATGACGATGCGGCAACGCGCCAGCTCACGGTGGGGGTTGATGCCCGCGTCACGCGCGTCGGGGCCGTGCTTCGGCGCACCAAGCTCGACGAGCTGGCGCAGTTGATCGACGTGCTGCAGGGCACGATGAGCCTGGTCGGGCCGCGGCCCGAGGTGCCGCGCTTTGTTGCGCTGTATCCCGAGGCGGTGCGGCTGCAGGTGCTGTCGGTGCGGCCGGGCATCACCGATCTGGCGTCGCTTGAGTACCGCGACGAAGCGAGCCTGCTGGCGCGCGCGGCCGACCCCGAGCGCGAGTATGTCGAGGTGGTGATGCCGGCCAAGCTGCGCCATGCGGTGCGCTATGTGCAGCAGCGCTCGCTGGCGCTGGACGGCGTGATCCTGTGGCGCACGCTGGCGACACTGCTGCGTCGGTGATCCCGAAGCACGGCTGAAACACACGGCGACAATCCGCCCCCATGTTCTGGCACCACCTCGATACGCTGCTGACCCGCGTGCGCCCACGGCGCGAGCCACTGGCGCTGGCCATCGATGCGCTGATCGTCGCGGCCTGCTGGCACATCACCTACTTGTTCCGGCTTGGCTTTGAGCGCTGGCATTCGGCCCGGCCGCCCTACGACACCTGGGTGATGCTGGGCCTGGTGCTGTTGTATGCGGTGGTGTTCGCCGCGCTGCGCGTGCCCAAGGGCATGTGGCGCTTCTCGGGCTTTGGCGAGGTGCAGCGGCTCACGCTGGCCTGCGGCATTGCGGGCCTGGCCGGCGCGGTGATCGTGCTGATGGCGCAGTTGGTCGAGGTGCCGCGTGCGGTGCTGGCGCTGCACCCGGTGGTGAGCCTGATGGGGCTGGCCACTGCCCGCATCGGCTACCGCATGCTGTACGAACACATGCGTGCCCGCACCAGCGGCAGCGCGCAGGAAACCCGCCGTGCGCTGGTGCTGGGCGCCGGCCATGCGGCGCGGCTGCTGCTGGCCGGCCTGCAGCACCAGGGCTGGGTGGTGGTGGGCCTGCTCGACGACGACCCGCACAAGCAGGGCGTGCGCGTTGGCAATGTGCCGGTGCTGGGCCCGCTGCCCAGCGCGGCACGCTGGGCCGTCGTGCATGGCATCACGCATGTGGTGATCGCGATGCCATCGGCCTCACCGGCGGCGCGGCGGCGCGCGCTCGACCTGGCTGCGGCCACGCACTTGCCGGTACTCACCGTACCCAGCGCGGCAGAGCTGCGCGAGGGCCGCCAGCCCACTGCGGTGCGCGACATCGAACCCGATGACCTGCTGGGCCGCGAGCCGGTGGCGCTGGACGAAGGCGGCATCTCCGAGAGCCTGTCGGGCGAGGTGGTGCTGATCACCGGCGCCGGCGGCTCCATCGGCAGCGAACTGTGCCGCCAGGTGGCGCGCTACGGGCCGCTGCGGCTGGTGCTGTACGAGCTGTCGGAGTACGCGCTGTATGGCATCGAGCAGGAGCTGAGCGAGAGCTTCCCGCACATCCCGCTGGAGCGGCTGGTGGGCGACGTGCGCGATGCGGTGCATCTGCAGGCCACCTTCGTGCGCACCCGACCGCAGGTGGTGTTCCATGCCGCGGCCTACAAGCATGTGCCGTTGATGGAGGGAGACAACGCCGCGATGGCGCTGCGCAACAACACGCTGGGCACCTGGCAGGCCGGCCGCGCTGCGCTGGCCGCGGGGGTCGAGCGCTTCGTGCTCATCTCCACCGACAAGGCCGTCAACCCGACCAACGTGATGGGCGCCACCAAGCGCGCGGCCGAGATGGTGATCGCGCAGCTCGCTGCGCAGGCCGCCGCGGCTGATCAGGCCACGCGCTTCATGGCCGTGCGCTTTGGCAACGTGCTGGGCTCGTCGGGCAGCGTGATCCCGAAGTTCAAGGAGCAGATCGCGCGCGGTGGCCCGGTCACCGTGACGCACCCGGACATCACCCGTTTCTTCATGACCATCCCCGAGGCGGCGCGGCTGGTACTGCAAGCCGCGGCCATCGGCGAGGGCGGCCAGGTGTTCGTGCTCGACATGGGCGAGCCGGTGAAGATCGTCGACCTGGCGCGTGACCTGATCCGCATGAGCGGCCACACGCTGGACGACATCCCCATCGCCTTCAGCGGCCTGCGGCCCGGCGAGAAGCTGTTCGAGGAACTGCTGGCCGATGCCGATGCCACGCTGCCCACGCGCTTCGCGCGGCTGCGCATCGCCCGGCTGGACGACCGCGGCGCCGATGTCCAGACGCTGCTCGACTGGGCCGTGCAGCACCCGCAGGCCGATGCCGCGGCGGTGCGCGCGCAGCTGGCCCGGCTGGTGGGCGAATACCGCCCGCCCCATGGCCACTGAGAATCGTTTGCACCCGGCTGCTGGAAGCCTGCCGCCGATGTGCGCAATCCGGCACGCGGCCCGCGCCGCGCTGGTGCCGATTCAGCGGCGCCATGCACCACCCGCCCTGCAGGGGCGAGATGATCCGACCGCCGGGCGCTGGGCACCCAGGGGAGAGCCTCGGTGTGGTCTGAAGCAATCGCTGAAGCCCACGCAAGCACAGGGCCGCCGCGGACGGCGACCGCCATGAACACTTCCTCGGGAGCCATCAAGACGATGCCGGGTGACAAGGTGAAATACGGACACAGCGTCGAGCGCAGCATGGAGTACTTCCGCATGGCGCTGCCGCTGATGACCAAGCAGGCCACACCGGTGCACCCGGTGAGCTACGCCGTCTGGTACGGGTACGTCAGCGCCGAGAACCCCGCGCTGCGCAGCGCGGTCGACCGCCAACTGCGCGAGAGCGGTCCGCTCGATGAAGCCGGCACCGAATCGCTGTACCGCCGCTACGTGGCGGAGTTCGATCCCGACAAGGCCCAGGGCGTCGCCGATGGTTTCACCCGCGTGCTCACCGGCATGGCCGAATCCGCCTCGGCCGCAGGCGACCAGACGGCGCGCTACGGCACCTCGCTGTCGCGCCTGTCGGAACAACTGGGTGTGGCCGATCCGGCCCGGCCGGCGCTGCACGAGGTGATCACCGGCACGCAGCAAACCCAGGCCATGATCAGCGCCTTGCAACAGCGCCTGGACGACAGCACGCGCGAGATCAGTGCGCTGCGCGACGAGGTGCGGCGGGCCCGGCGCGAGTCGCTGATCGACAGCCTCACCGGCCTGTCCAACCGGCGTGCCTTCGAGCAGAAGCTGGCCGCTGCCATCGCGCTGGCCGAGGTGGGTGCCGGCGGTGCACCGCCCGTGCTGGTGCTGGCCGACATCGACCACTTCAAGCGCATCAACGACGGCTACGGCCACACCTTCGGCGATCAGGTGCTGCGGGCGGTGGCCAAGGTGCTGGAGTCGCTGATGCCCGACCACGCCATGGCCGCGCGCATTGGCGGCGAGGAGTTCGCGCTGCTGCTGCCGGCCACCTCGCTGCAGACCGCCATGACCCTGGCCGAGAACGTGCGCACCAAGATCGGCGCCAGCCGCATCCGCCGTGGCGGCCAGGCCGATGCGCAGGCGCGCGTGACCATCTCGCTCGGCATTGCCGGCTGGCGCGAGGGCGACGACGGCAACGACCTGCTCGACCGCGCCGACAAGGCGCTGTACCAAGCCAAGTCGAAGGGCCGCGACTGCGTGATGCTGGCGCGGTAGATTGCCTCTTCTCGCAGTGAACAGGCTCTAGCATCGGGCCATGGCCTTCATCGACTCGTCCGCACTCGGCCTGCCCAACTGGGCGTTCGTCGTCGGCAGCAGCGTCGCGTTGGGCGGCGGCATGCTCATCGGCCTGGAGCGCGAGCGCCGCAAGCTCGACGGCACCCACCCGCCCACCGCGGCCGGCGTGCGCAGCTTCAGCCTGGCCGCGCTGGGCGGGGCGTGGGCGCAGGGGCTGGGCGAGCCGCTGCTGGTGGTGGCGGGCTTCCTGGCGCTGGCGGGGCTGGCCGGCCTGGCCTTCGTGCGCCAGCGCGAACGCGACCCGAGCGTGGTCACTGCCTGGGCGCTGTGCCTGACCTACCTGCTCGGCGTGCTGTCGATGAGCCAGCCGCTGGTTGGCGCGGCGGGCGCGGTGGTGGTGGCGGGCGTGCTGTCCGAACGCGAGCGGCTGCACCGCTTCGCCACCGGCGTGCTGAGCGCGGAGGAGCTGCAGGACGCGCTGCTGCTGGGTGCGTTGGTACTGGTGGTGCTGCCGCTGCTGCCCACCGAGCCGGTGGGCGCGCTGGCCGGGCTGCAGCCGCGGGCCGTGGGTGTGCTGATGGTGCTGATCCTGCTCACCCAGGCGGTGGGCCACATCGCGCTGCGCCTGTTTGGCGACCGGCTCGGGCTGACGCTGTCGGGCTTCTTCGCCGGCTTCGTCTCCAGCACCGCAACGGTCGCATCGATGGGCGCGCAGGCGCGGCGTGACCCGGCGCGTGCCGGCGTCTTCACGATGGGCGCGTGCCTGTCCACCGCGGCCACCTGGGTGCTGGCGCTGCTGATGCTGGCCGTGCTGTCGCCCGCTGTGGCGGCGCGCTTCGCGCCCGCTGCGCTGGCTGGGGCTGCAACGGCTGTTGTGCTGGCCTGGCTGATGCAACGAGGCGGCTCGTCTGACCATCAGGCCGGGCTGGACACCCCGCCGCCTGCGGGCGGCGTGCTGCGCCTGCGTGAGGCGCTGTGGGTGGTGTGTGTGCTCACGGTCGTCACGCTGGCCGTGGCCTGGGCGCGGCGTGAGTTCGGCAACGCCGGTGCACTGGCCGGTGCGGTGCTGTCCGGCTTCGGCGATGCGCAGGCCAGCGTCGCGGCGCTGGCCACGCTGGCCAACAGCGCGCACATGAGCGCGCAGGCCGCCAGTGCGGGGGTGCTGGCGTCCATCACCGCCAACAGCCTGACGCGTGGCGTCACCGCCTTCGTCGCCGGCGGACGGGCCTACGGGCTGCGCCTGGCGAGCTGCCTGCTGCTCGCGAGTGCCTCGGCCTGGGCCGTCTGGCACCTGACTGGCGGTCTGGTGCAGTAGCCGCAGGCGCCGGACGGCGGCGGGCTCAGCCCAGCTTGAGCAGGCGCATGGCGTTTTCCTTCAGGATCAGCGGCTTGACCTTGTCCTTGAAGCCGGCCTCGTCGAAATCCTTCATCCAGCGCTCGGGCGTGATCAGCGGGTAGTCGCTGCCGAACAGCATGCGGTCCTTCAGCAGCGTGTTGGCGTACTGCACCAGCTGGGCCGGGAAGTACTTCGGGCTCCAGCCCGACAGGTCGATCCAGATGTTGGGCTTGTGCAGTGCCAACGACAGCGCTTCGTCCTGCCAGGGCCAGCTGGGGTGGGCGATGACGATCTGGATGTCGGGGAAGTCGATGGCCACGTCTTCCAGCAGCATCGGGTTGGAGTTCTGCAGCCTTAAGCCCCCGCCGCAGCGCATGCCGCTGCCGATGCCCGAATGGCCGCTGTGGAAGATGGCCGGCAGCTGGTACTCGGCGATCACCTCGTAGATCGGCCAGGCCATGCGGTCGTAGGGCAGGAAGCCCTGCACGGTGGGATGGAACTTGAAGCCCTTGACGCCATGTTCTTCGATCAGCCGACGCGCCTCGCGCGCGCCCATGCGGCCCTTGTGCGGGTCGATGCTGGCGAAGGCCACCATCATGTCGCTGTTCTTCTGCGCCGCCTCGCAGATCTCCTCGTTGGGAATGCGCCGCCGCCCCAGCTGCGCCTCGCTGTCGACCGTGAACATCACCAGCCCCAGCTTGCGCTCGCGGTAGTAGGCCACCGTCTCGTCGATGGTGGGCCGGCGGTCGGAGCCGAAGTAGCGGTCGGCCGCGCGGTCGTACTCCTCGCCGTAGCTGTCGAACGGGTTGCGGCACGACACCTCGGCATGGGTGTGGACGTCGATGGCGATCAGGTCGGAGGTCTGCATGGCGGGCATCGGGTTGGCGAAAGTGGTTAATTATCAGAACTAAAAACGAGGGCGACAAGATGCACATCCCTGTCGATCTCATGGTTTGTAGCGACATAAGGGTAACTACCAGAACGCATCGGAGCGGCAATTTAGTTAAATCACATAAATAAATTCCCGAGCCGACCATGACCGATCGTTTCACTCCTGCTGAGGGCTTGCTGGCCTCGCTGGACCTGCTGTCCATCGAGCAGTCGGGCCCGGTGCTGCATGTCCGCCTGAACCGGCCGGCCAAGCGCAATGCACTCAACGACCCGCTGGTGGCGCAGCTGCACACTGCCTTCGTGAACCTGCCGGCCGATACGCGCGCGGTCGTGGTGAGCGGGGCGGGCGACCACTTCTGTGCCGGTCTCGATCTGTCGGAGCTGGTGGCGCGCGACATCCACGCCGCGGTGCTGCACTCGCGCGGCTGGCATGCGGCTTTTGAAGCCATCCAGTTCGGCCGGGTGCCGGTGGTGGCGGTGCTGCACGGCGCCGTGGTCGGCGGCGGGTTGGAGCTGGCCGCGGCCTGCCACATCCGCGTGGCGGACGACTCGGCCTACTTCGGCCTGCCCGAAGGCCAGCGCGGCATCTTCGTCGGCGGCGGTGGCTCGGTGCGCATCCCGCGGCTGATGGGCACCGCCCGCATGATGGACATGATGCTCACCGGCCGCGTCTTCGACGCCGACCAGGGCGAACGCTGCGGCCTCGTCAACTACCGCGTCGGTGCCGGCGCGGGGCTGGCCAAGGGTATCGAGCTGGCCCGCAAGATGGCGGGCAACGCGCCGATGACGGCGTTCGCGGTGATGCATGCGCTGCCGCGCATTGCCGACATGGCCCCCACCGAAGGCTTGTTCGCCGAGTCGCTGATGGCCGCTGCGGCCGCCAGCACGCCTGAGGCGCAGGACCGCCTGCGCGCCTTCCTCGACGGCCGCGCCGGCAAGGTGGTGAAGCAATGAGTCGCGCCCAGTCGTCCGTCCGCTACCGCACCGCCAGCGTCGGCGGCTGCGTCGAAGCCACGCTGCAGCAGCGCAGCGACGGCGCTTGGCTGTTGCGCTCGACCGAGCCGTTGCGCTGGTTTCCCGAGCGGCTCACCGATGCGCTCGAGCAATGGGCCGCCGAAGCCCCTGACCGCACCTTCGTTGCCAAGCGCCAGGGTGGTGGTGATTGGCGTCGCATCAGCTACGCCGAGATGCTGCAGCGGGCGCAGGCGGTGGGCCAGGCGCTGGTGCAGCGCGGCCTGTCGACCGAGCGGCCGGTGGCCATCCTCTCGGGCAACGATCTGGAGCATCTGACGCTGGCGCTCGGGGCGATGTGGGCCGGGGTGCCTTTTGTCCCGGTGTCACCCGCGTATGCACTCATCTCGCAGGACTACGGCAAGCTGCGCACCATCCTCGACACCGTGACGCCTGGGCTGGTGTTCGCGGCCTCACCGGCCTACGCCAAGGCCATCCAGGCGGTGGTGGCGCAGGACGTGGAGGTGGTGCTGACCGAGGGCGTGATCGACGACCGCGCGGACGGCCGCGTGACCACGCCGTTTGCCGAACTGCTGGCCACCGTGCCGGGCGAGGCGGTGCGGGCGGCGCATGCCGCGGTGGGCCCGGACACGGTGGCCAAGTTCCTCTTCACGTCTGGGTCGACCAAGGCACCCAAGGGCGTCATCAACACCCACCGGATGCTCTGCGCCAACCTGCAGCAGATCCGCCAGTGCATGGCCTTCCTGGCCGAGGAACCCCCGGTGTTGGTCGACTGGCTGCCCTGGAACCACACCTTCGGCGGCAACCACAACGTCGGCATCGCGCTCTACAACGGCGGCACGCTGTACATCGATGAGGGCAAGCCCACGCCCAGCGGCATCCAGGAGACGCTGCGCAACCTGCGCGAGATCTCGCCCACCGTGTACTTCAACGTGCCCAAGGGTTTTGAGGAAATTGCCGCGGCGATGGACACCGACCCCTTGCTGCGTGACTCGCTGTTCAAGCGCTGCAAGGCCTTCATGTTCGCCGGCGCCGGCCTGAGCCAGGCGGTGTGGGACCAACTCGATGCCCATGCCGAGGCGGCGGTGGGCGAACGGGTGCGTGTCATCACCGGCCTGGGCATGACCGAGACGGCGCCGTCCTGCACCTTCGCGGTGGGCACCGATGTGCGCTCCGGCCACATCGGTCTGCCGGCGCCGGGGGTCGAGGTCAAGCTGGTGCCCGATGACTTGGGTGCCGTCGACGCCAAGACCGAGATCCGCTTCCGCGGCCCGAACGTGATGCCAGGCTACTGGCGCGCAGCCGAGCAGACCGCCGATGCCTTCGACGACGAGGGCTTCTACAAAACCGGCGACGCGGTGAAGTTCATCGACCCGGCCGATCCCGGCCGCGGCCTGATGTTCGATGGCCGCCTGGCCGAGGACTTCAAACTTTCGACCGGCACCTTCGTCAGCGTCGGCCCCTTGCGGGCGCGCGTCATCGCTGCTGGCGAACCCTGTGTGCAGGACGCGGTGGTCACCGGCCTGAACCGCGACGAGATCGGCCTGCTGATCTTCCCGCGGCCCGATGAATGCCGCCGTATCGCCGGCCTGGCCGACGACGTGCCATTGCCCGAGGTGCTGCACCACCCGACGGTGCGGGCCTTCTTCCAGCGCCTGGCCGATGCGCTGTGGGCCGCCGGCACCGGCAGCGCCAACCGGCCGGCCCGCCTGCATGTGCTGGCCGAGCCGCCGGCCATCGACAGCGGCGAGATCACCGACAAGGGTTCGATCAACCAGCGTGCCGTGCTGGCCGTGCGCGATGCGCTGGTCCAGTCGCTGTACGAAGGCAGCGCCAGCGACCCGTTCCTGATCCTGCCCACCCGGGCCTGATCGCACCCAGGAGACCTGCATGCAAATCCAGCAACAGGCAGCCATCGTCACCGGCGGTGGCTCCGGCCTCGGCGAGGCGGTGGCGCGCGAGCTGGCCCGCCAGGGCGCCCGCGTCACGGTGCTCGACATCAATGCCGAGGGCGCACAGCGCGTGGCCACGGCCATCGGTGGCCTGGCGCAGCACTGCGACATCACCGACAGCGCCTCCGTTACTGCCGCGCTCGACGCCGCCGAGGCCCGCCATGGCCCGGCCCGCATCGTGATGAACATCGCCGGCATCGGCACGGCCCAGCGGGTGATCGCCCGCGACGGCTCGCCAGCGCCGCTGGAGAGCTTCGAGCGCGTGGTGCGCATCAACCTGATCGGCACCTACAACGTCATCCGGCTCGCCGCCGCGCGGGCCGCCAAGCTCGAGCCGCTGGAAGACGGCGAACGCGGCGTCATCGTCAACACTGCCTCGGCCGCGGCCTTCGATGGCCAGGTTGGCCAGGAGGCCTATTCGGCCTCGAAGGGCGGCATCGTCGGCATGACGCTGCCGCTGGCGCGCGACCTGGCGCAATGGGGCATCCGCGTCTGCACCATCGCGCCGGGCCTGTTCGCCACGCCGCTGATGAACGAGCTGCCGGAGCCGGTGCGGCAGTCGCTGGCCGCGTCCATTCCCTTCCCGAAGCGGCTCGGTCGGCCGGACGAGTTCGCGGCGCTGGCGGCCCACATCGTCACCAACGTGCACCTCAATGGCGAGGTCATCCGGCTCGACGGCTCGCTGCGCATGGCGCCCCGCTAGCGCCTGCCTGCCCATCCCGTTCCTCGTCCCATAAGAACCGGCCCACCGCGTCCTACTTCCACCCAGGAGACATTGATGAACCGCACCTCGATCTTGAAGACCGCCCTCGCGACGGCACTGACTGTCGCGGCCTCGGCCGCCTTCGCCGACCTCACCATCGGCATCAGCCTGCCGCTGTCCGGCCCGGCCTCAGGCCTGGGCATCCCGGTGAACAACGGCATCAAGCTGTGGCCGCAGAGCATTGCCGGCGAGAAGCTCAAGGTCACCGTGCTCGATGACGCCACCGACCCGACCAAGGGCGTGCAGAACGCCCGCCGTTTCGTCACCGAGGACAAGGTCGACATCATCATGGGCTCGGCCGCCACGCCGGTGGCCATCCCGATGGCCGATGTGGCGGCCGAGGCACAGACGCCGCAGTTCCTGTTCTCGCCAGCGGTGCTGGGGCCCGGCAAGGACCACTGGTCGTTCCGGCTGCCGCAGGGCAACGCGGTGATGTCGCATGCCGTGATCGAGCACATGAAGAAGCTCGGCGTGAAGACGGTGGGCTTCCTTGGCTACACCGACGCCTATGGCGAAAGCTGGCTGAAGGACTTCCAGGACCAGAGCGCGCTGCTGGGCGGCCCGAAGGTGGTGGCGATCGAGCGCTTCGCGCGTTCGGACACCAGCGTGACGGCGCAGGCCCTGAAGCTGGTCACGGCCAACCCGGATGCGATGCTGGTGGTGGCTTCCGGGTCTGGCGCGGCCATGCCGCACAAGGCGCTGATCGAGCGCGGCTACAAGGGCAAGATCTACCAGACCCACGC
>JBDTQF010000040.1:0-20909 GCA_039932275.1 Burkholderiales bacterium
CGCGCTGGCCGCGCGCGTGCTGTACCAGGAGCTGCTGCACCACGGCGTGCAGGTGTTCGAGTACACGCCGGCCTTCCTGCATGCCAAGGTGGCCGTGGTCGACGACGACTGGGCCACGGTGGGCAGCTCCAACATCGACCCGCTGTCACTGCTGCTGAACCTGGAAGCCAACATGGTGGTGCGCGACGCCACGTTCACCGAGACGCTGGCGGGCGAGATCGGGCTGGCGCTGGCCGAATCGCACCAAATCGGTCCTCAGGACCTGCCGCTGCGCGGCTGGAACGGCTGGCTCGGCCGCGCCCTCGTGGCCTGGGGCGCTTACGTCTACCTGCGCCTCGCCGGCGTCACGGGAAGGTACTGACGCGCCCCCACGCGCACAGGCTCACGGGCATCCAGGCGCGGCACGACGACGGGCGCGGCTACAGGCTTGCGACTGAGTCTGCGTATTACGCCAGTCTCCAAGTCAATCCGCGCCGCCCACACGTGGCGGACGCCCCTCATCCTGAACGCTATCTATGACAAGATGCTTTTGGCAGGATTGCCGCGCTGGAAGCGCCGTGGGTCCGAAAACGCCAGGCAGTCCAAGGGGGGCCCTCGACGGCTCGAAAGTCAGACCGACCTGAAGAGGGTGGTGCGCAATGGATGTGATAACGCCCGAGGGCGATGAGAAGAGCGGACGCTTGGGCGTTCGTATCGATGCGGCGTTCGTCACCAAGCTGAATCTGGCGGACTTCCAGAACGCCGTGCCGATGCTCCGAGAGTTGAGCGTCACCAACGCTTCCGCGGAAAACGTCAGGGACCTTGAGCTTCGGATCGAGTCCATCCCGCCCTTCGTTCGGCCCAAACGCTGGCACATCGACGCCCTCGCGGCCGGCACCGAACGACGCATCACCGAGGTAGATGTACAGCTCGATGGCGCCCTGCTGACGCGACTGACAGAGGCCGAAACAGCGACCGTCACCCTCTCTCTGTGCCGCAGCGATGACAGCCCAGTAACGCTTGCAAAGCTGGAGCGTGCCATCGAGCTGCTGCCGCGCAACCAATGGGGCGGCATCTCGCACCATCTGCCCGACATGGTCGCCGCCTTCGTGCAGCCCAACGAGCCTGCTGTCGAACGCTTGTTGAAACAAGCGGCCGACATCCTGCGCAAGAACGGCAAGTCACCGGCGCTCGATGGCTACCGCGGCGGCAACAAGCGGGCCTGGGACCTAACCTCCGCGATTTGGAGCGCGGTCGCTGCGATGGGCCTGGACTATGCGCTGCCGCCCGCCAGCTTCGAACACAGCGGGCAGAAGGTTCGCAGCCCGGCGCAGATTGGCGAATCGGGCCTGGCCACCTGCCTCGACCTGGCACTGCTCTTCTGTGCCGCCATCGAACAGGCAGGCCTGAACCCGTTGCTGGTGTTCACCAAGGGCCACGCCTTCGCCGGTGTATGGCTCAAGGCCGAAGAGTTTTCGACGACGGTGGTCGACGACGTGACGGCCCTGCGCAAGCGGGTCAAGCTGAGGGAACTCCTGCTGTTCGAGACCACGCTGGCCACCCAGCGGCCGGCGCCGAGCTTCAGCTTCGCGAGCCAGCACGCGGCGCAGCAGATCGCCGAAGAGAACGAAGAAGCGTTCGAGTTGGCGGTCGACATCCGCCGCGCGCGGCTGCAGCGCATCAAGCCGTTGGCTAGCGCCGAGAGCCTTGTCGCCACGCCGCTGCCAGATCAACCCCAGGTCGTGGAGCCGAGGTTCGACGAGGCGCCTGACCTGCCCGACGACGACGCGCAGGCCGAACCCGACGCTGCGACGCTGAACCCCCAGGACCGGCTGGCCCGTTGGCAGCGCAAGTTGCTCGATCTGTCTCTGCGCAACAACCTGCTGAACTTCAAGTCGGGCAAGAAGGCCTTGAAGCTGGAAGCGCCAGATGCGGGCGCGTTGGAGGACTTGTTGGCCGACGGGCAGGCGCTGAAGCTGCTGGCTCGGCCCGATCTGATGGACGGTGCGGACCCGCGCGACCAGGCCATTCACGAAGGGCGCGAACGCGAAGACCTGCGCCGCGCGCATGCGCTCGACGCCTTGAAGCGCCGAGAGGTGTTCATCGGCGTGGCACAGGACGAACTCGAACCGCGCTTGGTAGACCTCTACCGCACTGCCCGCACCACCCTGCAGGAAGGCGGAGCCAACACCTTGTACGTCGCGCTCGGCTTCCTCTCGTGGAACCGCGACGACAAGCCCGGCAGCAAGTACCGCGCGCCCTTGATCCTGGTGCCGGTGACGCTGCACCGCAAGAGCATGCGCTCGGGCTTCACGCTGACGCTGCACGACGATGAGCCCCGCTTCAACCCGACGCTGATTGAAATGTTGCGCCAGGACTTCAAGCTCGACCTGGGCATCGCCGATGGCGAGCTGCCGAGAGATGATGCGGGCCTGGACGTGCGGGCCATATGGAAGGCCGTGTCGCGTGCCGTGAAGGACATCAAGGGCTGGGAAGTTGCCGAAGACGTGGTGCTGGCCATGTTCTCGTTCGCCAAGTACCTGATGTGGAAGGACCTGACCGAGCGCACCGACCAGTTGCGCGAGAACCCGGTCGTCAAGCACCTGATCGACACGCCGCGCGATAGTTATCCGCAGGGCGTCGCCTTCCCGAACCCGAAACACCTGGACCACGAGTTCTCACCCGAGAAGATCTTCTGCCCACTGCCGGCCGACTCGTCGCAGCTGTCGGCGGTGATGGCTGCGGTGAAGGGCAAGGACTTTGTGCTCATCGGCCCGCCCGGCACGGGCAAGAGCCAGACCATCAGCAACCTGATCGCGCAGTGCCTGGCCGAGGGCAAGCGGGTGCTGTTCGTCTCGGAGAAGATCGCCGCGCTCGATGTGGTCTACCGGCGCCTGCGCGAGGTGAAGCTCGGCGAATTTTGCCTGGAGCTGCACTCCAGCAAGGCACGCAAACTCGACGTGCTGGCGCAGCTTCACAACGCCTGGGAAGCCCAGGGCGACGTGGACCCCGAGACCTGGCGTGCACAGGCACAGCGCCTGCAGCGCTTGCGCGACGATCTCAATGGCTACGTCGAGCGACTGCACTTCCGGCACCCCAACGGCATGAGCGCCTTCGACGCCATCGGGCGGGTGGTCGATGGCGAAGACGTTGCCGAACTGGCCTTGAGCTGGGGCAGCGCCAACGCCCACGACCGCGCTGCACTGGACACCATGCGCGACGTCGTGGACCGTCTGGAGGTCAACGCCGCCGCCGTGGGTCACGGCGCGCTGCTGAACCACCCACTGACCGCCGTGGCACACAGCGATTGGTCACCCGCCTGGCAGCAAACCCTGGTGGATGCAGCACGCGGCGTGCTGCCGGCAGTGCAAGCGCTGCAGGCCGCGCATCAACGCTTTGCAAGTGCCATCGGCCTGCCGCCCGTGCCGCTCGCGTTGACATTGACGCGGCGGGCCCGTGGCGCGGTCGGTGTGCTGGCCAGGGCCTTGCCTCACGCGGCTGGGCGCGATTGGCGGTTTGTGCTGCGCGCCGACGCACGCAGCCTGGGCGAGCGGATGCAGGCAGGCGCAAGCCTGTTGAAGCAGCACCGCGACATCAGCGCCCAGCTTGCCGTGGACTGGCCTCAGTCCGTCGTGGCCGACTGCCGAAAGGGCCTGGCCCTGCTGGCACAGCGGCGCACCGCACATGCCGGGCTGGGCATGCCCTGGTCAGCAGACATGCAAACCGAGTTGCAGAAGGGTCTGGCGCTGCTTGACCAGATCACGAAGACGACACAGCAGCTTTCAGTGACCTACGGCGAACCGGTCGAGCAACTCAATGTGACCCAGCTGCAGCGCGACTGGGCCAAGGCCGAGAAGGCCGTCTGGCCCCTGTCCTGGCTGGCCAAGCGCAAGCTGCGCGCCACGCTGGAGACAGCGGTCGCAGGCGAAGGTGAGCCCGATATCGCGCGCGACCTGCACTCGCTGGTGCGCATTCGGGCATTGCGCTCCGAGGTGCAGGCCCTGGAGATCGGGCCAGGCGCCGAAGGCATTTGGGTCGGCCTGAAGACCCGACCCGATCTGGCGGGCGCCGCATTGCGGTTTCAACAGGTGCTGGCCGCGGCTCGTCAGGAGCAACAGTGGGTCGACGAGGGGCTGGACGCCGTGGCGAATGGTCGCTGCGGTGAACGCATGGCCAAAGACCTGGAGCGCGTGCGAGCGCTGAAAGCCCTGGACACCGACATTGCCGTGCTCGACCTCCTGGGCCCGGCCACAGCCGGCCTGTGGGCAGGACAAGCCACCCGTGAACCGCTGGTCGAGGCGGCGCTGACCTTCAACGCCGCGCGCGCAGCCGTGCGCGGCGCAGGCCCTTTGGCCGGCGAGCACCAGCGCGTGGCCAACGGCGACTGTGGTGCCGCCATGGCCGCCGACTGGCAGCGCCTGCGCCAACGCGCCGCCGTCGAGCAGCAGTTGACCAGCTTCGACGACCTGACACCGCTCACAGCCGGCCTGTGGAGCGGCCTCGGCACCCGACTCGACGAGCTGGACAAAGCATCGAAGTTCCAAGCCTCGATGGCCGCCGCCATCGCCAGCCTGGCAACGACGCCCGAGGACATCGCTGCGCTCAAGGCGGCGCTGGACAAGCTGATCGGCGAAGGCAATGCCTTGCTGGAGCCCACCGGCCCGGTCGCGGGCGCAGGCCTGTCCTACCTGCAAGCATGGGGCGCTTTGCAACCCAGCACCGATCGGCTGAGCGCCGCAGGTGCGTTCACCGAAGCCACCCAAGCCGCCTTCAGCGACATGGCGCTCGACGAACTGGCGCAGCGCTGCGCTGCCATCGTGCAATCGGCCGCCCGCCTGAACGCCTGGTGCGCCTGGCGCAAGGTCTGCCAACAGGCGAGCTCTCTCGGCCTGGCGCCGATGGTCGCGGGCGTCGAGAACGGCGCCATCGCGGCCGGCACCACCCGCCGCGCCTTCGAGACCGGCTACAGCCGCTGGTGGCTGAACGCGGTGGTCGACAACGAGCCCGTCATCCGCAGCTTCGTCGCCGCCGAGCATGAAAAACGCATCGGCGACTTCCGAGCGCTGGAAGCCCAGTACACCGAGCTGACCCGCGCCTGGGTGCGCGCCACGCTGTGTGCCGACTTGCCCAAGCAGGACGGCGTGACCCGCAACTCGGAGTGGGGCATCCTGCGGCACGAGATCAACAAGAAGCGCGCGCACCTGCCCTTGCGCACGCTGATGAGCAGCATCCCATCGGCGCTGACGAAGCTGACGCCCTGCCTGCTGATGAGCCCCTTGTCGATTGCCCAGTATCTGAGCGCCGACGCCAACGCCTTCGACGTGGTGGTGTTCGACGAAGCCAGCCAGATCCCCGTGTGGGACGCGGTGGGCGCCATCGCCCGCGGCAAGCAAGTGGTGATGGTGGGCGACCCGAAACAACTGCCACCCACCAACTTCTTCGACCGCGCGGAGTCGTCTGCTGATGAAGAAGATGTAGAGCGCGACCTGGAAAGCATCCTCGACGAATGCCTTGGCGCCAACCTGCCGACGATGAACCTGGCCTGGCACTACCGCAGCCGCAACGAGAGCCTGATCGCATTCAGCAACCACCACTACTACGGCGGTTCCCTCGTCACCTTCCCGTCGCCCGTCACCGAAGACCGGGCGGTGAGCTTCCATCACGTCAAAGGTACCTACGAGAAGGGTGGTGCGCGCATCAACAAGCCCGAGGCCAAGGCCCTGGTGGCCGACATCGTGGCGCGGCTCAAGTCGCCGGGCTTTCGCGAGAGCCGGCTGACCATTGGCGTGGTGACCTTCAACACCGAGCAGAAGGACCTGATCGAAGACCTACTGGACGAAGAACGCCGCCGCGACCCCGCCATCGAACCTTACTTCGACGAGGTGGAGCTGGAGCCGCTGTTCGTCAAGAACCTGGAGAGTGTGCAGGGCGACGAGCGCGACATCATGTACTTCTCCATCACCTACGGGCCCGACCTGGGCGGTGCGGTGTCGATGAACTTCGGCCCGATGAACCGCACTGGCGGCGAGCGCCGCTTGAATGTGGCCATCACACGCGCGCGGCACGAGCTGCGGGTGTTCAGCAGCCTGAAGGGCGAGCAGATGGACCTGGCGCGCACCCAGGCCCTGGGCGTGCGTGACCTGAAGCACTTTCTGGAGTTTGCCGAACGCGGCCCGCGTTCATTGGCCGAAGCCACGCGTGGCAGCCTGGGCGACTTTGAAAGCCCATTTGAAGAAGCCGTGGCTAAGGCACTGGCCGGCAAGGGCTGGGAGCTGCACACCCAGATCGGCGCATCGTCCTTCCGCATCGACCTGGCCGTGGTGCACCCCGATGCACGGGGCAGCTACCTGAGCGGCATCGAGTGCGACGGGGCCACCTACCACCGCAGCGCCACTGCTCGCGACCGCGACATGCTGCGCGAGCAGGTGCTGCGCGGCCTGGGCTGGCAGATCGAGCGCGTGTGGTCCACCGACTGGTGGGTGGACCGGGTGGGGACGCTGGAGAAGCTAGACGCGAAATTGCGCGGCTTGCTGCAGACCAGCAGGGCCAGGCGCGCAGAGGAAGCAGAGAGGCAAGCTGCCGCGGATGCAGCGGCAGCGGCCATAACGAAGGCACGCGAGGAGGCTGCGCCGCTTGACGCTGCAACCTCAACCGGCGCGGGCTTTGATGACGCAACGCAGGCTCAGCTTGGGTTGGGGCTGAAACCCGCACCGGCTGAACCCCAGCCGCAAGAGCAGGAAGCCGAGGTCTATGCGCGCAACGCAGCCAACAGTGCGGCGGCCGGGCCAGCCGTCTTCGTGGAATCGGACCCTACGGCCGTTGTCGATGCGGTGAACGCCGACGCGTTCTTCAACAGCGGCTACGACGCGGTACTGATGACGATGATTGCCCACGTTGTCGAAGTCGAGGGGCCGGTGCTCGACACGGTGCTGGCGCGGCGCATTGCCCGGGCGCATGGGTGGCAGAGGACGGGAGCGCGGATTCAGGAGCGGGTGGAGAAGCTGGCGGGGAAGGTGCACCAAACGACTGAGGAAAACGTTGGGGCGTTTTACTGGGCGGCTTCGCGGGGACCGGAACTATCGATCTCTTTCCGCCCGGCACTCGGTGACAGCGCCAGGGCCATCGACGAAGTTTGTATGCCAGAACTTATTGACTTGGCGCGGCAGGTGCGCGCCAAGACCGCCAGTACCGATGACGCGATTCTTGAGATGGCGCGGCAACTCGGCCTCCAACGACTTCGCTCGACGAGCCGCGAAAGATTTCAGAAAGCGATGGACCAGGCGCTGATCGGGTAGTTGGGACGAGGAGACTGATCAATGTTGATAGAACACATCGTGGCTTGGTCAATGACCAGCCTGAAGCCGTGGCAACAAGATGCGGTTCGCCGCTTGTTTCAGCGGACGCTGACCGCCAACGCGATGGACGATCTGTACGCCATGCTGAAGGACGGCATCGGCCTGCCCGATGCGGAGAAGCGAAAGCCTGAGCCTTTCGCTAGGCATCACGTGCCGGTCACGGCTGCACCGGGTGCGGCCGTGACCATGGTGGCCATGCGGCAGGTAGTTAACGTCAATCGCCTTGCGCCTGACCAGACACTGCGATTCGCGCGGCGGGGCCTCACGATCATCTACGGCGGAAACGGGTCTGGGAAATCGGGCTATGCACGCGTTCTAAAGAGAGCGTGCCGTTCGAGGGGTGCAGCGGAAGACGTTCGACAGAACGCATTGGAGAAGCCCGCGAAGGGCGCCATACCTCAGGCAGTTTTCGATATTGAACTTGGAAGTGCCGCACATACCGTCAAGTGGCAAAAGGGCGTGCCTCCGCCCACAGAGCTTGCCAGCGTGGCTGTCTTCGATACGTACTGCGCGCGAGCGTACTTGGACGATCACCAAGATATCGCCTATCTCCCAGCCGGGTTGGACGTGGTTGAGAACTTGGCGCAAGTTGTTCTGCCGGGACTGACCGAGAAACTCAGTGCTGAGATTGCCGCAACCTCGACCAGCACAGATGCGTTCAAGCACCTCTTGGGTACAACCAAGGTCGGGGCACTCATTGCGACGCTGAGCGAGAAGACAGCGACCTCCGATGTCGAAGACCTGGGCAGCATGACGCCAGAGGATCAGGAACTTCTGGCGTCGCTCGAAAAGACTCTCAATGAGAACGACCCCAAGGCGAAGGCCACGGCACTAAAGCTTGCGGCGGCGCGCGTCAAGGCCTTTCAGAGCCGTATCGAAGCGGCAAATGTTTGGGTCACCGAAGAGGCGATACAGAAGTTATCGACCATGGACAAAGAAGCCGAGGCAGCAATCCTCGCCGAAGAGGGCGCGGCAGCGGCCCTGCGTGCGGGGGAGCCTTTGCTGCAGGGGACCGGAGACCCAACATGGAAGGCCATGTTTCAAGCGGCGCGGCAGTTTTCTATGGAAACGGCATATCCAGGAAAGCCTTTCCCGTGCTCTCATGACGAATCCCAGTGCGTGCTGTGCCAGCAACCGCTATCGCTCGAAGCCAACGAGCGTTTCGCACGTTTCGAGGCATTCGTCCAAGCGAACGTCTCGAAAGCTGCAACTGAAAAGCGCGAAGCGATGGCCGCAGCATTGAGCAAGATTCGGAATGCGCCTGTCGTTGTCGAACTGGAGGGGTCGTTAGCCGAGGAACTGAATCAGTTCGATGCCGGAATCGCAGTTGAGGTCACGTCCTTTGCAAGCGCAATTCAGGCTAGACATGCATGGCTTCTCGCAGCGCAACAGGCCCATGCCTGGCAAGCCCCTCAACCATTGCCTGTGAACCCATGTGTCCGCCTCAGCGCCATCGTTGAATCTGTGACGGCGCAAGAGCAGAACTTTGTCAAGGCTACTGATGACAAGCAGCGCTCTTTGCTCGACACGCAGTTGGCTGAGCTGAAGGCTCGCGCGGCCCTTGCACCACACAAGCAAAGCGTGATTGACCTGATTGGCCGCATGAAGACAAAAGCACTGCTGAACAAGTGCAAGGATGAATTGCGGACTAAATCAATATCCGACAAAGCGAAGGAGTTTGCGAGCCTGACTGTGACGGCACCTCTGCGAACCGCGCTTGAAGAGGAGTTCGAGTCGCTCGGTGTTTCGATGATGCTGCCTCGCCTCGACGAACGGGTTGAGAAAGGCAAGATGCGGCACAAGCTGGCACTTGATTTGGAGATCTCGGCCGAGATTCGAGACATCCTCAGTGAAGGAGAGCAACGTGCCATAGCCATCGGTTCGTTCCTCGCGGAACTGCGAACGGGCAACCACGAGGGCGCGGTTGTATTTGACGACCCTGTATCGTCACTGGATCACTTTCGGCGGCAGAACGTAGCGCGGCGGTTCGCCGAGTTGGCGAAAGTGCGGCAAGTCCTCGTGTTTACCCACGACTCAGCCTTCCTTGGAGAACTGTGCGATCTCATTGAATCCGAGAAGATCGAACACATGGTTCATCACCTGGAGTGGGAAGGCAAAAACTCCGGGAAAGTTACACAGGGTTTGCCATGGCTACATCAGCCGTACAAGGAGCGAATCGACAAGCTACAGCAGGCGCAGAGCAAGCTGAGCAAGAGCTGGCCTGCTTACCCCGCTGAAGCTGACTGCGCTGCCATGCGAACCCAATACAGCCTGCTTCGAGCCACCATTGAACGCGTCATTCAAGACGTGATTTTCAATGGGGTCGTTGTTCGCTACCGCGACTGGATCAAGGTGGGGAATTTGGGCGAGGTTGTCGGCTTTTCGGCAACAGAATGCGCGGCCATCGAGTCCTTGCACAAGAAGTGCTGCGGCGTTGTTGATGCGCATGACGCATCGTCAAGCAAGAACTCACCGGTGCCGACCGCCGTTGACTTGGGCAAGGACATTGCGTCGCTAGTTGCGGCTGTCGATGCAGTCCGAGCCTCCCGCGAAATTCGCAAGAAGGCAAAGTCTCCATAGGTTTGCGTCTTTCGCTCCCGTACTGTCTACTCGCTGGCTTGAAATGATGCGAGAGAACGAGGCATCACGCCGACGTCCCGCCAGCTCATAGGATGGCAAGTAAACAGCAATATTTGATGCCGAGTCCCAGCATCAAACAACACCCGCTTCATCAACGCCAGCCGCTCCTCATCACTGTGCACCAACGCATCGTCCAGAATGATCAAGGTCGGCCGCCCCGCCTCACGCAGCAGGTCCGCATAAGCCAGCCGGCTGATCACGCCCATCTGCTCGCGCGCACCGAAGCTCAGCGCGTCGAAGGCACCTGACTCCGGCCCCGCCGGCCCGCTGCGCGTCAGCGGCCCGGGGCTCAGGGTTTCGTCGATCGCCAGGTGCGCCTGCGGAAACAACAGCTGCAGGTAATGGTTCAGGTGCTTCTGCAACGGCGCCTGCAGCTTGCGCGTCAAGGCACCGCGCTGGTCTTTCAGCAGCTTCAGCAAATAGTCCAGCGCCGCAGCGCGGCGGCGCAACTCTTCGGCGCGGCGCGCCGCCTGCGCCAAGTCACGCGCCAACGCTGCGCGCCGCTCTTCCAGGCCTTGAGCGCCGGCGCTCTCCAGTTCGACTTCCAGGCGCAACAAGGCCGTCTTGCGCTCCTCGAAGCTTTTCTCCAGTTGTTCGGCGCTGCGTTGATAACGTTCGACGTCTTGCTTCAGGATGTCGGGGCGTGCTTGCGCCACCTCGTCGGCCTTGGCCTTGACCGAGGCGGCCAGTGCCTGCTGCTCGGCGCGTGCGTCCACCAAGGCCTGGCTGGCGGCTTGCAGTTTGTCGGAACGGTCGGGCGCATTCAGCAAGAGCTGCGCCGCCTGGTGTTCGCGCTGCGCGCCTTCCAGCGCGGTTTGCGCGTTGCCCGCGGCGACGCGCGCCGGGCCCAGGCTGGCGTTGATCTGTTCCAGGGTGCGGCGGGCACCGTCTTCCGCGGTTTCGGCTTCAGAGACCGATGGCAGCGGCACGCCGGCTGCCTCCTGCGCCGCTGGCATCTTGCCCAGCACCGCCTCGACCTCCTTGGCCCGGGCGGCCTGCGCCAAGGCCTCGGCGCGTAGCGCGTCCACGCCCTTGGGCGCCAGGGCCTTCAGCGTGGCAACCATCGCTTTCAGCTCGGCGGCACGCTGGGTGTGCGCCTGATGCCGCGCCTCGGCTTCGTCCAATGACGCCAGGCCCAGCCGTTGCAGCCCTGCGGCGTGCGCGTCGCTCACGACGCTCTCCTGGCGGCCCAGCTCGGCCAGGTCGGCGCCACCGGGGGATATCTCGATCTGGCCCATCGCACCCAGTTGCAGTGTGGCGGCCTCCAGCAGCAGCCTTTCGCCCGTGCCAGCCAGCGGCTCGCCACTCAGTTGAACGCCGTGGCCGTCAACGAGCTTGAAACGCAGGCGGGTTGCCGCCGCGGCACGCTGAATCTGCAGTTCGCGCAACTGCTGGCGCTGCGTGCGCAGCTGCTGCAGCACGCCGGCATCAATCTGCGAGGCTGCCGCCTGCGCCTGCAGATCCAGCGCCCTGGCTTGCTCAGCCTCCACCTGCTGCAGCCGCAGCTGTGTGGTCTGGGCTTTCTGCTTCAGCTCGTCGAGTTCGCGGGCCAGGCTGGCGCGGGTGTCGTGCTGGCGCACCCGGCGCAGCAGGTTTCTTGCCGCTTCATAGGCAGATTCCGCAGCGCTGGCCTGGGTTGCCCACTGGGCCACCAGATGCGCCGCAGCGCTGGCCGCCTGCTGCGCCGCCTCCACCGCCACGCTGCGTGTCTTGGCCGCAGCCTCTTGCTCGGCAAACGCTTCCAGCCGGCCACGCAGCAGCTTGACTTGCGCGTCCAGCTGTTCGGCGCGCTGGCGCTCGGCTGCCAGCGCGTTCTGCACACGTTCGATGGCCTCCAACTTGCCGCGCGCCTCGTGCTCCTGCGTGCGAAAGCCGGCCCAGGGCCGCTCGGCCTCGTCAACGGCTTGGTCGCGCCGCAAGCCGCCGAGCAAGTCCACCTTGTGCCGATAGGTGGCCACGTCGGTGTCGGCTGCCTTCAGCTCGGCCTCCAGTTGCACCTGTCCCTTCAGGGCATCTGACAAGGCCCCGCGCGGGGCGCCACCGGCAGGCGTCAGCAGTTCGTTGCGCTGCGCTTCCACCGTGGCCAGCACGTCGTCGCCGCCGCTGCTGGCCACTTCGCCGAGTGACGCATTCAAGGCGTTGCGCAGGTGGTCGGTGGCATGCGCCACCGGGTCGTGAATGTCCTGGCCGGCGCCTTGCTGAATCCACAGCAAGCCAGGGATGCCCCAGTGCTGTGCCGCGCTGGCGCCCTTGCCCGCGTACTGGAACCCGAGCAGCTCTGCCAGATGGTCTTCGGCCAGCGCGCCGTCGAGCCGCTGCGGGCCGGCCTGCAACTCGCAGCGCTTCTTGCCCAGAAAGCTCTTGGTCAGGCGATAGGACTGGCCAGCCACGGTGAATTCGAGTTCCACCGTCGGTGATGCAGACGCGTCGCCCCATGGCCGCAAGTCGTCGACGCTGCTGGACCGGTGACGCTCGAAGAAGGCCGCACGCACACCGGCCACGATGGTGCTCTTGCCGGCTTCGTTGGGGCCGGTGAACAGGTTGATGCCGTCGGTGAGGCCGGTGATCTCGACGGGCTTGCGAAACTGCTTGAACTGCTCCAGCCGAATGCGCGTGATCTTCAAGGTGCAGCCCTCGCGCCGGCGCGTCGCTCGTCCAGGATGCCGGCCAGCAGTGCCAACGCGTCGCGCGCCACGTCCGCAGACTCGGTGGCCGCACCCCCCTGGGCCGCCCGCAGGTTGGCGATCACGTCGCCCAGGTAGCCGTCGGCCTGCAATGCGCCGATGTCTTCGGCCGTAGGCTCGAAACGCAAGGCCGAGAGGTCGGCGGCCAAACTGCGCGCCCGGCCGCGTGCCTGCCCGATGGAAGCCATCAAGCGCCGCCGTCCCGGCAGGTCCATGCGGCCGGTCAAGTTGAGTGCGACCACGTCGGCGCTTGTCAGGCCGGCCAGTTGCTGCAGCAGGGCGTCGATGTCGCTGGGCACCTGCAGATCCACGGTGTCGTCGCGCCAGCGGTACTGACCTGTGGCGTGCTGCGTCACGCTCGGCAGGCTGCCGGGTTCGGACAGGCTCACGATCAACGCCTGCCCGGACGCGTTGGCCCTGAAGCGGTCTGTTTCCGGCGTGCCGCTGTACCAGGTGCGTGCGTCGACTTGCTTGCACCCGTGCCAGTCACCCAGGGCCAGGTAGTCGAGTGCGGCCTGCTCGGCACGCGCCGCCGCAATCGGATTGCTGGAGTCGATGTCTTCGGCCAGGATGCCCTGCACGCTGCCGTGCGCCAGGCCCACGCGGAACAGCCCCGGTGGCACCTGCGCCGCGGCAAACCATTCGGTCAGGTCGTTGTGTGTGTGGCGCTGCGTCAACGGCGCCGGCAGCACGGCCAGGCCCAGCGAAGGGAACAACAGTGGTTCTGGCCGCAGGCAGACATGCGCATTCGGGGGCACCGCGTTCAGGCGCGCGGCGCGGGTCCAGACCGATTCGGCAAGGCCGGCGTCGTGGTTGCCGGGGATCAACACCCACGGCCCGCTGAATGTCGCCATGCTGTTGAAGAGCCGGTGAATGGTCTTGTCAGCGACGCCTTGCGCGTCGAATACATCACCCGCCACCAGCACGGCGTCGACGCCCTGTGCGACCGCCAACTGCGCCAGCCGCTCAACCACGGCAAAACGTGCCTCGGCCAAGAGCGCTGCGTCATCGGTGTCGAATTGGCCGTACTGCTTGCCAATCTGCCAGTCGGCTGTGTGTAGCAACTTGATCAAGGGCATCTTTCCAATGAAGTCTCGGGATGAGTCTAGCCTTGGCCAAACTCAGCCCGCAATCGAGGTGGTGGCTGGCAACCGGGCCGCGCATCACCTTGGCATGGTCCGTCGGCATCCGGCGGCGACGAGTCAACGTCTGCTCCAGGTTCTTCTATCTGTCCGAAAAACGTGCTATTTTTCGGACATGAAAGCCGCCACCATGTCGCCGCTCACCAGCACAACCCGGGATGTACGACCCCGGCGCACCGTCGATTCGAGCATCGACGCCGCCATCTCTCGCAAGGTGCGCCGCGCGAAGCCCGGCACCGTGTTCACACCGGCGCTGTTTGCGAGCCTGGGTGGCCGCGCCGCGGTCGACAAGGCCCTGCAACGGTTGGTCGCGCGCGACGAACTGCGCCGACTGTCGAGAGGCCTGTACGACAAGCCTCGGCGCGACCCGCTGCTCGGCACCTTGTGGCCGTCGGTCGATGCCGTGGTCGCGGCACTCACCGGCAAGGACAAGCTGCGGCTGCAACCGACAGGCGCTTATGCCGCCAACCTGCTCGGCCTGTCCGACCAGGTGCCTGCACGGGTCGAGTTCCTGACCGATGGCACCAGCCGCACGGTGAAAGCGGGGCCAATGCAGATCGTGCTCAAACGCACCACACCACGCCAGATGGCTGCGGCGGGGCGCACCAGCGGCCTGGTGATCCAGGCCCTGCGCAGCCTCGGGCCCGAGCACGTGACACCACAACGGCTTGCAAAGCTCAGGCGCAGCGTTCCGGTGGCCGAGCGCCGCACACTGTTGGACGACTTGAGCTTGGCACCGGGGTGGATGCAACCCACCCTGCGTGCCTTGGCAACCGACAGGTAGCGAGTCGATGGCGAAGCTCGCATCGCAGTTCGTAGCGCTTGCACCCGAGCGGCGGGCGCTCGCGTTCACGCAGACTGCAGCGCGCATGGCCGTGTCGAGCGTGATGGTCGAGAAAGACTTCTGGGTCAGCTGGCTGCTGGGGCTTCTCTTCGCAGACCCTGCCCTGGCACCGCATCTCGTGTTCAAGGGTGGCACGTCGCTGTCCAAGGTCTACGGCGTGATCGACCGCTTCTCCGAGGACATCGACCTGTCGATGTCGCCGGCCTTCGTGGGCGCGGACGAATCGGTCTTCGCGGCCATGAAGAGCCGAACGCGGCGCGATGCAGCGCTGGCACAGATGCAGGCGCAATGTGGTGAGCAGACGCGCAACGTCCTCATGCCGCGGCTCGAACAGGCCATCGTCGACCACCTCGGTCGCCGCCCAGCAGGCGCATCATGGCTTCGCTACGAAGACGACGCTGTCGCGCGCTCGCCGGTCGTGCACTTCGAGTACCCGACGGCCTCCGAGGCCGGCTTCGCGTACCTGCGTCGCGAAGTGAAGCTCGAACTGGGGTCCCTCACCGACCAGAGGCCCACCGAGCAGCATGCGGTGCGCCCCTGGGTCGTCGACGACTTCCCTGCAGCCTTCCCTGATTGGCAGTGCCAGGTCACCGCGCTTGAACTGGCACGCACGTTCTGGGAAAAGGCCACCATCCTGCACGCCGAGCACCACCGGCCCGCGGACCAGGCCACGCCGGATCGCTACGCGCGGCACTATGCCGACATGGAGCGATTGCTTCGCCATCCCGACGCCGCCGCGATGCTCGCAGACCATGCGCTGTGCGAACGTGTCGTCGAATGGAAGAGCCGGGTGTTTGCGCGCCAGTGGGCTCGCTACGGCTTGGCGCGGCCAGCCACGTTTCGGTTGCTGCCGACCGATGAAAGACGCGCGGCCTTGTCGCGCGACTACGCACAGATGCGCGCCATGTTCATTGCCGCGCCACCGGAGTTCGAGGTCGTGATGGCACGCCTTGCCGAAGCCCAGCGTGCGTTGAACCTGTCCGGGGTCTCCTGATCAGCTGAGCAGGTCCCCTGATGAACGTCTCAGGCCTGCTGCAGCGCGCGGATGCGTTCCTCGATCGGCGGGTGGCTGGAGAACAGCGCCATCAGGCCGCTGGGTCGGCTACTGATGCCCATCGTTGCCAGGCTCTGCGGCATCGCACCGGGGTCGAGGCCGCCCAGGCGCGCCAGCGCATGGATCATCGGCTGCTTGCGGCCCATCAGCTGCGCCGCACCGCGGTCAGCACGGAACTCGCGCTGGCGCGAGAACCAGGCCACGATGACGGCCGCCACCATGCCCAGCAGCAGGTCGAGCACCACGGTGCTGACCAGGTAGCCGACGCCCGGGCCGTCGCGGTCGTTCTTCAGCACCACGCGGTCGATGAAGTAGCCGATGACGCGCGACAGGAACACCACGAAGGTGTTCATCACGCCCTGAATCAGCGTCATCGTCACCATGTCGCCGTTGGCGATGTGGGCCACCTCGTGGCCGATGACGGCCTCGACCTCCTCGCGGTTCATGCTCTGCAGCAGCCCAGTGGACACCGCCACCAACGCCGAGTTCTTGAACGCGCCGGTGGCAAAAGCATTGGGCGCGCCGTCGAAGATGGCCACCTCGGGCATGCCGATCTTGGCTTGCTGCGCAAAGCGTTCGACCGTGGCCACCAGCCAGCGGTGGGTGGCGTCGGTCGACTCGTTGATGACCTGGGCGCCGGTGCTCCACTTGGCGACCGGCTTGCTGATCAGCAGCGAGATGATGGCGCCGCCAAAGCCCATGATCAGCGCGAAGCCGAGCAGGCTGGTCAGGTTGAGCCCGGAGGCCGTCAGGTAGCGGTTGACCCCCAGCAGGCTGGCGGCGATGCCGAGCACCACCATGACAGCCACGTTGGTGAGCAGGAACAGAGCGATACGTTTCATGGTGTCCAGCTAGAAGAACTTGAACGATGAAGGAGACCTGCGTCAGATGGCGCCGCGGGCCCGCGTTTCAAGCGCAGGGCATACGCAGCCGCGCCCCTTAGACCAGTTGCCAGGACAAAGTTTCCCCGCCGCCCAGTGGCTTGAGCGTGGCATCGCCAAACGGCAGCTCGGCCGGCAGCGTCCAGGCGCGGCGCACCAGGGTCACCGTGCCGGTGTTGCGCGGCAGGCCGTAGAACGCCGGGCCGTGGTGGCTGGCGAAGCCTTCGAGCTTGTCAAGCGCCCCGGCGGCTTCAAAGGCCGCGGCGTACAGCTCCAGCGCCGACAGCGCGGTGTAGCAGCCAGCGCAGGCCGCGGCATGCTCTTTCAGGTGCGCGGCATGCGGTGCGCTGTCGGTGCCGAGGAAGAACTTCGGCGAGCCCGAGGTGGCCGCTGCCACCAGCGCCTGGCGGTGCACCTCGCGCTTGAGCACCGGCAGGCAGTAGTAGTGCGGCCGCAGGCCACCCTGGAAGATAGCGTTGCGGTTGTAGAGCAGATGGTGCGCGGTCAGGGTGGCGGCGGTGTAGGCATCCGCCCCCGCCACGTACTCGGCGGCTTCCTTCGTCGTGATGTGTTCGAACACCACCTTCAGTGCCGGGAAGTCGCGCCGCAGCGGCTGCATCACCTGATCGATGAACACCGCCTCGCGGTCGAACACGTCCACCGCCGGGTCGGTGACCTCGCCATGCACCAGCAGCAGCAGGCCTTCGCGCTGCATTGCTTCCAGCGCCGCGTAAGTCTTGCGGATGTCGGTGACGCCGGCGTCGCTGTTGGTGGTGGCGCCGGCCGGGTAGAGCTTCAGCGCGACGATGCCGGCCGCCGTGGCACGGCGGATCTCATCGGCCGGGGTGTTGTCGGTGAGGTACAGCGTCATCAACGGCGTGAAGTCGACACCGGCCGGCACCGTCGCCAGGATGCGGTCGCGGTAGGCCAGCGCCTGTGCGGTGGTGGTCACCGGCGGGCGCAGGTTGGGCATGATGATGGCGCGGCCGAACTGGCGCGCGGTATGCGGCACCACGGCGGCCATCGCCGCGCCGTCACGCACGTGCAGGTGCCAGTCGTCCGGGCGGGTGAGGGTGAGCTGGGCGGGCGGCTTGTTCATGACCCGATTGTCGCCACCACGGTTGGCGTCGGGTGACCGAGGCTGCACAATGCATTGAGAGCCTGTCCTCGGCAGCACGGAGTGCAGGCCTGCCCACCGGGCCGACCTTGCTTACCCAACGAGGAGAACACCGTGCAAAGACCCAACAAGTTGCTGGCTGCCGCGCTGCTGATGAGCGCCGCTCTGGCGGGCGCGCAGCTCCCGCCAGAGCGAATGGTGCTACGTGACCTCGAGTCCAAGAGCCCCAAGAAGCTCTCGAAGGAAGAGGTCACCCCGCTGATGGCCGGCGCAAAGATGAGCCGCGTCAGCGGCCGCGGCAACACCCATTTCTGGACCAACGATGCTGACGGCAGCTTCATCATCTCGTCAGACAACCAGGGCGTTAACGCGGCCACCGTCGGCCGCAACCGCGGCAGCACGGCCCGCGGCAAGTGGCAGATCTCGGACGACGGTCGCTACTGTGTGCTGATCGAATGGCGCGGCCTGCCCACCGAGGAATGGTGCCGCTTCATCGTGCAGACCACCGACGGCTACTACGCCGTGCGCTCCGACAGCGTCGGCACCGAGCCTGTCTACAAGCTCGAGATCAGCAAGTAGCCACAGCGCGACCGCGAAGCGCTACGCGGTGCCAGGCCGCTCGCCGTCCACCCGTGCCGCTGTGGTGGCAGGCAGCGGCATCGGTCGTGGCAACGACCGGAGCCACAGGCCCGCAGCCTCGATGCCGTGGCCAGTGAGGGGCCGCACCGGTTCCGCAAGACCGAGGCTGCGGTAGCGCGCCGCGGCGGCCGGATGGCTGGCCTGCCGCGCGCCATCCGGCAGCGACCAGACATGCACTTCGCCGCGCTCGCAGGCCGCACCGAGCCAGGCGCCATCCCGGCTGAAACGCAATTGCGCGGCCGGCCGGGTCAAACCCGACAGCGTCAGCGTCGCCGCATCGTCCGCTGTCCTGGCCGTCAGCGACCACAGCCCAACGCTGCCGTCACGCGCCCCGCTGGCCAGCCAGCGGCCGTCGGCACTCACGGCCAGGCTGGCCAGGCCATTGCCGGGCGCCTTGCGCTTGCCGTGCAGGCGGCCGGCGGCCAGATCCCATTGATGCACCGTGCCTTCGCTGCTGCCCACGGCCAGCCAGCGGTCGCCGGCCGAAAAGGCCAGCGCGGTGATGCCGAACGCGGCCTTCAACAGCGCCGGCCCGACCACAGGCACCTTGGCCTGCAGATCGCACAGATGCATCGTGCCGCCAGCACCACCCAGCGCCAGCCAGCGGCCATCGCCGCTGAAGGCCAGGCAGCTCAGCCCGCGCGGGCCCTGCAGCAGGCGCGGGTCGCCGCGGCCCCACAGCACCACGCCGCCGTCCAGGCCGCCGCTGACCATCCAGCGGCCATCGGCGCTGAACGCCAGCGCCACCACCGGCGCCGCATGCATCTTCAGCGTCTTGTGCAGGCGCCGGGTGGCCGGGTCCCACAGGCTGATCACACCTTCTTCGCTGCCGCTGGCCAGCCAGAGGCCATCGGCGCTGAGCGCCATCTGCGTCACGAACACGTTGCTGCGGGCCATGCTGCGCAGGTCGTCGCCCTGCTCGGTGCCCATCAGCCGCACCTCGCCGCGGTGCGTGCCGCAGGCCAGCCAGCGGCCGTCAGGGCTGTAGGCCATGCGGCTGAGCAGGATGTCGCCCAGGCCATGTTCATCGGCCAGGTGACCGGTCTGCGTGTCCCACAGGCGCAGGTGCGGCGGGCCACCGTCTGCCGCCGCGCTCCCGAGCCGGCCCCGCTTGCCCACCGCCAGGCGCAGGCTGTCGGCGCTGAAGGCCAGCCCCACCACGGCCGGGCCCTGGCCTTCGATCTGGCGCAGCCGGTCCAGCCGCTCGGGTGTCCACTGGCTGACGACCACCGTACCGTCGCGGGTGCCGAACGCCAGCCACAGGCTGTCGCTGCTGACGCACAGCGCGCTGATCGGACCCTGCCGCTGCAAGCCGTGCTGCAGCGTGCCGGTTTCGGCCTGCCAGATGTGCAGGCTGCCATCGAGCGCGCCGCTGGCCAGCCACGCGCCGTCGGGGCTGTAGGCCAGGCAGGTGACGGCATCGGCGTGGCCGCTGAGCAGGCACAGCGGCTGCGACGCCTGCACATCCAACAGCCGCACCGTCACCCCGGCAGCCACCGCCAGCCGCCGGCTGTCGGGACTGAACGCCAGGCAGGTGATGCGCTGCGTGCGCGCCTCGCCGCTGACGGGTTGGCGACTGTGTTCGCGGCCGTGACGCAGGTCGATCACATGCACCTCGCCGTCCTGCGTGCCAATGGCCAGCCAGCCGCCATCGGGGCTGATGGCCAGGCTCAGCACCGCGCTGTCGTGACCGTAGCTCTGCAGCTCCAGGCCCGTGCGTGGCCGCAGCAGCCGCACCAGCCCATCGGCATGGCCCGCCGCCACGGTCTGCCCGTCCGGCGCCACGGCCAGTGCGGTGACTTCGACGGACACCTGGCCGAGCAGTTGCACCCATCCCGCGGCCTCGGCGCGGCCGTCGGACGGCCCGTTCGCGACCTCATGGCCGATCGACGCCCGCCCCCATGCGAACCGTCGCAACTTGCGTGTCCACTCCCTCATACCGCCTCGTCAATACGCGTCGGGCGCGATTGTCGGCGGACACTGGGCATCCAGCGGCGTCGAAGGCGCCGGGCCGATGAAGCCCGCACGGAATTCGCAAGTGACCGCCTGCCGCCGCCCGGCGCGGTCATCTACCCGCTCAGTGCTGGAGGATCTTCGACAGAAAGTCCTTGGCCCGCGGGCTGCGCGCGTCGGGGTGGTCGAAGAACTCATCCTTGCTGCAGTCCTCGACGATCTTGCCGACGTCCATGAAGATGACCCGGTGGCTGACCTTGCGGGCGAAGCCCATCTCGTGGGTCACGCACATCATGGTCATGCCTTCGTGGGCCAGCTGCACCATCACGTCGAGCACCTCGCCGACCATCTCGGGGTCGAGCGCCGAGGTGGGTTCGTCGAACAGCATCACGATCGGGTCCATGCTGAGCGCGCGGGCGATCGCCACGCGCTGCTGCTGGCCGCCCGAGAGCTGGCCGGGGAACTTGTCCTTGTGCGCCATCAGGCCGACGCGGTCGAGCATCTTCAGGCCGCGCTTCATGGCGTCGTCCTTGCTGCGGCCCAGCACCTTGATCTGCGCCAGCGTCAGGTTCTCGGTCACGCTCAGGTGCGGGAACAGCTCGAAGTGCTGGAACACCATGC
>JBDTQF010000041.1:0-20840 GCA_039932275.1 Burkholderiales bacterium
CGTTCGAGCACTGCGGCTTCGTCGAGGTGACCGACTTCGAGGCGCTGGTCGAAACTGCCGCCTTCCTGGCCAAGGCCGGCCGGCCGTCGTCCGCCGGCGTGGCCGCGCTGGCCACCTCGGGCGGCGCGGCCATCATGGTGGCAGACAAGGCCGAGCAGCACGGCGTGTCCCTGCCGCAGCCCGATGCCGAGGTGGCCGCGCTGCTGCGCTCGCACATCCCCGAGTTCGGCTCGGCCCGCAATCCCTGCGACGTCACCGCGCAGATCCTCAACACGCCCGAGGCCATGCCGGCCTGCGCACGGGCGCTGCTGAAGAGCCCGGAGTTCAGCGCGCTGGTGATCCCGCATCCCTACGCCTACCTCTCGGGCACGCAGCGGTTGCAGGCGCTGGCCGCGGTGGGCAGTGAATGCGGCAAGCCGGTGTGCTGCGTCTGGCTGTCGCAGTGGCTCGAAGAACCCGGCGCCACGGTGGTGGAGCACCTGCCGGGCATGGCGGTGTTCCGGTCGATGGACCGCTGCATGCGCACCCTCAAGGCCTGGCACCAGCGTGAACGCTTCCTGCGCGAGCGAGAACGTGCACAGCAGCAGCCGGCGCCCGGGTTGATCGATGCCGCGGCGCGTCGCACGGCGGCCGACTTGCTGGCCAGTGCGCCCGGCAACTTGGTGACCGAAGGCCAGGCCAAGCGCGCGCTGGCGCTGTACGGCGTGCCGGTGGTGCCGGAGCGCCTGGTGCAGGACGCCGAGGCGGCGGTGCGTGCGGCCACCGAGGTCGGTTTCCCGGTGGTGCTCAAGGTCGAGTCGCCCGACGTCCCGCACAAGACCGAAGCGGGCGGGGTGGCGTTGGGCTTGGCAGACGCCGCGGCGGTGCGCGAGGCCTTCGCCCGCGTTGCGGTCGCGGTGCGGCAGGCGCGGCCCGAAGCCCGCATCCTCGGGTACCTGGTGCAGCCGATGCTGGCGCGTGACCTCGAACTCATCGTTGGCGCCAAGCGCGACCCGTCGTTCGGCCCGGTGGTGGTGGTCGGGCTGGGCGGCGTGCTGGCCGAGCTGCTGGACGACAGCGTCGCCTCGCTTGCGCCGGTGTCGATGGACCGGGCGCTTCAGATGCTCGACCGACTGCGTGGCCGCGCGTTGCTCGACGGCTTCCGCGGCAGCGCGCCGGTGGACCGCCAAGTGCTGGCCGACGTGATCTGCCGCATCAGCGAGTTCGCGGCCCATCACGCAGACGTGGTCGCCGAGCTCGACGTCAACCCGCTGGTGGTGAGCAATGGCCGCGTGGTGGCGGTGGATGCGCTGATCTCGCTGGCAGTGCGCAATCGGGAGGAATGAGCGTTGAGCATCAAAGGCAAGGCCTATCTGGTGGGGGCTTACGAGCATCCCACCCGGCATGCACCCGACAAGTCGCTGCCGCAACTGCATGCCGAAGTGGCCAAGGGCGCGCTCGATGATGCCGGGCTGAGCCACCGCGACGTGGACGGTTTCTTCTGCGGCACCGACTCGCCCGGCCTGGGGCCGATGTCGATGATCGACTACCTCGGGCTGCGGGTGCGGCACCTCGATTCGAGCGACATCGGCGGCGCCTCGTACCTGACGCATGTGCACCATGCCGCGATGGCGATTGCGCTGGGCCGCTGCAACGTGGCGCTGGTCACGCTGGCCGGCAAGCCGCGCTCGATCGGCTGGAGCGGCACGCAGGCGCGCACCTTCGGCAACCAGGCACCCGACTCGGCTTTCGAGTACCCGTACGGCATGGGCACGGCCAATGTCTACGGCATGTCCGCCATGCGGCATATGCACCAGTACGGCACCACCAGCGAGCAGCTGGCCTGGATCAAGGTGGCGGCCTCGCACCATGCCCAGCACAACCCCAACGCGGTGCTGCGCAACGTGGTGACGGTGGAGGAGGTGGTCAACTCGCCCGTGGTGGCCGACCCGCTGCACAAGCTCGACTGCTGCGTGGTCAGCGATGGCGGTGGTGCGGTGGTGCTGGCCAACCCGGCGATTGCCAAATCGCTGAGGCGCCCGCCGGTGAAGCTCATCGGCGCGGCCGAGACGCTCAAGGGACTGGACGGCGGCCATGTCGACGTGACCTACACCGGCGCCGTGTGGACCGCCCCGCGGGCCTTTGCCGAGGCCGGCGTGACGCCGGCCGATATCCAGTACGCCTCGATCTACGACAGCTTCACCATCACCGTGCTGATGCAGCTCGAAGACCTGGGCTTCTGCAAGAAGGGCGAGGGCGGCAGGTTCGTCGCCGACGGCAACCTGATCTCCGGCGTGGGCAAGCTGCCTTTCAACACCGACGGCGGCGGCCTGTGCAACAACCACCCCGGCAACCGCGGCGGCATGACCAAGATCATCGAGGCGGTGCGGCAACTGCGTGGCGAGGCCCACCCGGCCGTGCAGGTGCCCAACTGCAGGCTGGCCGTGGCCCATGCCACCGGCGGCTTCCTGGCCTCGCGCCACGGCAGCGCCACCCTCATCATGGAACGGGAGTGAAACGATGACGCTGTTTGCCCAAGACCGCGTGCTGCCGGCTCCGTTCGTCAGCCCGGAAGTCGCGCCGTTTTTCGAAGGCACCGCCGCCGGCCGCTTGATGCTCAAGCATTGCGACGGCTGCAACCGGGTGCACTACTACCCGCGCGCCATCTGCCCGCATTGCTTCAGTGCGGCGACGCGCTGGGTGGCCTCGGCCGGGCTGGGCCGCATCTACACCTACAGCGTCTCGCGGCTCGGCGTGCCGGTGCCGTTTGCCATCGCCTACGTCGAGCTGGACGAGGGCGTGACGCTGATGAGCAACCTGGTCGATTGCGACCTCGATGCCCTGGCCATCGGCCAGCGCGTCCAGGTGGTGTTCAAGCCCACCGAGGACGACGGGCCGTGGGTGCCGATGTTCACGCCGCTGCTCAGCACCTGAATCAACCCCTGATCAGCCGAACACTGCCTCGCCACCTGCCAGCACCTCGATGCCGCGTTCCACCGCGCTGCAGCGGAAGTGCAGCGCCGGTCCCGCATGCAGCGGGTTGAAGTCGCCGCACAGCCGGTACAGCAGCGAGGGTCGGGAGGTCCAGCGTGCGCAGCGAGGCGAAACGATGGCCATGGGGTTCAGAGGTCGCTCAAAGGCTCACAGGTCAAATTGCCGGCGGATCTCGTCGCTGTGCTCGCCCAGCAGTGGCGGCGGCCGTCGAATGCTCGTGGGCGTGTCGGAAAGCCGCAGCGGGTTGTTCAGCACCTTGATGCGCCCGGCGCTGGGGTGGTCGAGCTCCTTGACCATGCCGGCCTGCACCTCGGGGTCGGCGAACACCTCATCGAGGTCGCGCACCGGCGAGAACAGCGCACCCGCGGCGTTCAGCCGCTGGTGCCAGTCGGCTGCGGTGCGGGTGGCAAAGGCGGCGGCGACGCGCCGGTCGACCTGCTCGCGCTCGGCCAGGCGGCCGGCGTTGCTGGCCAGCCGGGCATCGGCCAGCGCAGGGTCGCCGAGTGCCTCGACCAGGGCCAGCCAGAACTTGTCGCTGTGGGCCATGATGAAGATGTCGCGCTGGTCGGCGGTGCGGTAGCTGCCGTACGGCACGATCTGGTAGTGCCCGTTGCCGATGCGCTCGGGTGTGCGGCCGGTGGCGAAGTAGTAGCCGTCGCGCGGCAGCATGGCGAAGATGGTGGCGTCCAGCATCGACAGGTCGACCCGCTGGCCGATGCCGGTGGCGTGGCGCGCGTTCACCGCTGCAACGATGCCGATGGTGGCGATCAGCGGTGTGACGAAATCGGCCAGCGCGAAGCCGGTGCGCAGCGGGCCCGAGGCCACGGTGCCGGTGAGCTGCATGATGCCGGACATGGCCTGGATGATGGGGTCCAGCGCCGGGCGGTCGCGGTTGCTGCTGTCGGCTCCGAAGCCCGACATGGCGCAGTAGATGAGCCGCGGGTTCAGGGCCCGCAACGCCTCAAAGCCGGCGCCCAGGCGGTCGGCCGTGCCAGGGCGGAAGTTCTCGACCACGATGTCCACCTGCCGGGCCAGCTGCTGCACCGCGCCGCGGCCCGCGTCGGTCTTGAGGTCGAGCACGATGCTGCGCTTGTTGCGGTTCAGGCTGAGCTGGTAGTCGGTCTCGCCGCCGATTTGGGTGTCGCCGGTGCGGCGGATCGCGTCGCCCTCCGGCGGCTCGACCTTGATGATGTCGGCACCCAGGTCGCCGAGCAGCATGGTGCACATGGGCCCGGCCATCATCTGGGTCAGGTCGAGCACGCGCAGGCCGTGCAGGGGGCCGTGGGAGGGAGTGGTCATCGGGGGCTTCTTATTGGCGCGTCGGTGGCGCATCAGTCGGGCTTGATGCCTTGCAGCTTGACCAGTTCGGTCCAGCGTGCGGTATCGGTGGCCAGCAGTTGCTGGAAGGCCTGCGGCGTGCCGGTCTCGATGTCGATGCCCTGCGCCGCAAAGCTGCGGGCTTCGGCCTCCAGCGCCTCGCGCACATCGGCATTCAGGCGCGCCACCAGCTCGGGTGCCATGCCGCGCGGGCCGAACAGGCCGTACCAGATATCGCCTTCGACGCCCGGCACGCCGGCTTCGGCCAGCGACGGCAGCCCGGGCAGCAAAGCTGAGCGCTTGCTGCCGGTGACGGCCAGCGCCACCAGCTTGCCGGCCTTCACATGCGGCGCGGCGGCGATGATAGTGATGGGGGCCAGGTCGATCTGGCCGCCGAGCACATCGGTGATCTGCGGGCCCGAGCCGCGGTAGGGAATGTGCAGGATGAAGGTGCCGGTCTTCACCTTGAACAGCTCGGCGGCGAGGTGGTTGGGCGTGCCGTTGCCGGGGGAGCCGTAGACGTACTTGCCTGGCGCCTTGCGGGCCGCGGTGATCACGTCGCCGATGCGGGTCCACCCGGTGCCGGGGTGGGTGACCAGCACCAGCCGGGTCCAGCCGGCCTGCACGATGGGCGTGAGGTCGCGCCGCGCATCGAAGGCCTTGTTGGCCTGCAGGCTGGCACGGGTGGCCAGCGTGCTAGCGGCCATCAGCAGCGTGGTGCCGTTGGGCGCAGCGCGCGAGACGTACTCGGTGCCGATGCTGCCGGAGGCGCCAATGCGGTTCTCGACCACCACGGTGCGCTCCCACTTGCGCGTGAGCTGCGGCGCGATGGCGCGGGCCAGCACGTCGGGGGTCGAGCCAGGCGTGGTGGGCACCACGAGGTGGATGGTGGCGTCGGCGGGCAGGGCCTGGGCCCACGCCGGCGCGGCCCAGGCCATACCCAGCGATGCCGCCGCGGCCAACACGCTGCGCCGCTTCAGCCGAGGGGGCTGCGGCAGGACGCTGTCCGGTCGGTGCATGGCTGTCTCCGTCGTTGATTTAATGGGTCATCCAATGAATGATGATCCCGCGCACCCCGGGTGTCAATCGGTGGCCGCGTGGAAGGACCGGCCGGGTTCAGGCGGCATCGCAGGCCGAAACATCGCGCCAGGCCGTGACCAGCTCGCGCTTCAGGAACTTGCCGGAGGCGGTGGTGGGCAGCGCCTCGCGCCGCAGCCACCAGCGTGAGGGAATCTCGAAACGGCCGAGGTGCGCCTGGGCATGGCGCTGCAGGTCTTGTGCCGTGAGCCGGGCACCGGGCCGCACCACCACGGCGGCCGCCACCTCCTCGCCGAGGTCGGCCTGCGGCAGCGCCACCACGGCGCACTCCAGCACGTCGGGATGCAGGCTCAGGCACTGTTCGACATGCGGCGCGGCGATGTTCTCGCCACCGCGGATGATGATGTCTTTTGAGCGGCCGACCACGTACAGCCAGCCCTCGTCGTCGAGCCGGCCGATGTCGCCGGTGCGAACCCAGCCTTCGGCATCGGTCAGCGGCACCGGGTCGCCCCAGTAACCCCGCGTCATCGCCGGCGTGCGGGCCAGGATCTCGCCGACGCCGTGCGCATCGGCCTGATGGATGCGCAGCTCCACCACCGGCAGGGCGCGGCCCACGCAGGCCGGGCGGTCCTGCAGTTCGGCGCCCGAGCCCGCGGCCAGCAGCCCGCCGGCTTCGGTCAGGCCGTACAGGTTGCCGGCGCCCGAGCTGGCCCTGGGCAGCACTTCGCGGATGCGCTGGCGCAGCCCCTGCGGCATGGCGGCGCCCCCCATCGGCAGCGAGCGCAGGCTGGAGATGTCGTGCTGCGCCAGGGCGGGGTGATCGAGCACGCGCGACACCATGGTGGGCACCGCACCCCATACCCGCACCCGCTCGCGCTCGATCAGGCGCAGCACCGCCTCGGCGTCGAAGCGGCCTTCCAGCAGCGCCAGGCGGCCACCGGTCAGCAGGGTGCTGAAGCTGATCTGAATGCCGGCCAGGTGGAACAGCGGCACCGTCAACAGGCTCACGGTGCCCGGCGCGGCGGGGTCGATTTCATCGGGCAACCGACCGGTGAGTACCAACAGGTTCTGGATGTTGGCGACCACCGAGCGGTGCGACATCACCACCCCCTTCGGGGCGCCGGTGGTGCCGGAGCTGAACATGATGAGGGCGATGTCCTCTTCGTCCACCGACGTGGGATCAAGCGGGATCGCCTCGCCGCTGTCCACCAGCGCACGCAGCCCCGGCAGCGAGATCGGCCGGTGGCGCGCCGGCAGGGCTTGCCCGCCGCTGCGGTCGGTGAGCACCGCCCTGGGTTCGACCAAGTCGAGTGCAGCACCGGCTTCCTGGTCGCTCCACCAGGCATTGCCCAGCACGGCGGTGGCACCCAGGCTTTGCAGGGCCCAGAAGGCGACGATCCACTCCAGCCGGTTGTGAGCCAGCAGCATCACCCGCTCACCGCGGCCGATGCCTTGTGCGGCCAGGGCCCGTGCCACGCGCGCCACGGCGTGCTCGTGGGCCTCGAAGCCGAGCCGGCGGTCGCCCTCGACGATGAAGGTGCTGCCCTGCCAGCGGCGGGCATCGAGCAGCAGCTCGGCCACCGACCGCGGCCGGTGCGTGTACACCAGGCTCGGGCGCCCGGCCACGGACCCGTGCTCGACCTCTCGTCCCCAGCGCCTTGGCGTGTCATGACGGGTGTCGTTGGCCAGGGCGGCCACTAAACTGCGGTCCGATCCCTCGGACCCGTCAGCCCCACTTCTCATCGGATATCTCCAGCATGCCTGCCCGCAAGCGTTGCGTGAATGTCTTCAGCCCCGTGGTGGGTAACCGGCCTGCCGACGAGATCATTGCGCAGATTCGGGTCAAGCTCTCCGCGCAGGAACTGAAGGCCGGCGATCGCCTGCCCTCCGAGCGGGAGCTGTCCGAGCAATTCGCGGTGAGTCGCAACTCGGTGCGACAGGCCCTGCGGACGCTGGCCGAGCTGGGGCTGCTCGACATTCGCAAGGGGGCCTCTGGCGGTGCGTTCATCCACGAAGGCGGCGGCGGTGCGGTGACGATCGGGCTGCAGGACCTGTACACGCTGGGCACCATCCGCCCCGAGGACCTGACCGAGGTGCGGCTGCTGCTGAGCGTGGAGGTGGCGCGGCTGGCTTGCGAGCGCTGCTCGGACGAGGACATCGACGCGCTCGAGGCCAACGTCGTCGCCGCCGAACGTGCGGCGCGCCAACCCGATCTCAGCGAACGCACGCAGATCAATCTCGAGTTCCACCGCATGCTCGGCCGCATGACCCGCAACCCGCTGCTGATGGCGCTCACCGACGCGGTGATGGACATCATGAGCCGCTTCGTCAACGAGGTGGGCCGCACGCCCAACCGCACGGTCATGCCCTTGCGCCGCAAGCTGCTGGCGCACCTGCGCAAGCGCGATGCCGCCGCCGCGGCCCAGGAGATGCGCGCCCACCTGCTGCGGTTGCATCAGCTGTACCTCAAGGCCTCGGCCGCAGGCGTCGTGGAGGCCGTCCCGAGCCCCGTCCGGCCGCGCCGCACGCCTAGTACGACGGAAACGACAAACCGCCATTGATGCTGATGGTCGAGCCCGAGATCTGGTCGGAGGCCGGGCTGGCCAGGAAGAGCACATAGTCGGCGATGTCCTGCGGCGTGTTGATGCCAAAGCGCGCCGCGGCATGCGCCTTGGTGAAGGCCTTGACAATCACGGCGTTCGAGTCGGCAGCCTTGGCCTGCAGGTAGGCGTCGTAGGGCGGCGTGCCCGAGGTGATGGTGGTGGCGATGGCATTGATGCGGATGCCGTCATCGGCCAGCTCCTTGGCCAGCGCGCGGGTCAGGAACATCACGCAGGCACCGGCCGCGCCCACCATCGACTCGCTGGGCGTGGGCATGCGCGCCGCGTCGGTGCCCATCAACACGATCTTGCCGAAGCCCTGCGTGCGCATGCGCGGCACCGCGGCATGCAAGCCGTTGAGGCGCGGGGTCAGCCGGCTCTGCAGCATCGCCAGGCTGTCGCTTGGCGTGGCCATGTCGACGAACAGCTGCGGCGACGGCGTGCGCGGGCCGCCGCTGGAGACGTACACGTCGATGCGGCCGTGGTGGCGGCAGGCCGCTTCGACCAGCGACTGCGCGTCTTCGAACGAGCTGACGTCGCCGGGCACGAAGCGCGCGCTGCCGCCGAAGCCGGCGCACTCCGCTTCGAGCGCCGCGCCGGCCTCATGGTCGCGCCCCTGGAACACGACGTGCGCGCCCTGCGAGGCCAGCGTCTTCACCACCGCCCGGCCGATGCCCTTGGTGCCGCCGGTGACAGCGGCCGAGAGACCCTGAAGGTCGGCGCTGAGCCGAGGTGCGGCCACATCGTCTTCGGTGGTCATGTCTGCCCCTCGGGCTTGCCGTCGCCATCGAACCGCTGTTCGCGTTGATGCGCCGCGCTGCGCACGCCTTCGTCGCGCCGCTTTTTCATGAAGTTGTACTCGTCGGCCTCGTAGCGGATGTTGGTGCTGAGCGCGTGCATCACGTAGCCGTGCGCGAACTGGCTGGTCATGCCCAGCGAGTCGAGCGCGAGGTGGGTGGCGGCCTTGCCAAAGGCGATGGCATCGCGCGGCAGCTTGACGATGCGCTCGGCCCAGTCTTCGCCGGCGGCGTCGAGTTCGGCATCGGGCACGACGCGGTTGATCAGGCCCATCTGCTCGGCCTGCGCGGGGGTCAACACGTCGGCGATCAGCAGCAGCTCGCGCGCCTTCTTCGGCCCCGCGGCCAGGATGTTCCAGGCCGTCATGTAGGCCGCGCCGGCCAGCCCCGACTTCTGTTCGGGGTGGCCGATGCGCGCCTGGTCGCTGGCGATGGCCAGGTCGCAGGCCTCGACGATGTGCAGCCCGGCGCCGACGCAGGTGCCACGGACCAGCGCCAGCGTGGGCTTGCTGCAGTACATCAGGTCGCGGAACTGGTTGAGGTGGCGTCGGTCGAAATTGAGCCGCGCGCGCTGGCTGGGCCGGCGGCCCTTGCCGCTGGGGTCGAAACCGTACTCGGAGCCGATCTCGGCCAGGTCGTGCCCGGCGCTGAAGTGCCCGCCTTCGCCGCGCAGGATGACGACACGGATGTCGTCATCGGCCTCGGCCTGGGCCAGCAGGGCCATCAGGCGGTCGAAGGCGGCGTAGGTCAGCGCATTGCGTTTGTCGGGCCGGTCGAAGGTGATGTAGGCGCGGCCGTCGCGGGCCTCGTAGCGGACATGCTGTTCGGGTGTGCTCATGGTGCGGGTGCTCTTGATGTTCAAGGGGCGGCCTTGCCGGCGCGGATCTCGGCGGCATGCTCGCCCACCGCCGGCGGCCGGCCGCCCGGTGGGATGGCCGCGCCGTCGTAGCGCGCCGGGTAGCGCACCGCGCGCATCGCTCCGGCCGGCGTGTCGATCTCGTGGAAGAGTTCGTTGTGCAGCACCTGCGGGTCCTGCAGATGTTCTTCGAGCTGTCTGACCGGTGCGGCCGGCAGGTCGAATGGTGCGAACACTTTCATCCAGTGCGCGGTGGGCTGGGTGGCCAGCACCTCGCCGACGCGGCGGAAGAACATGTCGATCATCTCGGTCGAATTGGTGATGGTCTTCAGTTCGGCCTTGATGTCGTCGCGCTGCAGGGCCTTGAGGGTGCGCGACATCTGCGCGCCGGTGGTGGGCGCCAGCACGATGTGGCCGTCGGTGGTGCGCATCACCGGGTTGAACGAACGCCGCCAGGGCGACGCATCGGCGACGAAGGTGCGGTGCTGGAAGATGTCGGGGAAGTTGAAGTAGGTCATGACATCGAGCATCGGCAGTGACACCTGGCTGCCCACCCCGGTGCGGCCGCGCTGCACCAGCGCCGCCAGCACGGCCTGGGCGCCGAAAGTGGCCACCACCTTGTCGACCACCCAGTAGGGCGCCACCTCGGGCTCGCGGCCTTCGGGGGTCAGGGCCATCATGCCGCTGCGGGCCTGGATCAGCGAGTCGTAGGCCGGGGCGCCGGCTTCCGGGCCGGTGGGCCCGAAGCCGGTGATCGACAGCCGCACCAGCCGTGGGTTGAGCGCGCCCACCACGTCCTGGCCCAGCCCGAGGTTGGCGGCCACATGCGGGCGCCAGTTCTCCACCAGCACGTCGGCCTCGGTCAGCAGGCGCTTCATCACGGCCAGCTCGTCGGGCTGCTTGAGGTCCAGCTCGATGCTGCGCTTGCCGCGGTTGCAGCTCGACCACAGTGCGCTCCAGCCGCCCTGCTTGTGGCCGAAGCCGCGAAAGCCGTCGCCGCCGGGCGGTTCGACCTTGATGACCTCGGCGCCCAGGTCGGCCAGCATCACCGAGGTGAGCGGGCCGGTCATGAAGCTGGACGATTCGACCACCTTGATGCCGTCGAGCGGGCGGTGGATGGCGGCGGGCGGGTGTGTGGTGGGGGACGACATGGTCGGACGGGCAGGCTAGGTGTTGATGAGTGAAGGAGCGCGGTGCTCGGTCGGGAGGTCAATCGGGTGATCACTCGTTGGGGGCGGTCTTGACGAGCTGGCGGGCCACATCGACGTCCTGCTTCAGCGCGGTGGCGAACTCGCGCGGCCCGAGCAGCCGCGGCACGATGTTCGAACGCGCCATGAAGGCGTTGATCGAGGTCGCGGCTTCTGCCTTGGCGAAGGCCGCATGCAGCTGGTTCACCCGCTCGGCCGGCGTGCCGGCCGGCGCCAGCACGCCGTACCAGACGCCGGCCTCGAAGCCGGGTTGGCCCAGGGCCTCGGCCAGCGTCGGCACGTCCGGCTGGTCCGGCAGGCGCTGCGCCGAACCCACGGCCAGCAGCTTCACGGTGCCGCTCTTGACGTGGCTCTGCGCGGCGGGGTACGACACCAGGCTGACCAGCACGGTGGCCGAGATCACATCGGTCAGCGCCTGGCCGGTGCTCTTGTACGGGATCGGCCGCAGCGTCGGCAGCGTGGCCACCTGCTTGATGAGCTCGGTGTAGATCTGGCCCGGCGAGCCGTTGCCGGAATGGGCGTAGGTGGCCTGGTCGGGGTGGGCGGCGATGAATGTCTTCAGCTGCGCCAAGGAAGCGACCGGCGTGCGGCTGGACGTGATCAGCACCAGGGACACCGCGCCCAGCCGGGCCACCGGCACGAAGCTGCCGGCCGGATCGTAGGGCGGCGATGGCTGCGCCCACGGCGCGGAGGCAAACGGCGGGTGGGCCGTGAACAGCAGCGTGCCGCCATCGGCCACCGCCCGCGCGACGTAGGTGGTGCCCACCACGCCGGCCGCGCCCTCGCGGTTCTCGACCACGACGGTGCCGCCGGTCTGGCTGCGCAGCACGTCGGCGAACTCACGCGCCAGCAGGTCCAGGCCATTGCCGGGCCCGTACGGCACCACGAGCTGCAGCGGGCGGTTGCCAGGCTGCGCACCCGCCGGCAAGGCAAACGCACAGCACAGCGAAAGGCCGAGGGCGATCCATCGTCTCGAAGGCTGTTGCATGGGTCTCCTCCATGTCGTTGGTGGGCCCGCAGCCGGGGTCTGAACGATCATAGGGTGACCCATTTACGGCGTCAACCCGGCCTTGGCCGATGGCGAACGCAGCGCGCCGGACAGCCGCTGTGGCAAGCGCCACAGTCGGGCGGCACGCACGCCGTGCGCAGTCCGGACCGACCCGGTCGCGTGTTCTCAAGAAGGGGTGTTCGCCATGTGAGGCGGCTGTTTTCAGGGCGACGCTGGCGGTGGCATCCGGCACCGATCACCCCGCCCAAGCCTGGCGCGACCTGGTGGCCATCGACGCGCAGCCTGAGCCGCTGGCGCTGCGCTTCGTGCAGCGGGTGTTGAGCGTGTTCTGGCGCGAAGCGGGGTTCTGAGCGTGCGTCAACTTGCCTGGCCCGCGGGCCCCTGCAGCGAACGCAGGTAGTCCAGCAGGCGGGCCTGGCGCCAATCGGCGCTGAGGTGGCCGCCGGCGGCGCGGGCGCGGCGGCAGGCCATCACGGCTTCGACGCCGCCCTGGCTGGTCCACGGCTGCAGATCGGCCGGGGTCGCCGCCAGCAGGCGCTGGGTCAACTCGGGCGGCGGGGGCGGGCCCGCCTGCAGCCACTGCTCGGCCTGGGCGAAGCCATCGCGGCACATCAGGCCGATCATGTAGTCGCAGGCCGATTGCAGGCCGGGCTGCAGCCGCCCCGGGCTCACCGACACCATCGGCAGCAGCGGCGCCAGCGTCGGCACCAGGTGGTTGGCATACAGCGTGGCACCCCAGTAGCGCTCGGCCGTCTGGCGGAAGTGGGCCAGGTCCTGCACGTTGACCAGGCCACTGCTGGCCATGGGCAGGATCTCCACCGGCGGCTTGCTCACCACCACGGTGTCGTTCGAGACATCGATGTACAGCGCGCCGAACTGCAGCGCGTTCTGGAAGTACTGCTCGCGCAGCACGCCCCACACGGTGCGCGCGATGCCGCCGCGGGACACGAAGTCGGCCAGCAGCCGCTCGACGGGCTCGTGCGGCGTGCGCAGCCGCTGCCCCAGCCGCGCATACACCTCGCGGGTGATTTCTTCGCAGCGGCCGTAGGGGTAGGGCTTGCCGGCTGCGGCGGGCAGCCGGGCGGACAGCACCTTATCGACCTCGCGCCGCAGGGCCAGGAAATAGGCCATCAGCACTTCGGTGCGGGCTGACAGGCAGTCTTCCGTCAACCGGCACTGCAGGTCGTCGGCAGGGGCGATCTGCTGGGGCAACAGCGCGTCGGAGTGAGCAGGATCGGTCATGGTCGGCAGGCGTTGCACTGTAGCGGCGATGCTGTGGTCACTCGTCGCCCCATGGCGCCGGATGAGGCCGGATGGGCTGTCGGCCGCAGGGCCAGTGAGGCCGTTCTAGACTGTGCGCCCCACCACTGCTGCTGCAACCCATGTCCGGTGTCTCGAATGTTCCGTCCCGTCGCCGTCTGCTGATCCTGGCAGCGTGCCTGCTGGCATCGCCTGTGAGCTGGGCTGCGGACTGGACGGTGGCCGGCCACACCTACGACGAGCAGGCCACGGTGGCGGGCGAGAAGCTGGTGCTCAACGGCGCGGGTGTGCGGTCGGTGCTGATGTACCAGTTCTTCACCGCGGGTCTGTATGTGAAGCAGCCGTCCCGCGACGGACAGCGGCTGATGGCCGACACCGGGGCCCGCCGCCTGCGCATGCGCATGCTGGTGGAAGTGAGCAGCGAGGAGTTCGTCAAGGCGTCGCGCGGCGGCATCCAGAAGCGCGCCTCGCCCGACCTGCAGAGCCAGCTGGCCGCGCGCATGGACCGCTTCGATGCCCAGGTGCGCACGATGGGCACGCTGAAGAAGAACGACACCGTCGACCTCGACTACCTGCCCGGCCGCGGCCTGCAGATGAGCGTGAACCAGAAGGTGGTGGCCGGTGAGCCCATTGCCGGCAACGACTTCTTCGCCGCGCTGCTCGACATCTACATCGGCGATCGGCCGGTGGATGCGAAGCTCAAGGCCGGCTTGTTGGGCAGCAAGCCCTGAGCGGCGGCTTGCTCTGCCGTGACGGGGCAGGGCGGCTTCACTGCGCGATGCGACCCTCGGCCTGCAGCCGGGCCAGTTCCTCGGCGCTGAAGCCCCATTCCAGCAGCACGTCGCGGGTGTCGGCGCCAGCGGCCGGCGCGCTGCTGCGCAGGCTGGAAGGGGTGCGGCTGAAACGCGGCGCCGGGCGCGGTTGCACCACACCGTCCACGGCGGTGTAGGTGCCCCGCGCCTGGCTGTGGGGATGCAGGACGGCCTCGTCCGGACTGAGCACCGGCGCAAAGCAGGCGTCGGTACCCTCCAGCAATGCGCACCACTCGTCCCGCGTGCGGGTGGCGAACACGGCGGCGAGACGCTCGCGCAGCTGCGGCCAGTGACCGGCGTCGTTCTGACCGGGCAGGTCCTCGCCGGTCAGGCCCAGACGCTGCAGCAGGTCCTCGTAGAAGCGGCGTTCCACCGGCGCGACGGAGACGAACAGGCCGTCGGCGCAGGCGTAGACACCGTAGAACGGGGCGCCGCCGTCGAGCACGTTCTCGCCGCGTGGTCGCTGCCACTGGCCCATCTGCTGCAGGGCGTATTGCATCGTCATCAGGCTGGCGACGCCATCGACCATCGCGGCGTCGACCACCTGGCCCTGACCGGAGCGGCCCGCCTCGACGATGGCCGCCAGCACACCCATCGCGAGGTAGAGGGCGCCGCCGCCGAAGTCGCCGATCAGGTTCAGCGGCACCGACGGCCGGCCCTGGGCCGGGCCGATGCAGTGGGCAGCACCCGCCAGCGCGATGTAGTTGAGGTCATGGCCAGCCGCCTGGGCCAGCGGCCCTTCCTGACCCCAGCCGGTGATGCGCCCGTAAACCAGTCGTGGGTTGGCCTGGTGGCAGACGTCGGGGCCGAGCCCCAGGCGTTCCATCACCCCAGGCCGGAAGCCTTCGATCAGCGCATCGGCGCCGGTGATCAACCGCAGCAGCGTGGCCCGGCCTTCATCGGACTTGACGTCGATGGCCACCGAACGTTTGTTTCGGTTGAGCAGGTCGAAACGGACGGGGAAGTCGATGCCACCGTCGATGGGGGCCAGCCGCTCGACCCGCACGACGTCGGCGCCCATGTCGGCCAGCAGCATGCCGCAGAAAGGTCCCGGGCCGATGCCGGCCATTTCGATGATGTGTATGCCTTGCAGTGGTCCCGGCATCGAACTCTCCAGTCAGAAAGGTGGGCAGCGCGTGAGGGCGCGGGGGTCGCTGTCGAAGCGGGGGCCGGGGGCTTGAGGCCCAGGCCTGGTGCTCGATGCAGCCGAAGATCATGTCGCGCAGCACCCGCAGCGGCAAATCGTTGCGCAAGGTGCCGCTGCGCATGCCTTCGCGCAGTAGATCAACAGGTCCCGCTTGCTGTCGAAGTACTTGTAGATCGTCGCCTCGGAGATGCCGCAGCGCTTGGCGACCTCGGCCGTCACGATGCCGTCGTGACCCATCTCGACCAACATGGCGCGGGTCACGGTGATGATGCGGGCGACGCGCTCGTCGCGGGTCAGGCGGCGGCTAGGGCTGCGAACGGGCTGGGGCATGGCGGGTGCTGAGGGCATTGCGAGCCGAGGCCGTCGTCAGGGCGGCTGCGCGTCGGCAACGCTGGGCAACAGCTGCGGTCCGGGTGTGCCAGGGCAGCAACTTCGAGCGTCGATGATATGCCGATGATCAGCAAAGCGCCTCGTGACCACACGCATGGCAAAGGCTGTTCGCGGTGAACCCCCAACGCTGACGACGGCTCAAGGACGGCAGGCCTTCGCTTGACAAGTCTCAGGACCCATTCAAGAGGCCTTGATGGGGCCGGCGCCTCGGCAGGTCGCACAATCGCGCAACGACCTGGACCGAAACTCGCCCGTCGGGGTGCTCACGAGAGGGACTTGCCATGCCATTCATGCAGGATAGACGCAGCGTTTCGCTGGCGGCGCTGGCCGCCGCCCTGGGGTTGGCATTGCCGGCCCTGGCACAGGCCCCGGCTTATCCCGCCAAGCCGGTCAAGCTGGTGGTGCCATTTGCACCCGGCGGTACCACCGACCTGATTGCCCGCGTGCTGGCCGAGAAGATCGGCCCGGCGTTGGGGCAGACGATGATCGTCGAGAACAAGGCCGGCGGTGGCGGCATCGTCGGCGCGCAGGAGACGGCGCGCTCGCCGGCCGATGGCTACTCGCTGGGCGTGGCGACGGTGTCGACCACCGCCGCGAACCCAGCCATCAACCCGCGCACGCCGTACAACCCCATCACCGACTTCACGCCCATCATCAACATGGCGGCCACGCCGAACGTGATCGCGGTGCACCCCAGCTTTCCGGCCAAGGACTACAAGACCTTCATCGAGGTGCTGAAGAAGAACCCGGGCAAGTACAGCTTCGCCAGCTCGGGCGCAGGCGGCATCGGCCACCTGCAGATGGAGCTGTACAAGAGCCTGACCGGCGTGTTCGTCACGCACATCCCGTACCGCGGCGCCGGCCCGGCGCTCAATGACACGGTGGCCGGTCAGGTGCCGATCATGTTCGACAACCTGCCGTCGGCGCTGCCCTTCATCAACCAGGGCCGCCTGGTGCCCATCGTCGTCGCGGCACCGCAGCGCCTGGCGGCGCTGCCCAACGTGCCCACCTTCAAGGAGGTGGGGCTGGAGCCCGTCAACCGCATGGCCTACTACGGTGTGTTGGGCCCGGCCGGCCTGCCGAAGGACGTGGTGGCCAAGGTGCACGATGCGGTCAAGAAGACGCTGGAGCTGCCGGAGGTGAGGAAGCGCATCGAGGAGACCGGCTCGCAGGTGGTGGCCAATACGCCGGAGCAGTTTGCCGAGCAGATCAAGGCCGAGTTCGAGGTCTACAAGCAGGTGGTGGCGAAACAGAAGTTGAAGATCGACTGAGGACAACAACATGATCGTGATTGCCAACGTGCTGGTGCTGCTGGTGGCGGTGCTGCACCTGTACTTCCTGGTGCTGGAGATGTTCCTGTGGACCCGGCCCACCGGGCGGCGCACCTTCGGCCTGACGCCCGAGTTCGCCGAGGCCACCAAGACACTGGCCGCCAACCAGGGGCTGTACAACGGCTTCCTGGCCGCGGGCCTGCTGTGGGGTCTGTGGCTGGATGAAGTGGGCGTGCCGATTCAGCTGTTCTTCTTGCTCTGCGTGGTGGTGGCCGGCGTGTTCGGTGCGCTCACGGTGGGGCGCAAGGTGCTGTTCGTGCAGGCGCTGCCGGGTGCGCTGGCGATGCTGATGGTGGTCGCCAGCCGTTGGGGTTGACAGCGCCATGACCACAGGCGGCCCGGCGCAGCGCAGCCAGGCGGCGATCGACCGCTTCATCGACGCGCTGTGGCTGGAAGATGGCCTGAGCGCCAACACGCTGGCGGCCTACCGGCGCGATCTGCAGGGGCTGGCCGGCTGGCTGGTGCCGGCGAGTGATGCGGATCGCGTCCCGAGGAGCCTGGACGAGGTGCGCGAGAGCGACCTGCTGGGTTTCATGGCCGTGCGCCATGCGGCCAGCCGCGCCACCACCGCCAATCGCCGGCTGGCGGTGTTCCGCCGCTACTACCACTGGGCGCTGCGCGAGGCCCGGGTGGCCGAAGACCCGACGCTCAAGCTCAGCGGCGCACGCCAGCCGCTGCGGGTGCCCAAGACCTTGAGCGAAGCGCAGGTCGAGGCGCTGCTGGCCGTGCCTGACGTCGACACCGCACTGGGCCTGCGCGACCGCGCGATGCTGGAGCTGATGTATGCCAGCGGCCTGCGCGTGAGCGAGCTGGTCACGCTCAAGACCGTGCACCTGGGCCTGAGCGAGGGCGTGGTGCGCGTCACCGGCAAGGGCAGCAAGGAACGGCTGGTGCCCTTCGGCGAAGAGGCGCACGGCTGGCTGCAGCGCTACCTGATGGAGACCCGCGCGGCGCTGCTGGGCCGGCGTGCCTGCGACGAGCTGTTCGTCACCGTGCGCGGCGCCGGCATGACGCGGCAGATGTTCTGGCAACTGGTGAAGAAGCATGCCCGCCAGGCCGGCGTGAACGTGCCGCTGTCGCCACACACCCTGCGCCATGCCTTCGCCACGCACCTGCTCAACCACGGCGCCGACCTGCGCGCGGTGCAGATGCTGCTGGGCCATGCCGACATCTCGACCACGCAGATCTACACCCACGTGGCGCGGCAACGGCTCAAAGCCTTGGTCGCTGCACACCACCCGCGCGGTTAGCGGCGCGGGTCCAGGCGCTGGCCCAGGGCCCCGGGGCCCGCAACCAAGGGGGCCCGGGCCGGTGCTGCGCCAGCCGCAGCCGTCCCGATTGCTGGCAGACTCGGCACCGCCGCGCGCTGACGCGTTGGCCCTTGTGATGCCTTTGACCGAATTCAACCCTTGATGAGTGCCGTCGTTGCCAGTGATTTGATGCGCGACGACGCGCCCGACGTAGCAGCGCGCGCTGCTGCGGCGCCGGCTCACCTGCCCGGGCTGGATGGGCTGCGCGGCCTGGCGATCCTGCTGGTGGTGCCGCACAACCTGCTGCCGGCCAGCGAGGCCACCGGTTGGGTGTCGCATGCGGTGATGTCGGTGTTGGAGCGCGGCTGGGTGGGGGTGCAACTGTTCTTCGCGCTGAGCGGCTTCCTGATCACCGGCATCCTGCTCGACACCCGGCGCTGTGACAACAGCCTGCGGGTGTTCTTCGCCCGCCGCGTGCTGCGCATCTTCCCGCTCTACTACCTGATGCTGGTGGTGATGCTGGTGCTGCTGCCCGCGCTGCACTGGCCGCCGAACGGCCATGCCACGGCGCCCGCGGTGCTGCACTCGTACTGGCTCTACCTATCGAACTGGGTCTCGCCCTACCACCAGGGCGAGGGGGTGCTGCCACATCTGTGGTCACTGGCCGTCGAGGAGCAGTTCTACCTCGTTTGGCCCTTCCTCGTCGGTGGCCTGCGCGCACGCGGCGTGATGGTGCTGGCGATGGGGCTGACCATCGCCAGTCTGCTGGTGCGGCTGTGGATGCTGGCGCATGGCCAGCCGCCCGAAGCGGTGTACCAGTTCACCATCTGCCGCATCGATGCGCTGGTGATGGGCGGTGCGGCGGCGGCCGCCTTGCGCGAACCCCAACTGGCGCGGGCCTTGGCGCTGCAATGGCGCCGGGTGGCCTGGGCCGCGCTGGCCGCGCTGCTGCTGGGTGCATTGGTCTCACGCGGCTACCGGCCGTTCGGCGCGTCGGCACAGACGCTGGGCTACCTGATGCTGTCGATCGGCTCGGCCCTGGTGGTGCTGGCAGTAGCGCAGCATGACCAGCGTGTGCGCGAGGGTGGGGCGGCTGGGCTGCGCTGGCTGCGCGCGCCCTGGCTGCAGCGTTGCGGCCATTACAGCTACGGCATGTACATGTGGCATGTGCCGCTGGCAGCGATGTTGGGCTATCCGTTGTTGGCGCACTTCGGCTTGGGGCGGGGGGGCGTGCAGCCACCGGCCTGGGTGTGGGGCGGCTACATCGTGCTGGGTGCGGTGCTCACCTACGGGCTGGCCTGGTGTTCGTACCACGCGGTGGAGCGGCACTTCCTGGCCTGGAAGCCACGCTATCGCACGGCTGTCTAGCGGCTTGGTCCGTCAGCCGGCTGGATGGACCAGTGCATCGAGTTCGTCTTCGCCGAAGCCGGCCGCCCGGCGTGCCTCCAGGTTGAACGGGCCGCGCAGCCGTGGCGCGCCGTGCTGCACCGCCAATGCGGCGTACGTGGCCAGCGGGTCGAGGCCGCGCGCCTGGCACAGCCAGCGGTACCAGTGGTTGCCAACCGCCACGTGGCCGATCTCGTCGCGCAGGATGATGTCGAGGATCTCGCCGGCCCGTTGGTCGCCGGCCGCCACCAGCTTGGCCTTGATGGGCGGTGAGGCATCGAGCCCGCGCGCTTCCAGCGTGCGCGGCACCAGCGCCAGGCGGGCGAGCAGATCGTGCCGGGTCTTCTCGGCCATCTCCCACAGCGCGTTGTGCGCGGGGAAGTCGCCATAGGCGTGGCCGAGGCCGTGCAGATGGTCGCGCAGCAGCTCGAAGTGGTAGGCCTCTTCCTGCGCGATGCCCAGCCACTGGCGGTAGAAGTCGTCCGGCAGGCCAGGGAAGCGCCAGACGATGTCCAGCGCCAAGTCGATGGCGTTGAGCTCGATGTGCGCCAGCGCGTGGATCAGTGCGGCGCGCCCGGGCAGGGTGTGCACCGAGCGCGGTTTGAGCTGCCCCGGTGGCACCAGCACCGGCCGGGCAGGCCGGCCCGGAATGCCGGGCGGCTCATCCAGCGTCTCGTCACTGGCCGGTGGGGTGGGCAGCAGCATCTGGCGCACGCCTTGCGCCTTGGCATCGGCGTCGGTGCAGAGCAGCCAGTGCAGCGCCTGCCGTCGTGGAGGGGATGAAATCACGCGGCGATGGTAGCGCCCGCGTCTGCGGTATCGTGCCTGCGGTGAGGCTGCCCGTGGCACGCCGAGATGTCGGCGGATGAACGAACGGGCCGGCCATCAGGTAGGCCGGTCAATCCCAGGGACTTGTTGTTGCGCATGGCGGCGCCATCTGGACCGGTGACACTGGGGTGCGGATCGGCGCAGCGCGCCCCGCGGCTCATTTGACCGACAACGAAAGGGAACTCTCCATGCGCAGATTGCTGTCCCTCCTGCTGAGCGCCGCGGCCCTGCTGGGTCTGGGTGGCTGCGGCTACAACACGCTGCAAAGCACCGACGAGCAGATCAAGGCCGGTTGGGCCGAGGTGCTGAACCAGTACCAGCGCCGGGCCGACCTGGTGCCGAACCTGGTGGCCACCGTCAAGGCCGCGGCCGCCCAGGAGCAGGCGACGCTGACCGCGGTGGTGCAGGCCCGCGCGGCAGCCACCGGCATCCAGGCCACGCCCGAGCTGGTCAACGACCCGGCGGCGTTCGCCAAGTTCGAGGCTGCGCAGTCGCAGCTGTCGTCGGCGCTCTCCCGGCTGATGGTGGTGGTGGAGAAGTACCCCGAGTTGCAGTCGCAGGGGGGCTTTCGCGATTTGCAGGCGCAGCTCGAAGGCACCGAGAACCGCATCACCGTGGCGCGCAACCGCTACATCCAG
>JBDTQF010000042.1:0-20420 GCA_039932275.1 Burkholderiales bacterium
CTGACCGAGAAGGCCTCCATCATCTGGCTCTCGGAGGGCATCTGCGAGTGCGGCGGGTAGGTGCCGTCGAGCACCCGCCTGCGAATGATTTCGCGGATTTGCGTGTGCATCGGCACCGAGGACATCGGCACGACCTGCGCGTCGTTGCCCGCCTGTTTCGGTGTCTTGCGAACTGAGTTCATGCGGGCGGAATCAACTTGTTATGACTAGTTATGCCGAGCACGATGCGTGCCAGACGTTGATCCAGATCGAATGCGCGCAGTCTTCAGAGGTAGCAGGGTGTCCCGGCCCGTAGACGGCAGGGCACGACGTGTCCAAGCCGACGCACCGGCCCCGAGGATCACGCCCCGGTTTTGAGCGGGCCGGGGGCCGGGATGGTGCCTCAGCCGTTGACGCACGCGCCATCACGAGAAAGGCATGTTCATGCCACGTGGTGGCGCGACGCGCTGCCCCCAAGGCACAAAGAAAAACGCTTCCACGACGACTGCGCTCGTGTGCTTCGAGTGCGAGTGCGGGGCGAAGCGATGGGCACGGAGCGGCTTGAGAAGGCCAACATATATGGCCCAACCGAGGGCGCCTCCGGCCCTTCGATCTTTCCGCGCACTTCGGCAGGGTTGCGGCTGGCTCTGGCGCCCACCGCAAACACCGTCTCGCGCGCAGCTCTGCTCGACGGCGTACCCGTTGCGCGACCCGAGGCATGCTCGGCATGCTCGAGTTCACGTGGTTGTCGCGCGGTTCGAGCGCGGCCACGCCGCTCGCCGGCACCTACGTCGTCGGCGAACAACTGCTGACCGGCGCCTCTCGGCGTTCGGTCAGGCCGGCATCGGGGAGGCGCGCACGAAGCGCTTAGGCAGCCACGTCGGCGCCGGCATGGTCGTATCGGGCAGGGGCCGATGCGCGAAGCGGATCCGGCGGGCTTCTCGGTCGCGCACGCGCGCAACGGCAACCATTTCATGCGCGCGGCAGCGTCGACAAGCCCGCACCACGCCGAGACCACGGTTGAGCTCAGCTACCTGACGTGCGTCTCGAAATACATGACGTTCCAGCCCCGACATCCAGTATGTGATGCACCCGGATACGGACCCTTTGTTCGCCAACGCGCTGGTGCTGCAACTCCGTTTCGAGATTGCCTTCTGAAGCCACTGGCAGCGCTGTCGACGCAGATTGGTGTGATTCGAGAGATCGAAGTGGAAGACCGAAAAGCCGCCGGTCGCGAACGGCAGGAGTTGGCCGACAGCCGCCCCTACCCCACCTCCAAACTCCTCACCCCCACAAACCGATTCCCCAGCACCACCGCCTGCAAGTTGCCAGCAGTCAGCGTCACCGGATCGGCATCCGAATGCACCACCGCCACCAACAGCACGCGGGTGGCCGTGGCCAGGCCGGTGAGGTTGACGTCGAAGCTCACGGTGCGTGACAGGCGCGCATCGACATCGGCCGCGGGGCTGCGCACGGCTTGCGTGGTGTCGGCAAAGGTCCAGCCGTCGGCCAGTGCGGGGGCGCCACCGCCGGTGCGCAGCAGGGCTTGCACGGCGGCGGTCCAGGCGCAGGGCAGCGTGGCCCAGGCGGCATCCAAGGTGCCGGTCACGTCCTTGCGCAGCAACGTCACCTTCACGGTGGCGGCGGGCGCGGGGGTGCTGTGGCGGTGGTGCACCTGCACGTGCACGCGGGTGCGCACGGCAGCCATCAGCAGCGAGGTGGCAGCGCCGGCGGGTTGCGCGCGGTCGACGATGAGTTCGAACAGGTCGGCCTCGCTGGGGCTGCTGCCGTTCCAGGGGTCGGCAAAGGCATCGGGGGCGGTGGCGCCACTGCCCACGAAGGTGTTCCACACGGTGCGTGTGATGCGGTCGGAATTGCTGTTGGCCGCACGCAGCCGGGCGTTGAACAGCGGGGTGCGCACGCCGTTGCACTTCACCAGCGCATCGCCACTGCCGCGCGCATGCAGCGCGGTCTGGAACACCCAGATCAGGTACGGGTCGGGCCGCAGCGTGGGGTCGCCGGCCGAGGTGCGCACGAAGGCCGGTGGGCGCGAGCCGCGGCGCTGCATCACGCGCACGTCGGGGCTGGCGTGCCAGGGCAGTGCGGGGGCGCCGGTGGCCTGTGTTGGGTCTACCAGCGCGGTGGGGTTGGCGTGGCGGGTGTCGAAGGCATGCACGCGCAGCAGCGTGCGGGCGGGGGTGGCGGTGTTGACCAGGTCCACCTCCCACACGCCGCGGGCCTGCATGGCCGCCCGCAGCAGGCGCGGCTCGGTGTCTTTGGCGCCGACCAACACAAGGTCTTGCACCGATGCTTCGGGCAGGCCGTTGCTCAGCACCGTCCACACCCAGGACGGGCCACCGATGCTGAGCACGCCCTTCCACACGCCCACCGCGGTGCCGACGTAGACGATGTTCGGGTCTTGCCGGTCCACCACCACGGCATAGGCCGGCGCGGGAACGGCCTTGGTGGCGTCGGGGTCGGTGCGCAGCTTGGTGGCATGCCAGGTGCTGTCGCCGTCGAACCACCACAGCGTGTCCATCGACGCGTTGGTGGGGTCGCCGGTGCAGGCCACATAGAACGAGCCATGCGCGCCGCGCGCCGGGTCATGTACGGCCAGGTCACTCCAGGCGCCGATCTCGGGCAGGCGTGGGCCGGGGCTGGTGGTAGCGGTGACGTCATCGGTGCCGGGCTTCTTGCGCGGCGGGCGGGCCAGCGGCACCGGGGCGGCGCAGCGCAGGCCGGCGGGGCCGGCGGCATCCAGCGTGAGGTCGTAGCGCAGGATCTCGCGCTGGCACAGCACATACAGGCGTGTGGGCGTGGCCCAGCGGCAGGCGATGACCTGGCCGCGCGTGGTGTCGGGCGAGCCATCGGCGGCCAGCACGCAGGCGTCGGTGTTGGCGTTCTGCGAGCCCGGCACCATCGGGTCGGCCAGCGAGGGCAGCGTGAACCAGCGCGTGCCCCAGTCGGGTGTGAACCAGACGCGGTAGCTGCCCAGTGCCAGGCGCGAGGTGGGTGTCACAGCCGGCAGCACCGGGGGCACGCTGATGGCATCGGGCCCGCTGTAGAAGCTGGCGCCGCCGTTCTCAGTGGTCTCGGCGCCCGCCGCAGCGGTGTAGGGTGGTGAGGTGCGCAGCATCGGCGTGGCCAGCGCGCCGACCCAGGCGGACTGCACGTACTGCGCAACCACCTGCTGCGGCGCGGCTGGGTCGTAGGCCACGCCGCCGCCATCGCCCAGGTAGCGGGCGCGCCAGAGGTTGAGGCCGATGCGCTCCAGCGTGCCGTTGTCTTGCGTGCCGGCCAACATGTGGCCGGGCACCTGCGGGTGGGTGGCGATGAAGCCGCATTCCAGCGCGGCGATGCCGTTGTTGCGTGGCGTGAAGCTGTGCTGGATCAGGCGGTTGTCGTCGCTGCCGCGTGGCGAGCGGAACACGCCGCCATCGCAGCCGATCCACAGCTCGGTGCGCGCGCCCACGGTGACCCAGCGGATGCAGTGCACATCGGGGTGCACACCAAAGCCGATGAAGGCATCGGCCGTGGCCGGGTTGGCGGCCACGCTGGGGGTGAAGTCGTAGCGGTAGTGCGTAGGGTCGGGCCGTTGCACGTTGGCCAGGTACATCGAGGCGTTGTAGTCGCCGTTGGGCGGGTTCACGTCCTGCGCGGCGCCGCCCATGGCAACGCGTTCAGGCCGCGTGGGGTGCACGGCCAGGGCCTGGTCGTAGTTGGCCTGGGTGCCCAACAGGTTGGGCGGGATGTTGTCCACCGCGGTGGGCAACAGGTCGTCGAGCCGCCAGACCAAATTGCCGTTGGCCAGCGCGTACAGCACCGCCGGGTTGCTGGGCGAATTGGCCAGCGTGATGCGGCTGCCCTGCAGCAGGCCGGGCAGCGCCACAGGGGCGAAGGCGCCGGTCGGGCCGCCGGTGCTCACATACAGGCCGTTGCCAGTGCCCGCCACATCACGCACCGCCACCCACAGCCGCGCGGGCGTGGCGCCATTGGCACGCACCCAGCACACATCGGTGCATTCGATGGCCGCACCGCTCACGCCGCCAAAGGGCGCGCCCGCCACCTGTGTCCACGCCGCGGCTGGTGCGCCGGTACGAAACCACAGCCCGGCCAGCGTGGCCGCGACGAAGGTGGTGCTGGTGGCCGTGGCGGGGTCGGCCGCCAAGCGATAGATGCCGAGGTTGCGCAGGTTGCTGGCCTCCACAGCCCACGGCGCCGCGAACATCGCGCTGGTCGAAGGCCCCACCGCGCGCAGCACGCCGATGCCGCCGTTGCGAAAACCCGGCGTGCCCTGCTGCCAGGGCGTGAGTTCGCCGGTACCCACCAGCACTTCATCGGCCCCCGCGTTGGCACCAAAGCGCACCAGCAGGCAGCCGCAGGCCAGCACGCCGGCCGGGCGGTCGATGGGCGGCGGCGTGCCGGTGGTGGTCCAGCCGCCCAGTGGGCGCCACGATTCACCACCATCGTCGCTGAACCACACGCCGCCGTTGGCTGTGGCGGCATACACACGCAGGCCGTCGGGCGAGACATGCACATCACGCACACGGCCGGCCACGCGAGGCGCACCGCCGGCCTGCCCGCCCACCACGACTGTCGGGCCGATGGGCAGCCACAGATGGGTCTGCGTGGTGTCGGGCGCGGCTCGCGGTGCGCCGCGGGTTCTGGGCTGCGCTGCTGTTGGTTGCTGTTGAGCAGCTTGCTGGAGGCGGCGCACCTTGATGGCGGCCTCGATGGTTTCCACATCCACCGGGCCGCGGCGGGCGGCGTTGTGGGCTTGCCTGAGCGCGGAGCGGCTTTTCTTGCCGTCTCGTGTGATGGCTTGCTTGAAGCGTTGGCCGGTTGTTGCGGGGTCGTCCGCTTGCTTGGGTGGCTTAGGTTGTGAGCCAGTCTTTGGCTTTTTGGGGCGGGTGGTCATGGTGTGACTCCACCTGGGGTGGGGGCTTGGCGGGGGGCGGCTGGCGCTGGCTCATGCTGTGGTGGTCGCCGCGTTGCGGCGACTTCGCTGCGGTGCTCGGCATGAGGTGGCGTGGCGCAACTCGCTGCGTTCGCGTTGCTCACTGCGCTCAAACAAGCGCCCCGGGCTTGATGACGATGCGCGCGGTGCGCGCCCACCTCACGCCTGCGCTCCTCGCCACCACAGAAATCGCCAGCACCAGCCACCCCCCGCCGCGCAGCACGATCGGTTTCTCTGGCCAGAAAAGCCAGTGGTGTTGCGAAGGAGCGTTCGGGCAGGCGGCAGCGCGCCTGTGGGGCGCCGAGAAGCACAGGGCTTGCGGCCCAGCGCGAAGCGCGGATCAATGTCTGACTCGTGGCGCTTGTTTGAGCACAGCGAACGCAGTGAGCGGAGCGAGTTGCGCCACGGGGCCGCAAGACCGAGCATCGCAGGGCAGTCGCCGCAACGCGGCGACCGCTCCACCGAAGCGCCGCCGCCTGCCCGAACACTCCTTCGCCCCGCAACATCACTCAGCCCCACCAGAGTCAGGCGCGATCCGGATATAGCCTTCCTGAACTTCATGCGGCATGTCCGGCAGCAACGCTTCCTGCGTCGCCGCCAGGATCGGATCGTCCTTCCACGTGCCCGGCGAATCGCGCCGCGTGAAGAGCTGGTCCTTCGGGAAGGAAGAGATCTTCGGCAGCCGCACCATTGCCGGGTCGATGAGCACCGGCCCCACACGCGCAGACGGTGCGATGACGGCCAGCCCCGGCGCCACCCAGTCACGCGCCAGCTGGATCGACTTGCGCGGCAGCACGCCGCAGGTGGCGTGGGCTTTGCCGGCGGGGTGCATCAGCAGCGTGAGCATCAGGCTCTGGCCCAGGTGCAGCTTCAGTTCGTCTTCGGCCACCACGTACGGGTGGTCGATGGGGCGGGTGGCGGGCACGTCCACCGCGTGGTCCAGGCCGGCCAGCTGGCCGCGCAGGCGGCCGCTGTCGAGCGCGAGCTGCGCCACCACCTTGTCGACCACATGCACATGCTGGTAGTCGTCGTTGACGAAGTAGCCCAGCAGCGCATCGTCGGCGCGGGTGATCTCACCCACCCGCACGGTGAAGGCGCGGTCGGCCAGCGCCGCGGCAGCCAGGGCCGGGTCAAGGCCATGCTCGCCCAGCAGCTCCAGGCTCAGGCGCACGCGCACCACCGCGATGGGCCGGCCCACCAGCCCGGCGATGTGCTCGGTGCCCAGGCCGCGCAGCGCATCGACGCTCCACATCGTGGTGTCGATGGCGCGCAGCAGTGCGCTCAGGGCCGATTCGCTCGGCACCACGTCACCAGCGCGGGCCTGCGCATCGGCCGTCACCGTGCCGGCGGCCAGCCAGCCCAGGTGCTCGCCGGCGCCCGCCAAACCAAACAGCGGGCCAGCATCCACCGGGCCATCGCGGCCAGGCGCCATCTCCCACACCACACCACCGCCGATGGGTTCATGCGTCAGTTGGCCCAGCGGCTGGCCGGTGATGTCGAACACCTCCAGCGATTCGTCGATGTGGTCGGGCAGCAGGAACCCCGCCACCGGGTTGACCATGCGCGCCGGGTCCACTTGGTCCACCGTGGCTTCGGCCGCTTCGGTGGTGCGGTTGGCCGGGTCCACCAGGCGCAGCATCAGCCGCGCCGGCAGGTTGAAACGCGGCGCGAGTTGAATGGCATCGGCCGCGCCCGCGGCGGGCGGCGCCAGCGGTGTGGCCAGGCGCTGCGGGGCTCGCAACTTGTCGAGCGGCAACGCCAGCGTGCGGCCGAAGGCATCGACCAGCCGGGCGCGCTGCAGCCGGGCGATGCCGCCGCGCAGCCACAGCGGTGGCTCGCCGCTTGGCAGTGGCTCACTCAATGAGCCATCGGTGTTGCGGAGCTTGGCCACACCACCGTCGTAACGCAGGCCCAGCAGTTGTTCGCGCACGCCGTCGCAGCGGGCGCTGAGCACATCGAGCTGTTCCACCGCGGCGGCAATGCGCGCCAGCGCGGCCTCGGCCGATTCGCTGGCCTCGCCCTTGTTCTCCTTGTCGCGCTCATCTTCGGCCTGCAGCCAGGCGCGCACCGCGGCGCTGAGCGTCACCGCGGTGCCGGTGGTGAGCAGGCTGCGGCCTTGCAGGACGCGGGTGGCGGCAGGTGCCGTGGCGCCTTCGGCCGGGTCCAGGTCCACCGGGCCGAGCGGCCAGCCGTCGAGCGCATCGTTGACCTGCAGCGCCAGCTCCCACTCCAGCCACAGCGGCACCCAGGGCTGCGACCAGGCGGTGATGCCCACTGGGTCGGGGTCGACGCCGGCCGCCAGCGAGAAGCGGCGCAACTGGTCGGCGATGCGGTCGTCCATCAGCGTGCGGGTGCGCCCGCCCGACATCTTCACCTGGCGCGAGAACGCGCCGCTGGTGCCGTCATACGTGGCCTGCGTGCTGCCGTAGCGCAGCGCGGCTTCGGCAATGACGCGCTTGTGCGTGGCACCGGCATCCAGGCCGTGTTGGCTGGAGGCGGTGGCGGCCACCCACGCCGCGATGTACGGGTTGTGCAGCAAGGCTTCGCGCGCCAGCAGCGTCACTTCATCTGGCACGGCCGCGGTGCCCAGGCTGGGCAACAGCTCCTTGCCACTGACCACCTGCTGGATCTCTCGGATGACCTGCGACGGGTAGCGACAGCGCAATGAGCTGTCTTGCGACACCCGGCCATCGCCGCCATGCCGCAGGCTGCGGCGGGCACCACGCACCGCGATCATCGGCTCGTCCGGCGTGTAGAAGCGCGGTGCTGGGCGCACCACCTCGCGCGCGGTGGGTGCGGGCTGGCCGCTGCGCTCGGGCGCGCCGCGAGCGGTCTTGATTTCCTGCTCGGTGCGGCCCCAGCTTTGCATCTCGTCGCGCTGGTCGTCGCGGCTCTTGAAGCTGGCTTCCTTGTGTGTCTTGCCAAAGCTGACCTTGGTCTTGAGCGGCGAGGCTCCCTTGTTGAGGCCCTTGCTCAGCGCCGCCGCGCGTGCCGCGATGCCGCGCGCCTGCCGACCGGCGATCAGCGGCGCGCCATCGGCGCCTTCGAGCAGGCGGTCGGTGCCCGAAGCCCCACCGGGCCGGCTGGTGAAGGCCGCGGCGTGTTCCCACTCCTCCACATCCACCAGGCCATCGGCGCTGTCGACGCGGTCCATCAAGTGGCCGGTGAAGCCGGCCAGCAGCCGCTCGTAGACGCGGCGCTCGGCCGCGTCGGTGGGCGCCAGCGCGGTGGAGGCCAGCGTGGCCGCCAGGTCGTTGCCCTGCTCGCCCCACACCAGCTCCAGCGCACTGGCGGCGGGCCGGTTGTCGATCGGCACACGGTTGCCCACCGGCACGCCATACAGGCTGCCATGCAGCAGCGTGCTGCGTGGCCAGGTGGGTTCGCTGTGCACCACCCGCGCGGCCTTGTCGGCAAACACCGCGGTGGCGGCCGAGAGGCCCGGCTTGGCGATCTGCGTGATGCCGCCCTTCGACGGCTGCTCGATGGTCAACGCGCGCTGGCCTTTGACGGCTTGCGTGGCCTGGGTGTAGCGCGTGGCGGCATCCAGCCCCAGCGAGGCCTGCTTGCCCTGCGCGGCGGCGCGGTCAAACACCACCTTGTCGTTGTCTTCGCGGTCTTCCACCAGCACCCAGCCGAGCTGGCGCAGGCGCTCGTGCAGGCTGCTGTCGGTCTGGGCGCCGTCCAGCGGGTCGAGCCCGGCATCGCTCCACCAGCCGCACACGGTGTAGGCCACCTGTTCGCCTTCAAGCCCGGCGGGGGCGATGGTCGCCAGGTCGTCCAGCGGGTCGTGCAGCGCGAAGCGGTTGAGCGTGGCGTCGTACACGCCGGTCCAGTTGAGCGAGCCGCCGGCCGAGCCGGTGAGGCCGTCTTTTGGCACGGCGCGCGCGCTGGGCTCGATGGCTGGCGCGCCGGCGGGCCATTGATCGAGCGGCACCACGCGGGCGAGGTCGGCCTCGATGACCCAGCCGCGCACGCTGGGCGCAGATGCCCCCTTGGGCACGGCGATGCGCAGCACCACCCAGCGGTCGGGCAACGCGGGCAGAGACAAACGATTGTTCGGGCCGTTGTCCGCCAGCTTGCCGCGCAGCAGCGCATCGGGCATGGCCCAGTGCAGGTGCACACCGGCCGGGCGCGGCGGGCCGTCTTCGAGGTAGCCGGTGGCGGGTGGTGGGTCGGCGTCTTCGGCACCGGCCAGGCTGAGCGGCAGGCGCACCATTGCTTCCGTACTGCCGGGTGGAACGTACAGACCCTGCACATCCATCGGCACCAGCACGCGGCTGTCGCGCAGCAGCGCGGTGTCGAAGCGGGCCACCTCTGCCAGGTCGAGCCCGGTGCGGGCCAGCGCCGTCCAGCGCGGTGAGCGCAGTTCGCGGGCAATGGTCTGGGCGTCGAATTGGGTGGCCATGGCTTCAGCTCTGTAAGAACGATTGCTTCAGCACCTTCAGGCTGATGGTGGGGCGGAACACATCCACCATCGGCGGCGAGGCATTGACGCTGGGGTCGCCAAACACCTGGCGGTACGGGAAGCGCAGCATCTGCAGCGCAAACTCAGCGCTGTCCACCGCCGCGCCCATGTGCGTGTCGGCCCGCACGCGCAGCGCTTCATTGAGCTTGGCGATGTCGAGCACACCCGGCGTGCCGGGGCGGCAGGGCACGGCCACCATGTCGTTGTCGTTGGTGTTGACGTCCTCGCCGGTGAGCGCGTTGCGCGGCTTGGTGAGCGCCTGCAGGTTGTTGGGGTCGGTGCCAGTCCCGGTCGACATAGGCTTGAGCCGCACACCGAACTGGATGCCCTGGCGCGGCTCCTCAATGTGCACCACCGCCGGCACGCCGTCGAACAGCACCAGCATCACCGCCGGGGCCAGGCGTTCCATGCGCAGCAGCTTCATGCGGCGCGGGTCCGATTCGGGGATCTGCGCCGCATCCGGCCCGCCCAGCTCGCGGTCGTACGCGCGCACATGCAGCCCCGGCCAGCCCGAGACGGCGCGTGAGCGCAGCACGAAGCCGCTCACCGCACCGGCCGCGCCCTGCTGCACCTTCTCGCCACCGGGCAGGCGCACACGGCGTTCTTCTTCGTCCACCTCGTCACGCACGCGGGCGTACAGCGCGGCCAGCTCGGCGCGGTCGCTGGAGTTGACGGTGCCTACGCTGAGCGCGCCCTGCACCAACGCATCGGTCCAGGCACGGTCGAGGTAGAAGAAGCGGATCGATTCACGCGGCAGCAGCTCGGCGTCCGGCACCAGGTACGAGAACGGCACGCCCTGCAGCAGCCGCAGCCGCGCCAGCCAGCCGCGCAGCTCACCGGGCACCACGCGCGGGCCGAAGCTGGGGTCGTCGTCCTGCCGGCCGGGCTGCACTTCCTTGATGGCGGCCACGGCGGCCTCCATCGCATGCGTCGAGGAGAAGGTCTTCATCATCACTTGCTCTCCGGCATGCGGCCCTTGCGCGCGCTGGCGCGGGCCAGCAGGTCGTCGAGTGCATCGGGCGCACGTTCGGTCGATGCGTTGCGACGCCGGCCCCGCGGACCGCCCAGGCCCACGGTGACGTGCGTGAGGTCGCTCAGGCCATGCGTCAACCCACCGCCCGGCACCTGCTGGCCGATGCTGTTGGCGGTGAGCCGGTCCACAGCGGCGTCGAGCCCGGCACGCAGGCGGTCGGCCTCGGCACCGCGCAGCACCGGGCCGTCCTGCGCGGTGCTGACCACCGGCACCTCGGTGCGCTGCAACGCGGCGACGGTGCCGATGCCCTGGCGCAGCTTGCCAACCTGCGCGGCCGAGAAGCCGAAGCCTTCGCTGATCAACTTGTCGAGCCCGCCTTCTTTGGCATACGGCAGCTCGCGGCCGGGGTCGACCACTGGGCGCGTGGGCGCCAGCACCTTGCCGGGCTTCTCGGCGGCCGAGAGCACCAGGTGGCGCGACAGCAGCTCGGCCAAACCATTCTTCGCGTTCTTGAGCAGCGCGCCGATCTTGGGTGCATCTTTCAGCAGGCCGAGGATCTGCGCGGCGCGTGAGGCGCCGAACTGCTCGGCCCGCCAGGCCAGCAGCGCACGCACCACCGAGGGCTGCGACAGCGCAAGCAGTCGGCCAATCTCGAAGGCCGCCGCCAGCGACAGATCTTCGCGGCCATCAGGCACGCTGCGGCGCAGTTGATCGCTCACATGCGCCAAGGGCAAACGCCCCTGCACATCGGGCGCATCGCGTGTGGTCGGAAAGCTGCCCAGCGGCCCGCGGTACCAGGCGCGCACGCGGTCGCCGCGGCGGGTGAGGTGCGGCAGGCCGACATGGCCGGTCTCGGTGAACTCCGGCGCAGGCCGCGGCTCGGCCGGCTTGGGTGGCGCACCGGGCGGTGGTGGGTGCACCTCGGGTGCGGTGCCGAGCAGGCCGACGTCGAGCCCACGCATCAGGCTCTCGAAGCCGCCCGAGCCGCTGACGGTGAACGACCAGTGCTGCAGCACCGGGAAGCGGTAGGTGCGCTCCAGCGTGATGAGGTGTTCGAGGTTGCCGCGGTAGCCTTCCAGCATCACGTCGCGCACCAGCCGGCCGGCCTCGTTCTCGCTGGCGGTGAGCGCCACCTGCTCGATGCGCTGGGTGGTGGTCTGCCACTGCGATGCGGCACCCGAACTGTGCTTCGATGACGACGGTGCGGGCGCGGCAGCGGCCACCTTGTCGATCCGCGCGGCAGCGACCGATCCGCCCGGCGCAGCACGGCTGCGCACCGCCACCACCGGCTTGGCAGAAGCCACCGTGCCCATCACCAGCCGATCCGGGTCGCCGCTGGGCACGGCCATCGCGCGGTAGTCGAACACCTCGGCCAGCGCGTGAAAGCCCACCACCGGCGGCGGCGGCTTGGCCAGCTCTTCGAGTTGACCTTCCACATTGATGAGGCAAGCCATGTAGCGCACCGGCTTGTTGTTGGTGCGGTCGAACTGCGGCAGACGGTTGGCAATCACCGTGGCGAGGAAGCCGTCGTCGTCGCCATTGGCCAGCTCGGTGTCGTTCACATCGACCTCGCGCACATGGCACAGCAGCGCGAGCTCTTCCTTCTTCGGGAACACCTTGTCGATCACGGTGCGCGTCACCGACAGGTAGTTGCCGGTGGCCACGTCGCTGGGCCCCGTCAGCACCACGCCGGGCGTGACGCAACCGGCCACCGGTGTGTCGCCCGACAGCGCGGCCTCGCCTTCAGCGATGACCACCAGCGCCAGCCACGGTGTGGTGGTGGCACCCGGCGCGGGCTCGCGCTCCCACGGCAGCGTGCGGCGCTTGAGCACGATCTGCGGCAGGCGGTTCTCGTAGGCGCCCTCACTGTTGGCGGGCGGGAAGCACGACAGCAGTTGCTCCGGCGGCAACTGGAAGCGCGGCGAGCTGATGCGCAGGTGCGTAGCCTGCGCCTGCACCGCGCCCACCGGCGTGTCATCGGCCTTGTTGACATCGACCGCGCCGGTCAGCGTGTAGTCGCCCGCCTTCAGCGGCGGGTTGGCCATGGGGCGCAGGATGAAGTGGCCTGTTGTTACCAAGGTCGGTGGGGGCATCAGGTCACTCCGGCAGGTTGTTTGCGAGCAGCCCTCTTGGCAGGCGCCGACCTCTTTGCCGCAGGCACCCACGTGATGACGGCCTGCGCAGTGCCGGCCGGCACCGGCGTGCGCACCAGCGCATCGAGGCTGCGCTGCGCCAGGTCGTTGGTGAAGTGGTCGAGGTCCACACCGGCCATCGGTGCCACAACACCGACGAGGTGCCAGCCGTCCTCGCTGGCCACGGCCACATCGACCGACGCGGTGCCTTCGTCAGGTACCAACTCGTAGACCAGGAACACCCGCTGGCCACGCACCACCACCACCGGCGGTTGGTCGGTGCCATCCGCTTGTTTGACGCGCACAGCGCCCTGCAGCGACAGCGACAGGCCACGGCCCGCAGACGTGCCAGCCGGGTCGTCCAGCGCAATCGCCACCAGCGTGATCGGCCGCGCGAAGCGGGTGTGCACGAGGGCTGTGCCGGCCACCAGGTCGGCCGCACGGACCCAGCCGCTTTCGCGCCGCAGGCCGCGTTCACGCACCGGCCTGGCCTGGCCTTCGCACTGCAGCGTGGCTTGCGCGGCCAGCGCGCTGTTCCAGCCCAGAGAAGGCAATTGGCTGCCGGCCTGCCAGCCTGACAGGCCCGGCCGCTGTGCCGCCACCGGCAGGCCCACCGCGACGGCGATGCGCTCGGCGCCGAAGGGCAGTTCGAGTGCCTCCGCACCGTTGGAGACCGATGCGATCTCGGCATCGAACAGCACCTCGCCGCCATGGCGCAGCACGACGACGCGGGCGGTGCTGCCGGTCACGGCCAGGCGGGGACGCGCGGTCTGTTCATCGAGGTCGCGCGCCGCATTGGGCAGCGCCATCAGCACCAGTTCACCGGCCGCCACCGTGGCGCCGGGCGGGATGGCGCCGCGCTGGCCGGGCAGGCGCATCAGCGCGCCGTTCAGTGCGGCGATGCGCTCCTGCACCTCGCGCACCGCGCCGCGGCCACGCACCGCTGCCAGCGGCGCCCGCGCCATGCGGGTGAGCGCGGCGCTGTCGGCGGCCACCACCGTCTTGCCTTGCAGCGTGCCGCCGAGCGTGCCACGGACAGCGCCCAGGCGGTGCAGCACCGCCGGGATCGCGGCGTCGGTGGCCGCGGCCACGTCGGCCGGCGGCGGCGGCTCGGTGATCACCAGCGTGCCGGCGGGCACGGTCTTGACCGTGGTGCGCGGCGTGATGCGCTCGGGCTCATCCAGCGCCGCACTCAGGACTGAGATCACCCGCGGCCGTTGCACTGCGGTGTTGACCGGCGCCTTGGTCTTGGCAGTGGGCAGGCCCACGGCCACCGGTGCGGGCGTGGCGGCGGCCAGGCCATCGGTCAACGAGCCCAGGCGCGGTGGTGCGGCGCGTTCACCACGCAGCGAGGCCACAGCGGTGCGGCTGGCGCCACCGCGTGCGGCCCATTGCGCCGCAATGGCAAGCACAGCCTCGTCGGTGTTGGCGACCGGCAAGCCCACCTTCAACGTGGCCGAGTCGATGAGCCGCTGCGCCCGCCCGCTGCCTTCGCTGACGAAGGGCAGCCGGTGGCGCGCGCCCACTTCGACGCGGTGGTAGTCGATCGGTGGCGTGCCGGCGGGGATGTCGGCCACGGTGAACAGCCGCACCGCGTCGATCGCTTCGAGCACATCGCCGCTGGGCAGCTTGGGATTGCTGCTGTCCTGCGACGGGCCCCACACGCCGAGCGGGAACGACGGCGTGCTGCGCGCCTCCGACTGCATCTTCTCGATGAACTCGGTGGCGGCATCACCCGCTTTCTTCAGCGACAGCCGCAGCGCTGTCTTCACGCCGGCCAGGCCCATCGGCGCCAGACCGATGGCGTGGCTGGGCGTTTGATCGATGATGCGCGCGCCCATCACGATGCGGCGCGTGGGCACGGCGTTGGTCACCATCAGCTCGAACTCGGCATAGACCACGAAGGGCTTCTCGGCCGAGCCGTCGGCGGTGGCGGTGTCGGTCGCGCCCGCTGTTCCGGATGCACTGCCCTTCGGTCCCGGTGGCAGCGCGCCCTTGCCCGCCACCGCGGCCAGCACGCGGGCGGTGTCGGGGGCCGCGACCTCCAGGTACTTCTCGACGAAGGCGCCCCAGGTGAGCAGCGGGCGCGGAGGTTGGTGCTGGTCGCCGAACTCGACTTCGAGGTCGATGGGGCCGACCGAGAAGGTGGCAATGCCGTGGAACTCGGGGCCTTCGACCAGGATGCGCGCGCCGATCGAGATGCTGATGGTGATCTCGCCGATCCACACGTCGATGGTGACGCCGGCGCTGATCTGCGCATAGGCCTCGACCTCGAAGTGGAACGGGTCGAAGAAGACGATGCCGTCGGCGCCGAAGATCACCTGCGCCCAGGCCGGGCCGAAGGTGGCCGAGACCTCGACACGCACGCCGGCCATCACGGCCTCGGACGTCAGCGCGAAGTAGCTTTCGCCCTTGATGGTGATGAACGAGCCGATGCGCCACTGCAGCCCCAGCCGCGGCACGACCGGGTAGCCCTCGCGGTGGAAGCGCGGGTGGTAGCCGCCGATGCTGAGCACAAACTGGCCGCGGTTGGGCCCCGCGAACCACACCACGAAGGCGAAGCCGCCAGTGAGCCGCACGTCGGGGTACAGCAGCCAGGAGTTGTCGGTGAGCTGCGCCTGCACCCACAGCACGCCTTCCTTGCTGGAGAAGCGTGCCACCAGCCCCAGCTCGATCGACACGATGGCGACCTGCGGCCGGGGCAACGCCATGCGGGCCAGGCCCAGCAGTGCGACCTCCAGGCCATCACCGATCTGCACCGAGACCACCGCCACGCCATCCACCAAGGCGAAGCTGGTGAACGACACACCGGCGGCGAACCAGAAGGTGCCGCGGTTCATCGGGAAGGTCTCGGACAGCCGCACCAGCGCGTCCATCGGCGACGGATCGGGCTTGGCCGCGGGGTCGAGCGCGGCGATCAGCGGGTAGCGGGCGAACTGGCCGAACTCGGTGGGCAGCTTGAGCAGCCGGTTGATGCCCAGCCCGCCGCCGATGCCGGTGAGGAAGAAGGCCGGCGGCCCGCCGATCGGCCCGTTGACCGCGCCGAAGGCGAAGAACGATGCGAACTTGTCGCCATTGGGTGAGGTGCCCTGGCCATAACCACCAAACACCGACAGGCCGTACACCGCAAAGCGGCCCATCAACATGCCGACGTACTGCGTGTCGGCACCGCTGGTGAACTTGCGCAGCCCGCCCTGCAACGTCAGCCCACCCAGGTCGGAGCTGAAGGCCAGGCCGGCCAGGTCGACCGCCCAGCGCGAGGGGTCGAACACTGAGGCGTCCGACGCCACGGTGTAGGTGAGCTGCAGGTCGTCCACCGCCGCGGCCAGGCCCAGCAGCGAGACGCGGCCATCGAGCAGCACCGAGACCTTCTGCAGCGCATCGTTCTGCTCGACCACGCCCAGGCCGATCTGTTCGACATACAGCGGCCCGAAGCCGCGCTGGATCGACAACCACCATGGCCCCGCACCATCGCCCGCACGCAGGCCCACCAGCACCGGGCCGCTGCCGTGCTTCTGCACCGCCAGCGCCGGGCTGAAGGTGGGCGCCAGGCGGCCGGGGCCGGAGCCCGCATCGCCCAAGAGACCTTGCGCCACGCCATTGCCGCCGCCGCTGGCACCCGACACCCCCATCGCCAGGCTGCTGAGCTGCAGCTGCGCCCCGCCGGCCCGCGTGCTGCTGTTGAGCTTGGCAAACACATGCAGCGCAATCGAGCCCAGCGAGAAGCCGCCGGCATCGAGCAACGGCCGCCCGTTGCGCGCCACGCGCAGGCCCAGGCCGTTGACCGAGATGCCGGGCTCGAAGGCAAAGGCACCCGCCCCCGGGCCGACACGCAGCAGGCCGAGCACGATGCCGTCGGGCGGCGGGCCGCTGGGTGAACGGATCCAGCGCGTGTCGGTCTCCAGCGACAGCGTCACGTCGCCGCTGAGCAGCACGGCCGGGCGTGGCAGCGCCACGCGCAGCCCCACCAGCTTGGCGCCGCCGCCGAGGTCATCCGCCGCCAGGCCGACGGTGAGCGCGTTGTCGATGGTGATACTGGGCGCGGCCTGCGCGATGTTGACCGCCAGTTGCTGCAGCCGGCCCAGCAGCAGCGCCACGTTGAAGGGTTGCGCCACCAGCGCCACCGGGCCGGTGGCTTCAAGCACCGCGCCGCGCAGCACGGCTTCGATGGTGCTGCCACCCACCGGCTTGGCCAGCAGGTCGGTCACAGCAGCGGTGCGCAGCACGAACGACGCCACCAGATCGAGCACCGCTTCGAGCAGGCCCAGCACCACCTGTTCGGGCGCGGTGTGCTCGGTGCCGTCGAACAGCACGAGGTCGAAGCGGTTGCCGATCAACCAGCGCCCGCCCACCAGCCGGTTACCCGGCAGGCCCAGCATCAACTGCGCACGGGCACCGCCGGTGGGTGCGTTGCCAGCCACCACGCCGAACATCGGCCGCAGCACCAGCCCACCGGCGTTGATGTTGGCCGGGCCGGCTTCGAGCGTCAGGCTCTTCAGGCCGGTGGCATTCAGCGTGAAGCCCACATGCGCGCGCTCAATCGCCGGCAGGCCGGTGAGCACACCGTCGATGGTGAGCTCGAACGGTGCCGGCCGCAGCCCGAGCGTGAAGCCGCCGGCGATGACCTGCAACTGGCCGGCCGTGAAGCCGGCCGAGGCGCCGCCCGGCAGCAGCGGCGAGATGGCACCGGCCAGGCTGGTGAGCGCCGCATCGAGCAGCGTGGGCAGCCGCAGCGCCAGGGCCTGCGCCGGGTGGGCGGCCCAGTCTTGCAGCGCGGTGGCGCTGAAGTGGCCGGCGCTGCGCAGCCCCATCGCCTCGCCGATGCGCGCCACCAACGTGCCGACCTGGCCGGGCACACCGGCCTGCGGGGCCAGATCGGCCACGGCATCGAGCACCAACGGCAGCGCCTGCGTGACCGCGGTCTCGGCCAACTGGCCCAGGCCGGCGGGGTTGGGGAACAGCGGCACGTCGGCGCCCACCGCGGGGCGCAGGAACAGACGCAGCGACGTGCTGGCACCAACATCCAACGCCACGTGCACAGCGCTGCGCCCAGGCGTGCCGGGCAGGCCGGCGTACACATCCACGCCCGCCTGCGGCGCGGCCCCGGCCGGTAGCGCCAGGCTGAAGCTGCCGCCGAAGGCCAGCCGCGCCGCGGCCGCGGGCGGCAGCGTGAAGGCGCTGCTGTTCAGCGTGAGCGACAACCGTGCGCTGCCCGAGGGCGCGGCATCGGCCTGCAGCAGCACGCCGGGTGCGATGGTCCAGACGCCGCTGGCGCCGCTGACACCGAGCAGCGGCTTGAAGGCATCGAACAGTTGCACCAGCCGGGCCGGCACGAAGCCGCCCGTCCCCACACCACCTGCCAGGCCCAGCGCCGCTTCGCTGCGCAGCCAAGCCACCGGGTCGGCGAACAGCGCGGCCGGCAGCAGCACGCGGCGGCGGCCTTCGGCATCGGCTGTGTTCAGCAAACCCAGCAACGACAGCGCGGCGTCGATGGTGGGGCGGGCGCTGTCGTCCAGGCCGCGCAGGCCTTCGAGCGCGGCGCGCGTCAGCTCGGCCGGCACCAGCCGGGCCAATGCGGCTTCCAGCGCCGGGGCCTGCGGCAGCGGCCAGAGTTCAATGTCTTCCGGCGCCACCAGCCCCGGCCGGGCCCAGCGCAGCGCCAGGCGCAGCGAGCGGTCGAGCTGGAGTTGCACACCGCCGGTGATGCCCGGTGCCGTGAGGTCGGCACCGAGACTGACGCTGCCATCGACCACGCCACCCGCGCCGAACACCAGCCGGCCCTGCCAGCCGAACCAGCCGAAACCACCGAGGCCCGCATCGGCCTGCGCCCGCACGTCGAGCTGCCACGGCGAGGTGAGTGCCACGCGCGCCGACAACGGCCCGGCGGCCACCGCCAACTCGCCCGGCAGCGCATCGGGCAGCGCCGGCCACAAGCCACGCACGGCGTTGATGAGCTGCGTGCGTTTGGCCGCATCGGCCCACACCGCGCGGGCATGCGCCAGCGGGTCGTTGAGCAGGTGCTCGATGGCATCGGGCACGCTGCCGGTGCCGCTGTCAATCAACCCCAGGCTGCGCAGCGCGGCAGTGAGCGCACCGGCCGCGGCCGAGGCATCGCTGGCCACTGCCAGCGCCCAGCTCGACAGCAGCACGCGGGCTTCGGGCAGCAGCGTGGTGGCGGCATCGAAGGCTTCGCGCACCGAGGGCAGCGGCAGCCCGGCGGCCTGCAGGCGCCAGCGTTCGCGTGACAACTCGAACACCCGCGCATCGACCAGCGTGAGCTGCGCCTGCGGCGTGGCGCCGCTGGCCGACAGCGGCAGTTGCAGGTCGAGGGCGATGCGGCGCAGCTCGTGCGGGCGCGGCACGCCCGGGCTGCGGCCGGGGTCGGGCCCACCCACCAGCCAGCCGCCGCTGCGGCCGACGTCGAGGTGCAGCGCCAGGTCGCGCGGGGTGTCGAGCTGCAGGCCGGCATCCGTCAACCGCAGCTGCGCCAGTTGCAGCTCGGCATGGCCCTGCACGGTGATGCCGCCGGGCGTGGTGGTGCCGGCATTCAGGCCGGCGCGCAGGCCGAGCACCAGACGGTCGGGCGCGGCGCCTTCGGCCAGCGTGAGGCCGGTGCGGCGCGTGACCGCGGCGGCCACCAGCGCGGTGAGCGCGCGGCGGATGGATGCGGCATCAACCTCGCCGAACAGCATGTGCACGGCCAGCCCGGCGCGCGGTGCGGCCGGGGTGCCGGCGGGTGGACGCAGCTCGCGCGCTGGGTCGTCCTCGTGCGCATGGCGCATCAAGGCATCGATGAGGCCACGGGCCAGGTGCAGGTCGGGTGGCTCGGAGCTGTCGAGCGCCGGATCGGCAGTGAGCGGCGGCAGCAGGCGCGCCAGCAACCGCAAGGCATCACCCGCCGGTGCGGTGTCGAGCACCTGCAGCGACACCGGCCCCAGCGGCGTGCCGCAGGTGACCAGCGCGCTGACGGCGCTCACCGCTTCAGCCGCGCGCCTTGCCGCATGGCCTGCCGCAGCGTCGGCCACCACGGCCAGGCCACCGCCCAATGACGCGAAGGCGCCGAGGATGCGCACGAGCCGATCGGTCTGGCCCTGCAGCCCATCGGCATCGCCCACGGTCGCGCAGGCGCCGCGGCCGCCGAGGGCGATGAACCAGTCGCCGGTGACGGCGGTGGGCAGCGCGAACGAGGCGGCGGCACGGTCGGCGGCGGTGAGATCGATCAGCCGATCGGCCGGGATGTCGGGCCAGGGCATGGCGTCGATTGCGGCCACCGCCACCAACACGGTGGTGGCGGGCGCGGCGCCGAGCAGGCTTTCCAGATCAACCGCATGCACCAGATCGGCCTGGGTGAGGCCGCTGAGGCGCTGTACGTTGATGCCACTGGGCACGCTGGCCGGCGGCAGCACGCAGCCGTCGCTGCCCTGCCAGCGCTGCAGCAGCGCCTCGAAGCCGGCGCCGAGCTGGTCGCGCCCGGCCAGCAGTGCGGCCAGGTCGGGCGACAGGCCGGTGGTGGCCAGCAGGGCCTGCGCCAGCTCGCTTGGTGCCAGGCCATCGGTGCGCCACACCCCCAGCACGTTGGCCGCGGCGGCCAAACGCCCTGGGCCGAGGCGCGGGCCGTCGGGGCCGAGCCAGGCCACCAGTTCTGCCGCCACGTCGCCACGTGACAGCGGCAACCGCCACGGGTCGGTGGGCGTGCCACGGCCCTGCAGCAGGCCGCGCACGCCGCTGCGCGCGCCGGTGAGCAGCGTGGCCAGGCCGGAGAAGGCGCTCTGCAGCGCCTCGGCATCGCTGACGATGAGATCACGCACCCAGGCCTGCAGCGCCGTCGTGGGGTTGGCCACCAGCGCCGCGAGGCTGAGCCGTGCCGGCCGCAGCGCCGCCCCGGGCAGCGGTGCCTGCCAGCCCAACAAGGCC
>JBDTQF010000043.1:0-20218 GCA_039932275.1 Burkholderiales bacterium
GCGAGATCACCGAGCTGATCTCCGACATCACCGAGCAGACCAACGTGCTGGCGCTCAATGCCGCCATCCAGGCTGCCTCGGCCGGTGAAGCCGGCCGTGGCTTCTCGGTGGTGGCCGAGGAGGTGCAGCGCCTGGCTGAACGCTCGGCCGATGCCACCCGGCAGATCGCCGTGCTGGTGCGCACCATCCAGACCGACACCGCCGATGCCGTGGCGGCAATGGAACGTTCCACGCAAGGGGTGGTGGTGGGTGCGCAGCTCACCGACAACGCCGGCACCACGCTGGGCGAGATCGACCGCGTGTCGCGCCGCCTCGCTGAGCTGATCGAAGGCATCGCCGTGCAGGCCCGGCGCGAGGCCGAATCGGCCAATGTGGTGGCCGAGAATATTCAGCACATCTTCGCGGTGACCGAGCAGACCGGCGAAGGCACCCGCTCCACCGCGCAGCTCGTGCGCCAACTCTCGCGCACCGCCGAGGAACTGCGCCAGTCGGTGGCGCGGTTCAAGATCAGCTGAGGCCGGGGTTATCCTCGCGCCCCTGTCCCCGCCCTTGCGCTCGCCAGCCTGACCCGACTCGATGGATCTGCACCGCGACACCGCCGCACCTGACGACCTCTCCAGCCTGTCCTGGGTGCAGGAGGAATTGCGCAAGACCCTGGAGACAGCCCACAAAGCACTGCGCCGATGCCTGCGCGAGGCCGAGTCGGCGGCAGCCTCCGACCTGGACGATGTCGACCCGACCGTGCTGCGCAATGCGCGCCAGCAACTGCACCAGGGGGTGGGTGCGCTGGAGCTTGTGAATGTGCCGGAAGGGGCGGCACTGCTGCGTGCGGCCGAGGCGCTGGTGCAGCGCTTTGTCGCCAAGCCGCAGCGGCTGGAATTGGCGGGCGTCGAGGCCGTCGAGCGGGCCTCCTTCGCGCTGCTCGACTACCTCGGCCGGCGCTTGGCCGGCAAGCCGGCGGATGCGGTGGGCCTGTTCCCGCAACTGCGCCAGCTGCTGGAGCTGGGCGGCGCCGAGCGGGTGCACCCGGCCGACCTCTGGGCACATGACTTTGTCTGGCGCGACATTGCCGCACCGTCCAGTGGCCCGCGGCCGGCCGATGCCGCCATGCTGGCGGAATTCGAAAAGCGCCTGCTGACCCTGGTGAAGCTGGGCGCGGGCCAGGGCGCGGCTGCGCTGCGGGCCGATTGCTACGCCTTGGCCGCGGGTTCCGCCAGTCCCGAAGGCAACACCTTCTGGCGCATTGCCGCGGCGTTCTTCGAGGCCTGGGCGCTCGGGCTGCTACCGGGCGACGTGCTGGTCAAACGCACCGCATCAAGGGTGCTGGGGCAGCTGCGCCAGATCGTCAAGGGCGAGCAGGCGTATGCCGAGCGCCTGGCGCTGGACCTGCTGTTCTACTGCGCGCTGGCGCTGCCGCGGGCCGACATGCCGGCGCCCTGCCTGCGCGCCGTGCGCCAGGCATATGGTTTGGGCGACACGCGCCCTGCTGACTACACGCAGGTGTCGTTCGGCCGCTTCGACCCCACACAGATCCAGCAGGCCCGCAAGCGTGTCGAAGCCGCCAAGCAGGCCTGGGCCGACGTGGCCGCGGGCGAGCTGCAGCGCCTGTCGGCATTGACGGAACCGTTCAGCCTGGCGGCAGATTCCGTGCGCCGCCTGTGGCTGACGGGTGAACACCTGGCGCAGGCGCTGCTTGCCGCCGCCGAACAGGTGGTCCGACAGGGGCGGGCACCCGCGCCCGAGCAGGCGATGGAGCTTGCCACCGCATTGCTGTATGTCGAAGCGGCGCTGGAAGAAGGCGAATTCGACCGGACCGGCGAGGCCGAGCGCGTCGAACGCCTGGCGCAGCGGCTCGATCAGGTGGCCCGGGGGGCTCCGGCCGAACCGCTCGACCCATGGATGGAGGAGCTGTACCGGCGTGTGGCCGACCGGCAGACCATGGGCACGGTGGTGCAGGAGCTGCGCGCCAGCCTGTCCGAGGCGGAGCGGCAGATCGACCAGTACTTCCGCCACCCGCGCGAGGGTGCGCTGCTGGTGCCGGTGCCGTCGCTGCTCACCACGATGCGCGGGGTGCTGACGGTGCTGGGCATCGACGCCGCCACCGACGCCGTGCTGCGCATGCGCGACGATGTGGATGCGCTGCTGCAGCACGAGCCCGACCCGCAGGCTCCGGCCACGCAGAGCCTGTTCCACCGCCTGGCGGCGAACCTCGGTGCGTTGGGCTTCCTGATCGACATGCTCAAGGTGCAGCCGCAGATGGCGCGGCTGCTGTTTGTGTTCGATGCCGACGCCGGCGTGCTGTCGCCGCTGATGGGCCGCAACGCGCATGCGCCCGACCTGGTCGAGCGGGCGCAGGCCATCGCCGAGGCGGTGCGGCGCGAAGGCATGACGCTCGAAGCCGTGTCGGCCGAGTTGCAGGCACTGTCTCACCAGCCCGGTGTCAGTGATGCGCCGGGGCTGGTGGAGCGGGTCGAATCGGCTCAGGCCGCGCTCGAACACGCCGCCGAAGCCGGCGCCGGACCGGCCACCGAAGAGGCCGCGCGCGAACACATTGCGCAGGCCATGGACGACTTCGTCGCCACCGCCACCAGCCCGATCGGGCTGGATTCGATCAGCGCACCGCTGGTCAGCCGGCCGATGGACCTGGGGCCGCCGCCCGCCTTCGTCAACACCGGCCTGGAAGACGACGACGAAATGCGCGAGGTCTTCCTGGAGGAATCGCGTGAGGTGCTGGCCGAGGCTCGGCTGGCGATGGCCGCACTCGGACAGTCGCCCGGCGACTTGGGCCAGCTCACCACGGTGCGGCGGGCCTTCCACACCCTCAAGGGCAGCGCCCGCATGGTGGGCCTGCTGCCATTTGGCGAAGCCGCTTGGTCCGTCGAGCAGTTGTACAACCACTGGATGGCCTCTCAAGCCGGCGCCAGCCCCGAGCTGCAGACGGTATCGCTTGACGCGCTGGCCTACCTGGGTGCGTGGGTCGAGGCCATCGAGGCCCGCCAGGACCACGGCTTCATGCCCGAGCCGGTGGTCGTCGCCGCCGACACGCTGCGGCTCGCTGGTGAACTGATGCGGGTGCCGCTGCCCCCCGCGGCGGCGGCCGACGCAGCCACGCTACCGCTGGTGGCGTCCGAGCTGCCGGTGACGGCCTGGCTCGGCTCGTTCGACCGGGTCGACCTCGATCTCGGCTCCGACCTGCCGGAGCTGCCAGTGCTCGAACCGCTGGTGGCCACCCAGCCGGCCCCGCTCATCGACACCGAGCCCTACGTTGTGCCCGAGCGCGTGTCCGTGGACGCAGACGCAGATGCAGACAGCGTCGACTTCCTGCTCGAACTGGACCCGTCGGCGCTGCCGTCGGTGGCCGAGGTGGTGGGCGACCTGACGCTGGATCTGATGCTGCAGGCGCTGGAGCCGGCGGCCGATGAGGTGCCATCGGAGCCATTGCCCCAAGCCAGTTTGCCGCTGCCGGAGCTGGTCCTCGATGCCCCTGAGGCCCCCGAATCCCTTCCACCGATGGACGTATCGCTGGAGCTGACCGGGCCAGCGCAGCGCGAACGGATTGCCGAGACGGACCTGCCCGCCGACGACGAGGATCAGATCAAAGTCATCGGCTCGCTGCGGCTGTCGATTCCGCTGTTCAACATCTATCTGAATGAAGCCGACGAGCTGTCGCGCCGGCTGGGCACTGAGCTGGCCGAATGGTCGCTGGAGCTGCAGCGGCCGGTGGGCCAGGCCGCCATCACCCACGCCCATTCGCTGGCAGGCAGTTCGGCCACGGTCGGCTTCGATGACTTGGCCGAGCTGGCCCGTGCGCTCGAACACGCCCTCATCCGCAGCGACGCGCTGGGCGGCGGCGAGCCCGAAGACGCTGCGCTGTTCATCGAGGTAGCCGACGACATGAGTCGGCTGCTGCATCAGTTTGCGGCCGGTTTCCTGCGCGATGCCGGGCCGGAGCTGGTGCAGCGTCTGCACGATTGGGAATGGGCGGCTGCGCAGCGCCAGGCCACGCAGCTCGAACCCATGCTGCTGGAACCGGCGCTGCCGGCCGAGGCCACCGCCGTGGTGCTGCTGCAGCCCGGCGAGGCGCCGGAGCGGGTCGAACCGGCCTTGCCGGTGCTGGTGGACGAGGTGGCCGTGCCGCCCGTGCTGGCACGTCCCGCGCCGGTGGTGCTGCGCGACACCGTGGCGCCGGAAGAGCTCGACATCGATCAGGAGGATCAGATCGATGCCGAACTGTTCCCAGTATTCGAGGAAGAGGCGCAGGAGCTGCTGCCCCGGTTGGCCGAGCACGTGGCTGCCTGGATTGCCCAGCCGCAGGACCTGACGGCCGGCACGGCGTGCATGCGCAGCCTGCACACCTTCAAGGGCGGCGCCCGTCTGGCCGGTGCCATGCGCCTGGGCGAGATGGCGCATCGTTTCGAGACGGTGGTGCAGCAGCTGCTGGCGCGCGAACGGGTGTCGGTAGATGACCTGCAGCCGCTGCAGGTGCGCACCGATGCACTCAACCATGCCTTCGAGGTGTTGCGCAGCCAGAGCGTCAGCGTAGCCGACAGCGCCTTTGCGGGCCTGCCCTCGGGCGGCTCCGAGGCCGCCCTGCAGGACGATGCGAGCGGTTTGCGCGAGGCATCGGCTCCCGGCGAGGGCAACGGCGCCGTGGCGGGCGGCATCGACTGGACCCGCTTTGCCGGCCAGCCGGCGAATGTGGCTGTGGGTGCGGGTGATCGCCCACCGGCGAGCCAGCCGGTGCGCGTGCGCATCCAGCTGCTGGACCGGCTGGTGAACATGGCCGGTGAGGTGAGCATCACCCGGGCCAGACTGGAAGCCGAAGTGGGCCAGATCCGTGGGGCGCTGGGCGACCTGACCGAAAACCTCGATCGCCTGCACCAGCAATTGCACGACATCGGCCTGCAGGCCGAGACGCAGCTGCAGTCACGGCGCGAAGCGGCGCGTGCATCCCAGCAGGCCTTCGATCCGCTAGAGATGGACCGCTACACGCGGGTGCAGGAGCTGACGCGCATGATGGCCGAGTCGGTTGACGACGTGGCCACGGTGCGGGGCGCCTTGCAGCGCAGCACGCAGAGTGTCGAGGACGAACTCGCCGTCCAGGGCCGGCTGACCCGCGAGTTGCAGGGCGACCTGCTGCGTACGCGCATGGTCGAGTTCGACAGCCTGTCCGAGCGCCTGTACCGCGTGGTGCGGCAGGCCGCGAAGGAAACCGGCAAGCACGTGCGACTCGACATTGCCGGCGGTTCGATCGAGGTCGACCGCAGCGTGCTCGACCGCATGACCGCGGCGTTCGAGCACCTGCTGCGCAACTGCGTGACGCATGGCGTCGAAGCGCCCGAGGTGCGCCAAGCTGCCGGTAAGGACCCGACCGGCAGCGTGGTGGTGGCGGTCGAGCAGGAGGGCAACGAGGTCTCGGTCGAGATCCGTGACGACGGCGCCGGGCTGGATCTGCAGCGCATCCGTGAACGTGCGCTGGCGATGGGCTTGCTGGCGGCCGACGCCGAACCCAGTGAGAAGGCGCTGTCGCAGTTGATTTTCGCGCCGGGCCTGTCGACCGCGGACGCAGTGACCGAACTGGCCGGCCGCGGCGTGGGCATGGACGTGGTGCGGGCCGACGTGCGGGCGCTGGGTGGGCGCATCGAGATTCGCACCAACCCCGGGCGCGGCACCCGCTTTCGGCTGGTGCTGCCGCTGACCACCGTGGTCACCCAGGTGGTGTTGCTGCGCGCCGGGCCGTCGGTGATCGCGGTGCCCTCCAACCTGATCGAGCTGGTGCAGCGTGCCACGCCGCTGGCTGTCGAGACCGGCTACCGGCAGGGCAGCTATCTGTATGGCGGCTTGCAGCTGCCCTTCTACTGGCTGGGGGCGCTGCTGCAGGGCAGTTCGACCGGATCGCTGCTGGGCCGGACAGTGCCGGTGGTGATCGTCCGCTCGGCGCAGCAGCGCGTGGCCTTGCATGTGGACGAGGTGCTCGGCACGCATGAGGTCGTGGTCAAGAACCTCGGCCCGCAGTTGTCGCGGGTGCCGGGCCTGGCCGGCATGACGTTGCTGGTGTCAGGCGGCGTGGCGCTGATCTACAACCCCGTCGCGTTGTCCGCGTCCTATGGCGAGGCGGCGACACAGCGCATGCGCTCGGGCATGCAGGCTGCCTTCAACAACGTCGACGGACCGAGCGGCGATGTGGCGCTGCAGGCACCGCTCGTGCTGGTGGTCGATGATTCGTTGACCGTGCGCCGCGTGACCAAACGGCTGCTGGAGCGCGAAGGTTACCGGGTGGCCCTGGCCAAGGATGGCCTGGAGGCCCTGGATTTGCTTGCCGGAGAGCGGCCGCTCGTGGCGCTGTGTGATATCGAGATGCCGCGCATGGACGGCTTCGATCTCCTGCGCAACATTCGCAGCGATGAGCTGCTGCACGACTTGCCGGTTGTGATGATCACCTCGCGCATCGCGGAAAAACACCGCGACCATGCGCTGCGACTGGGCGCCAATCACTATCTTGGCAAGCCGTACAGCGAGGAAGAACTGATCAGACTGATTCGCAGTTATGCTTCATGAACCGGCACGTTGGGGGCAACTTTGCCTTGGCGCACCGTGTGATCCTCACGATCTGACCCCTTACTGCAACTCGTTGCTGAACTGAATCCATCCATGGCAGAAGCGCTCGACCACGTTGCCGACATGACGCGATCGCGCGATCGCGACATGGTCGACGCGACGCTCGTGGCGGCCTTCCTGGACCTGCTGCCGGTGCGCCAAGCGGTGCTGTGGCGGATGGTCGGCGACTCCGAAGAAGGCGAGCGCTGGCAGCGCTCCATCGCGCAATCGCAGGGCGATCTGGTGGCCGAGGCGAGTTTGTTCATGGACGATGAACTGCTCGAGCCTCAGGCGTTGCCTGCCCACACGCGCGCCTACCGGGAGGTACAGGTCCTGCAGGAGCCGGCGCAGGACGGTTGCCGCATCCTGTTGCCGATGGCGAGCGAGCGCGAGGTCGAGGGCGTGGTCGAGTTGATCAGCGACGAAGTGCTCAACGCCGTCCAACTGAAGGTCGCCCAGGGGGTGCTGCGCATTCACCGCAACTTCTCCAGCCTGCTTGATTACAGCGAACGCGACACCCTCACCGGTTTGCTCAACCGCAAGAGTTTTGACGAGACGTTCCTGAAGGCGACGGTGATGGAGACCCGGGCTCGGGGCAGCGATCTCGAGCCGGAGCGGCGCGAGTCGCAGGTGCGGCGCCACTGGATGGCGGTGATCGACGTGGATCGTTTCAAGCTCGTGAACGACAACTTCGGCCACCTGATCGGCGACGAGGTGCTGGTGCTGGTGGCGCGCATCATGCGCAGCACTTTCCGGTACCACGACCGGCTGTACCGGTTCGGCGGCGAGGAATTCGTCGTGCTCCTCAGTGCCGCGGACGAAGCCCATGCCGGCGCCGCTTTCGAGCGCCTGCGCAGCAACCTGGAGCAGTTCACCTTCCCGCGGGTGGGCTGCGTCACGGTCAGCGTTGGCTACACCGACGTGCGCCCGAGCGACACGCCGCAGGCGGCCTTCGAACGTGCCGACCGCGCCGTGTACTACGCCAAGGAACATGGCCGCAACCAGGTCCACAGCCATTCGGCGCTGGTGGACAGCGGGGCGCTGGATTCGGCAGCCGACGACAACATCGGCGACGTCGAACTGTTCTGACGGCTGGCTTCAGCGGCCACCGCCGCTGCGCGCTGCGGTCTTGACGGCCTGGTAGCGGGCCAGGGTGTGCTGCCGCGCCACGTCATGCTCCACGATCGGTTCGGGGTAGTCGCGGCCCAGCACCACCCCGGCGGCTGACAGCTCCAGCGGCCCAGCCCGCCACGGGGCGTGCAGCGTCGGTGCCGGCAGGGTCTGGAGTTGCGGCAGGTAGCGCCGGATGAAGCGGCCGTCGGCGTCGAACTTCTCACTCTGCGTCACCGGGTTGAAGATGCGGAAGTAAGGCTGGGCATCGCAGCCCGTCGACGCGGCCCATTGCCATCCGCCGTTGTTGGCGGCCAGGTCGTAGTCGTTGAGGTGCTGCGCGAAGTAGCGTTCGCCCCAGCGCCAGTCGATGCCCAGATCCTTGGTGAGGAAGCTGGCGGTCAGCATGCGCAGGCGGTTGTGCATGTAGCCGGTCTGATTGATCTGCGCCATGGCGGCGTCCACCAGCGGGTAGCCGGTGCGGCCTTCGCACCAGGCGGCGAACAACTGCTCGGCACGGCGGCCGTGTTCCCAGCGCAGCGCGTCGTATTCGGGCCGGAAGCAATGGTCCACCACGCGCGGATGGTGGTGCAGCACCTGCATGTAGAACTCGCGCCAGATCAGCTCCGACAGCCAGGTCTCGGCGCCGCGCGAGCCGCCGATGAAGCGTTCATGCGCGAGCCGGGCCAGGCGCCGCGGCGACACGGTGCCGAATCGCAGGTCCACGCTCAGGTAGCTGGGGCCTTTCACGGCGGGGAAGTCTCGTGCCTGCGCATAGGTATCGATGCGTTCCAGGAAGTCGTCCAGCCGCTCGGCGGCACCCGTCATCCCAGGCGGCAACCAGCGCGTGATGCCGGTGGTCTCGAAACCCAGTGCCGACAGGCTGGGCACGCCATGGCCGGCCATCGGCTGTGGCGGCTTGGCCAGCACGCCGGCAAGGGCGATGGCTGGGTCCAGCGTGGCGTAGGGCTGGAGGTCGTGGCCGCTGACCTTCTTGAGCCAGGCGTTTTTGTAGGGCGTGAACACTGAATAGGGCGAGCCGCTGGCCGTCATCAGCTCGTCGGTGTCGAACACCACCTGGTCCTTCAGTGCATAGAACACCATGCCCTGGTCGGCCAGGGCGCCCCGCACCCGGGCGTCGCGAGCCACTGCGGCGGGCTCGTAATCGCGGTGCGTGTACACCGCTTGCGCGCCGAGCTGCAGCGCCAGGCGTGGCACTTCGTCCACGGCCGGGCCGTGGCGCACGATCAGCTCACCGCCGCCAGCACGCAGCGCGGCGTCCAGTTCGACCAGGCTCTCGCGGATGAACTCGACCCGGCGGTCGGCCCGCGGCAGCGGTTCGAGCAACACGGTGTCGAACACGAAGACACACCACACTTGACGTGCCTGTGCCAGTGCCGCGCTGAGCGCGGCATGGTCGTCGCTGCGCAGGTCGCGGCGGAACCACACCAGCGCGCGGTCGAACAGCACGGGTTCGGTTCGTGAGGGGTGAGCCGCCAGGGTTCGGGCGTGGGCTGATGACATGGTTGCGGTGTGGGCCGTCGCTACAATCCCGCGCATGCTCCGGGCCGGTCTGATCAATCTGACAAATCAATTTCTGATCGCCATGCCGGGCATGGCCGACGAGACGTTTTCCGGCTCGGTGGTCTACGTCTGGGAGCATACCGACAAGGGCGCGCTCGGGCTTGTGATCAACAAGCCCATCGACCTCAAGCTCAGAAACCTGTTTGAGCGCGTCGACCTCACGCTGGGCCGCGAGGACCTGGTCGAAGACCCGGTGTACTTCGGCGGTCCGGTGCAAACCGAGCGCGGCTTTGTGCTGCATGAGCGCCTGGGCGAAGAAAGCGGTACCTACAGCTCCACGCTGCCCATCCAAGGCGGGCTGGAGATGACCACCAGCCGCGACGTGCTGGAAGCGCTGGCCCAGGGCGCCGGCCCCCGGCGCGTGTTCGTCACGCTGGGCTATTCCGGCTGGGGCGCTGGTCAGGTCGAGGACGAGATCTCGCGCAACGGCTGGCTCAGTGTCGATGCCGACCCGACCATCATCTTCGACACCCCGGTGGAGGCGCGTTACGGCCGCGCGTTGGGGCTGCTTGGCATCGATCCGGGGGCACTGTCGCAGGAAGCCGGGCATGCCTGACGGTGCGCCGAGGGCGGGGCTGCAGCCGGTCCGACCGGCGGCGGCCAGACCATTGGAAACGGTCCTGGCCTTTGATTACGGCCTGCGGCGCACCGGCGTGGCCGTGGGCCAGCGCCTGCTGGGCTCGGCCCGCCCGCTGACCACCATCGACGCGCTGGGCGATGCACGCTTCGGCCCGATCGAGAAGCTGGTGCATGAATGGCAGCCGCAGGCGCTGGTGGTGGGCGTGCCGCGCCATCCCGATGGCGCGCCGCATGAAAACACGCTGCGGGCGCAGCGCTTCGGCCGGCAGTTGCACGGGCGCTTCGGCCTGCCGGTGCACGAGGTCGACGAGCGCTACAGCACCGTCGAGGTGTTGTCGCAAGCGCGTGAAAAGCCGCGGGGCGGACGCGCCGCGCCGGATGCCGATGCGGCGGCCGCGGCGCTGCTGCTGGAGCAGTTTTTCCATGAATTGGCGTTGAAGGAAACCTCCTCATGAGTTCGCTGTCGATCGACGCCGAGGCGCTGTACGGCGAGTTGCGTGCCGGTGTGCGCGCTCTGTTGCAGCCCCAGGCGGTGCTGGTGGGCATCTGGTCGGGCGGCGCCTGGCTGGCCGAGCGCCTGGCACGCGACCTCGGGCCGGACCTGCCGGTGGGCGTGATCTCGAGCGCTCTGCACCGCGACGACTTCGGTGCCCGGGGCATGGCCACCGGCACCGATGCCACGCGGCTGCCGTTCGCCATCGAGGGTCGGCCGATCGTGCTGATCGATGATGTGCTCTACACCGGCCGCACCATCCGCGCCGTCATCAACGAGCTGTTCGACTTCGGTCGGCCGGCCTCGGTGAAGCTGGCGGTGCTGGTCGACCGCGGCGGGCGCGAGCTGCCGATCGAGCCGGCCTATACCGCCGCCAAGCTCAAGCTGCCAGCGTCGCAGCGGCTGGCGCTGACGCGCGACGAGGGCGGGCGCTTCACCTTTGCGATCGAGGAGTCCGGCGAATGACGGCGCATGCCGACGGCCCCGCACCAAGGCAGGAGAGGCACTGATGCCGGCACGTCGCAACCCACAGCTCAATGCCCACGGCGAGCTGATCCATCTGTTGTCGATCGAGGGCCTGCCACGCGCGGTGCTGACGCAGATCCTCGACACGGCCGGCACCTTTCTCAGCGTCAACGACCGCGAGGTCAAGAAGGTGCCGCTGCTGCGGGGCAAGAGCGTGTTCAACCTGTTCTTCGAAAACAGCACCCGCACCCGCACCACCTTTGAGATCGCGGCCAAGCGGCTGTCGGCCGATGTCATCAACCTCGACATCGCGCGCTCCAGCACCGCCAAGGGCGAAAGCCTGCTCGACACCATCGCCAACCTGTCGGCCATGCATGCCGACATGTTCGTGGTGCGCCACAGCGAGAGCGGCGCACCGTACCTGATCGCCCAGCACTGCGCGCCGCATGTGCATGTGGTCAATGCCGGCGACGGCCGGCATGCGCACCCCACGCAGGGGCTGCTCGACATGTACACCATCCGCCACTACAAGCAGGATTTCACCAACCTGCGCGTGGCCATCGTCGGTGACATCGTGCACTCACGCGTGGCGCGCTCCGACATCCATGCGCTGACCACACTCGGCGTGCCCGACATCCGCGCCGTCGGCCCGAAGACGCTGGTGTCGGGCGACTTGGCGCAGATGGGCGTGCGGGTGTGCCACGACATGGCCGAAGGCATCCGCGACTGCGACGTGATCATCATGCTGCGGCTGCAGAACGAGCGCATGAGCGGCGCGCTGCTGCCCTCGGCCGGCGAGTACTTCAAGACCTTCGGCCTCACCGACGAGAAGCTGGCGCTGGCCAAGCCGGATGCCATCGTGATGCACCCCGGGCCGATCAACCGCGGCGTCGAGATCGACTCAGCCGTCGCCGATGGCCGCCACAGCGTGATCCTGCCGCAGGTCACCTTCGGCATCGCGGTGCGCATGGCGGTGATGTCCATCCTCGCCGGGAACGAAGCATGAAGATCTTGATTCGAGGCGGCCGTGTCATCGACCCTGCCACCGGCCGCGACGAGATGGCCGATGTGGCCATCGCCGCCGGCCGCATCACCGCCATCGGGCGCGTGCCCACCGACTTTCATCCCACCCGCGTCATCGATGCCAGCGGCTGCATCGTGGCGCCCGGGCTGGTGGACCTGGCGGCGCGGCTGCGCGAACCCGGCCATGAACACGAGGGCATGCTGGAGAGCGAGCTCGAAGCGGCGGCCGCTGGCGGCGTGACCAGCCTGGTCTGTCCGCCCGACACCGACCCCACGCTCGACGAACCCGGGCTGGTCGAGATGCTGAAGTTCCGCGCCCGCAAGCTCAGCCTGGCGCGGCTGTTCCCGCTGGGGGCGCTGACGCGCGGGCTGGGCGGCAGCATCCTGACCGAGATGGTCGAGCTCACCGAAGCAGGCTGCGTCGGCTTCTCGCAGGCCGAGGTGCCGGTGCAGGACACCCAGGTGCTGATGCGGGCGCTGCAGTACGCCGCCACGCACGCCTACACCGTGTGGTTGCGGCCGCAGGACCTCTGGCTGGGCAAGGGCGTTGCGGCCAGCGGTGCGGTGGCCACGCGCCTGGGCCTGTCCGGCGTGCCGGTGCTGGCCGAGACCATTGCGCTGCACACCATTTTCGAGCTGGTGCGGGTCACGGGCGCACGGGTTCACCTGTGCCGCCTGTCGAGCGCGGCTGGCGTGGCGCTGGTGCGCCAGGCCAAGGCTGAAGGGCTGGCGGTGACGGCGGATGTGAGCATCAATTCGCTGCACCTGACCGACGTGGACATCGGCTACTTCAACCCGGCGATGCGCCTGACCCCGCCGCTGCGCCAGGGCCGCGACCGCGATGCGCTACGCGCCGGGCTGGCCGACGGCACCATCGATGCGCTGGTGTCTGACCACATGCCGGTGGCCGCCGATGACAAGACCCTGCCGTTCGGCGATGCCGAGCCCGGCGCCACCGGGCTGGAACTGCTGCTGAGCCTGGCGCTGAAATGGGGCCGCGAGCAGGGGTTGGATCTGCCGCGCACGCTGGCGCGCGTGACCTGCGACCCGGTGCGGGTGCTGGGCGATGCGCTGGGCTCGCTCAGCGCCAGCGCCGGGCGGCTGGTGGAGGGCGGCGTGGCCGATGTCTGCGTGTTCGACCCCACCGTCGATTGGGCGGTCAGCCCCGAGGTGCTGCGCAGCCAGGGCAAGCACACGCCGTTTGCGTTCGCTGACACCGGCGCCGCGCTGCCCGGCAAGGTGCGCGCCACGCTGGTGGCGGGCACGGTGGCGCACATCGTCGAATGACGCCCGCCTGATGCGCGGTGTGCGCTTTGCGCGCGGTGTGGCGCGGGTGCTGCGAGCCGTCGTTCATGTGCTGCATGGGCTGTGGATTGTGGCTGTTCCGTTCGCCCGGCTCGATGCTGCGGGCCGCGCCCTGCAGGTCCAGCAATGGGCGCGCGGCATGCTGCGCGTCCTCGGCGTGGCATGGCAGGCCGACGGCCGCATTGCCATCGGGCCGTGCCTGCTGGTGGCCAACCACATCTCGTGGCTCGACATCCTGGTGATCCACGCTGTGTGCCCGCAGGCGCGCTTCGTTTCCAAGGCTGACGTCAAGCGCTGGCCGGTGCTCGGGCGGCTGGTCAGCGCAGCCGGCACGCTGTACATCGAGCGCGAACGTCGGCGCGATGCGATGCGGGTGGTGCACCACGTGGCCGAGGCCCTGCGCGCCGGTGACGTTGTGGTGGTGTTTCCCGAGGGCACCACGTCGGACGGTTACGCGGTGCTGCCCTTCCATGCCAACCTGCTGCAGGCCGCCATCGTCATCGGCGCGCCGGTGCAGCCGCTGGCGTTGACGTATGCCGATGCCCGGCATGCCGTCAGCCCAGCCGCTGCGTATGTGGGCGACACCCATTTGCTGCGCAGCCTGTGGTCGGTGGTATGCGCCCAAGGCTTGCAGGCGCGCGTGCGGGTGCTGCCGACCGTGCCGTCGCTGGGCCTGGAGCGGCGGGTGCTGGCGCAACAGCTCCACGCCACCATCACCCGGGCCCGGCTGGGCAGCTGACGCACCGGCCGGGCCCGCCTGCCGCGTTGGCGCCGGGCGGGTATGACGCGCGCCTTCTCAGCCACCCCTTCAATCACGCGTTGCCGCTACGGGCTTTGCCCAGTTCGCGTTATTCTTCAGGCTCTTGTGTGACCGAATTCACAGCGCCGAGGAGGCGACGAGGAGCTAGGGCATGGGCATGGACATTGGGGCAAGCGTATTGAGGGGCGTGAGCGGCGCGGTAGAGCGCCAGGTCGAACGCCAGTTGGAACGACTCATGTCGCCGCAGCACACGGCGACGCCGCGGCCGCTCGCCGTGGCTTGGCCCGGCGGCCGGGTGGGGCCTGGCGATGCGCCCGTCACCCTGCGCTTTCGCGAGACCCGCTGGTTGGCGGCGCTGGCGCAAGCCAGCGTGGGCGACCTGGCCGAGGCCTATGTGCGCGGCGAGCTGGAGATCGAAGGCTCGATGCGCGACCTGATGAGCGCCGCGGCCAGTCTGCTCAACGATCCGACCCAGGCCCAGGCGCCCGCGCTGTGGCAGCGCTGGTGGGCGGCCTGGCATTCGCGCCGTCTCCACGACCGCCAGCATGACGCCAACCAGATCCAGTTCCACTACGACGTGTCGGACGATTTCTATGCGCTCTGGCTCGACGCCCGGCGGGTGTATTCCTGCGCTTACTGGCCCGTCGGTGTGCAGACCCTGGCGGCGGCGCAGGAGGCCAAGCTCGACCTGATCTGCCGCAAGCTGCGGCTGGCGCCCGGTATGCGTTTTCTGGACATCGGCGCGGGTTGGGGCGGTCTGTTGCTGTGGGCGGCCGAGCACTATGGGGTGCAGGCGCATGGCGTCACGCTGTCGAAAAACCAGCATGCCCACGTGAACCACCTGATCGCCGAGCGCGGACTGAGCAGCCGGGTGCGCATGGAGTTGCTCGACTACCGCGATGTGGGGGCTCAGCACTGGGGCCGCGAACCATTCGACCGCATCTCATCAGTGGGCATGTTCGAGCATGTGGGCAACGCCCAGCTGCCGGCTTATTTCGCCACGCTCAAGCGGCTGCTGGCCCCGGGCGGCCTGGTGCTCAACCATGGCATCACGGCCGGTGGGCTGCACAACCGCCAGCTCGGCGCCGGCATGGGCAGCTTTGTCGAGCGGCACATCTTCCCGGGTGGCGAGCTTGTGCATGTGTCGCGGGTGACCACCACGCTGGCGCAGGGTGGGCTGGAGCTGCTCGACGTCGAGAACCTGCGGCCACACTATGCCCGCACGCTGTGGGCCTGGTCGGACGCGCTGGAGGCGAACCTGGACGAAGCCGCGCGGCTGGTTGCGCCGGAGCGATTGCGCGCCTACCGCCTGTACCTGGCCGGCAGTGCGATGAACTTTGAACACGGCTGGCTGTCGCTTTATCAGTTGCTCGGGGGCCATGCTGACGGGCAGGTGGGCAAGGAGGCTGCCGGCCATCCGCGCGGCGCACAATCGGCTTATCCATTCGAACGGGGCTACATGCATGTCCCGCGCGGTGACGCCGCGGCGAATTCCTAAAAGCGCAGTCCATGCTCTACAAGTTCAAGTCCAAGGCCGCAGGCGACCTCATCATGACGCAGCCGGTGGGTGATCGGATCATGGGCCTGCTCGACCGCGAGCCGACCGCGCAGGGCATCTTCCTGCCCGAGCAGATGCCGGCTGCGATCGCGGCACTCGAGGCCGCGATAGCGGCGGAGGAGGCCGAGCACGCGCAGACTCAGGCGCTGGCCAGCGCAGAAGGCCGGGGCCCGCTGCCACGGCGTGAGATCAGCCTGCGCCAGCGCGCCTGGCCGCTGATCGAGATGCTGCGCCGCTGCCAAGCCGCCGGCCACGAGATCGTCTGGGGCGTTTGAGCCGGCGGCTGGCGCCCGGTGCGCCCGGCGGTGTACGCTGCCGTTTCTTTCATTCCCCCGCAGGAGATGTTCATGCGACTTTGGAGCGACAGCTTTGCCGACGGCGCGCGCATTCCTGCGCGCTACGCCGCCGGCCGTCCGGATGCCACCAGCGTGGTGAGCTTCTCCGACAACCTCAACCCCCACCTGGCCTGGGACGGCGTGCCGCCCACGGCACGTAGTTTGGTGCTGGTCTGCCATGACCGCGACGTGCCCAGCCGCGGCGACGACGTCAACCAGGCGGGCCGCGAGGTGCCGGCCGATCTGCCGCGTGTGGACTTCTTCCACTGGGTGATGGTGGACCTGCCGGTGAGCCTGCGGGCCATTGCCGAGGGCGAGTTCAGCCGCAGCTTCACCGCGCGCGGCAAACCCGGCCCCGCCACGCTGCACGGCGCCCGCCATGGTCTGAACGACTACACCGGCTGGTTCGCTGGCGACGCCGAACGGGCCGGCCAGTACCACGGCTACGACGGCCCATTCCCGCCCTTTAACGACTCGATCCTGCACCACTATGTGTTCACGCTCTACGCCCTCGATGTGGCGCGCTGCAATGTCGACGGCAGTTTCACCGGTGCGCAGGTGCGCGAGGCCATCGCCGGTCGTGTGCTGGCCGAAGCCGCGTGGACAGGCGTGTACACGCTCAACGCCCGGCTGGGCTGACACGCGGGCCGATGACGAAGGTATTGATGAATGAACATGGCGGCGCAACGCGGGTGCTGGCCATCCGCCATGGCGAGACGGCCTGGAATGTCGACACCCGCATTCAGGGGCAAATCGACGTCGGCCTGAACGAGGTAGGCCAGTGGCAGGCGCGACGCCTGGCGGACTGGGTGGCCAGCGAAGAACGGCTGGCGGCGGTGTACAGCTCCGACCTACAGCGCGCCTGGCACACCGCTGCGGCGCTGGGTGCCGGCGCGGGCTTGCCGGTGGTGGCAGAACCGGGCCTGCGCGAACGCCACTTCGGCGCTTTTGAAGGCCACACCGTGGCCGAGATCGAAACCCATTTTCCTGACCTGGTGCAGCCCTGGCGTCAGCGTGAGCCTGACTTCAGCCCCGAAGGGGGTGAGTCCCTGAACAGGTTCTACGCGCGCTGCGTGCAGACCGCCGAACGGCTGGCCGCCGCGCACCCAGGCGAAACCATCGCACTGGTGGCGCATGGCGGCGTGCTCGACTGCCTCTACCGCGCGGCGATGGGCATGGCGATCGAAGCGCCGCGCACCTGGCAGCTGGGCAATGCCAGCATCAATCGGCTGCTGTTCACCGGCCAGCGCTTCACGGTAATCGGCTGGGGCGATACCTTCCACCTGGAAGGTGACGTGGGCCTGCTTGATGAAAGCGGTGACGGCGGCCTGGCGGCTCGCCCTTCGTAAAGCCCGCTGCGGCTGAGTGAGCCGGGCGGCGTCAGGGCTCGAACAACTCGCTGGCCGTACCGCCGGTGGTTTTCGGCGGCGCCAGGCCCAGGTGGCGGTAGGCGGCCTGGGTGGCGATGCGGCCGCGCGGCGTGCGCTGCAAAAAGCCTTGCTGGATCAGGTAGGGCTCGATCACGTCTTCGATCGTGCCGGGCTCTTCGCCGATGGCCGCGGCCACGTTGTCCAGCCCGACCGGGCCGCCGTCGAAGCGATGGACGATGGCTTCCAGCAGCTTGCGGTCCATCAGGTCAAAGCCCAGCGGGTCGACGTCGAGCATGACCAGCGCGGCGTCGGCAATGGCCTTGACGATGTGGCCGGTGCCTTTCACGTCGGCATAGTCGCGCACCCGGCGCAGCAGGCGGTTGGCGATGCGCGGCGTGCCACGGGAGCGGCGGGCGATCTCCAGCGCGCCATCGACATCGATCGGCACCTGCAGCAGCCCGGCCGAACGGGTGACGATGCGCACCAGTTCTTCCGGTGTGTAGAACTCCAGCCGCGTGACGATGCCGAAGCGATCGCGCAGCGGGTTGGTCAGCATGCCGGCGCGGGTGGTGGCGCCCACCAGCGTGAAGGGCTGCAGGTCGAGCTTGATGGAGCGCGCCGCCGGGCCTTCGCCGATCATGATGTCGATCTGGTAGTCCTCCAGCGCCGGGTAGAGGATCTCTTCGACCACCGGCGACAGGCGGTGGATCTCATCGATGAACAGCACGTCGTTGCGTTCGAGGTTGGTCAGGATCGCGGCCAGGTCCTTGGGCTTTTCCAGCACCGGCCCGCTGGTCTGGCGCAGGTTCACGCCCAGCTCGGCGGCGATGATGTGCGACAGCGTGGTCTTGCCCAGCCCGGGCGGGCCGAACAGCAGCACATGGTCCAGCGCCTCGGCACGCTTCTTGGCCGCGCCGATGAAGATTTCCAGCTGCTCACGCGCCTTGACCTGGCCAACGTACTCCTGCAACAGCTTGGGCCGCAGCGCCCGCTCCATCGCTTCCTCCTGCGGGGAGGTCGGCGCGGCGCTGACCATGCGGCGCGTGGCGCTGGGGGCGGCAAAGTCGTCGGTCTGTATGGCCATACAGTATTGTCGCGCAAGCCGTGCCGCGCGAGTGCCTTAACGCGCCAGGGCCTTGAGCGCGAGCTTGATGCCATCGGCCACGCCCACGTCGGCAGGCAGTGGCTTGATGGCGGCGGCGGCGTCGCGTTCGCTGTAGCCCAGCGCGATCAGCGCCTGCACGATGTCGGCCTGCGCCTCGCTGGCCACCGTGGCGCCGGGCAGGTTCAGGTCGGGGCCGAGTTTGCCCTTGAGTTCGAGCAGCAGCCGCTCGGCCGTCTTCTTGCCGATGCCGGGCACCTTGACCAGCCGGCCGGCCTCCTGGGCGGTGACGGCCTGGGCCAGGTCGTTGATGCTCAGGCCCGACAGGATGGACAGCGCGGTGCGGGCACCCACGCCGGTGATCTTGATCAGCTGGCGAAAGGTTTCGCGCTCGGCTGATGTCAGGAAGCCGTACAGCAGCTGTGCGTCCTCGCGGACCACGAAGTGGGTCAGCAGCGTGACCCGCTCGCCGAGGTGCGGCAGGTTGTAGAAACTGCTCATCGGCACGTCGACTTCGTAGCCGACGCCCTGCACGTCGATGAGGATCTGCGGGGGCGATTTGTCCGCAAGCGTGCCGCTGAGGCGTCCGATCATGGCCCGATTATCGGGCCCGTGCGCTGGGTCAGCGGCGGAACAGGCCCAGGCGCTGCGCTTCCAGCGCGGCCTCGGCGCGCGAACTCACGTTGAGCTTGCGGTAGATCTGCTTGACGTAGTCGGCAATGGTGTGCCGGCTCAGGCCCAGCTGCACGCCGATCTCGGGCAGGGTGAAGCCCTTGGCCACGCGCAGCAGCACTTCGCGCTCGCGTTCGGTGAGCTGCACATTGGGCATCAGCGAATCGATGATGGGCTGCTGCGGCGCGGGCTTGGCGGCCTGGGCGGAGAAGTAGGAGATCATGCGCCGCGCAATTGACGGCGACAGCGGCGGCTCGCCCTGACTGATGCGCTGCAGGTGTTCCATCAGCTGCTCGCGCGGCTGCTCTTTCAGCAGGTAGCCGTAGGCCCCGGCTTGCAGCGCGGGGAACAGGTGGTCGTCGTCGTCGTGGATGGTGACCACCACCGACTGCGCGTCGGGCTGCTGGTCGCGCAGCGCCTGCACCACCTTGACGCCGGAGCCGTCCGGCAGGCCCAGGTCGACCATGGCCAGATCGAAGCGCTGGGCGCTGACCTGCTGCAGGGCGTCGTGCACGCGGGCGGCTTCGACCACGGTCGACCCCGGAAAGACCTGCAGCACCAGGGCCCGCAGCCACGCGCGGATCTCGGGCAGATCTTCCAGCAACAGGATTTGTTTCATCGGCGTACCTCTGGGCTTGTGTTCGTCATTTTTTCATTCGAGGTTAAGGCCTGAGACGCAAATGCGCTGTGTCGTATGCCACATCACAGCGGTAACGTGAGGCGAATCGTCGTGCCATGGCCGGGCCCGGACTCGACCAGGCACTGTCCCTGCAGCTGTTTGGCCCGGCTTTTCATCGTCATCATGCCGTGGCCGCGGTCGAGTTTGCCGTCCAGCTCCATCGGAATGCCCTTGCCGTTGTCGACGATGGTCAGCTCGAAATCGTTGGCATCGCTGCGCACGCTGATCTCGCACTGCGTGGCTTGGCTGTGCTTGAGCAGGTTGCTGATGGCCTCGCGCAGGATGCGGGTGGTCTGCACGTAGGCGCGTGCGCTCATCCTGCGCTCGGAGAACAGCACGGCGTCATCAACGTTCCAGGTCAGCTCGATGCCGCCCTGCGACAGGCGGCTCATGGCCTCGCTGCGCCAGTCGCCAACGGCGTCGCCCACTTGCACGGCCTTGCCGGTCAGGCCACGCACCGACAGGCGCATCTCCTCCAGCGCCTCGCGCCCCAGTGTGGCGATGCGTTCGTTGTCGCTGGTGTGCACGATGGTCAGCAGCTTGGCGCCGAGGTCGTCGTGCAGGTCGGCAGCGATGCGCTTGCGCT
>JBDTQF010000044.1:0-20074 GCA_039932275.1 Burkholderiales bacterium
ATGGCACTGTGCCGCACGCCGCTTCGGGTGAACATCGTCTGATTCGATGATTTCATCAACGACCTGCTCTCGCACGACGATCGACGAAAAAATGGCTCACGGCGCTCTCGATAAAAATGCCTGGTTGATCTGTTTGCGGCGTTCGCCCCGCCGGGATTGTCAGTCGGGATCAGCCGGCAAGCCGGCCTTCGCCTCGCCGCCGGCAAGCGGACGGGCACGCGGGGCCGAAGAAAAGTACAGGCGCACGACCTCGCCGTCCACCCGCAGGCCGTGGCAGGTGCCGATCGGCGATGTCTCATCGCCCTTTTTCTCCCACAGCGTCTGGTAAGCCGTTGTCGCCATGGGCGGCAGCAACTCGGTGAGGTGCGCACAACCGCGCTCGCCGCGGAACAGGCGCTTGATCGTCTGGGTGAAGCCGGGGCCGATGCGCAGGCCGATGACCTCGCGGTAAGGAGCCGGTGCTGCGTAGCAATCGGGGTACGGCGCGTCCAGCGAGAACGCCTGTGCATCGCGGATCACCATGCCGGTGTCGATCGTCAGGCGCACCATCATGCGGTGAATGGGCTGGTTCGCGGGTGCGATGCGATGCGGCAGCTGAGCATCATCCGGCTTGGTATCGATCAGCGTGCCTTCGATGTCGTACAGCCCATCGTCACGCAGGAAACCCTCGCAGATGATGCGCCGCAGGTGCACGCTGCGACGCCCTGCCGGCGCCGGCACGTCCACCGAACGGGACTCAGGGAGCGGGGGAATCTCGGGTCTGGTCATTGCAGTATCGACACCATGAACGACAAGCCAAATCCATCAGCAGGCGGCAAGCCGGCCAGCCCCGTTCCGCCGCACCGCGGTCACATGCGCTTGGCCACTTCCTCGAGCATCACCTCGGTGGCACCGCCGCCGATGGTCAGCACGCGGGCATCGCGGACCATGCGCTCGATCGGTGTGCCGGTCATGAAGCCGGTGCCTCCGTGCAGTTGCAGGCAGGTGTGCACCACTTCCTGCAGCGTCTCGGCCGCATAGGCCTTGAGCATCGACACCTCGCGCACGGTGTCCTTGCCCTCGTCGATCATCTGCGCGCACTGGTAGGTCAGCGCGCGAGCGGCCGCAGTCTTGGATGCCATCCACGCCAGCTTGTTGCGCACCACCTGCTGGTCCCACAGCGACTTGCCGAAGGCCTGGCGCTGCTTGACGTAGTCCACCGTCAGTTCAATCGCACGGGCGCAGCTGCCCGACACCAGACCGCCCACCACCAGCCGCTCGTTCTGGAACGTGCTCATGATGTAGTAGAAGCCCTTGCCCTCTTCGCCCAGCAGCGCGTCGTGCGGCAGCTTCATGTCCTCGAAGTACAGCTCGGCGGTGTCGGACGAACGCCAGCCGTGCTTGTCCAGCTTGGCGGCGATCTTGAGGCCCGGGGTGTCGCGGTCGACGATGAACATCGAGATGCCGCGGCTGCCCTTGGCCTCGGGGTCGGTGCGTGCAGCAACGATGTAGATGTCGCCATACACGCCGTTGGTGATGAACATCTTCGAGCCGTTGACCACCCAGCCGTCGGCGGTGCGCACCGCGCGCGTCTTCAGGCCGGCCACGTCTGAACCGGCGTGGGCCTCGGTCACGCAGATGGCGCCGACCTTCTCGCCGGCGCATGCGGCCGGGATGTATTTTTGCTTCTGCTCGTGCGTGCCGCGGTGCGCGATGTGCGAGATCGACATGTCGCTGTGCACGGTGAGCGACGAGGCCACACCGCCATAGCCCGAGCGCGAAAGCTCTTCACCCAGCACCACCGACGCCATGGCGCCGAGGCCCGCGCCGCCGTACTCGACGGGATGACGCATACCCAGGTAGCCCATCGATCCCAGGTCGCGGAAGATCTGACGCGGGATTTCGCCGGAGACTTCCCATGCGTCGGCCTGCGGCACGATCACTTCATTGACGTAGCGGCGAAGCTGCGTACGGATCATCCGCAGGTCTTCGTCCAGCACATTGGGTTCGTTGAACTCGAATTCGCTCATGGTGGTTCCCCGGTGGTCGATGTCCAATTATAGACCGACACGTCGGCTTATTAAACGCAGCAAATGGTCATTCGTCGCACGCGCTGGCTCAAGAGATCAGTCCTGCCCGCCGCGCCACGGCAATCGCTTCCATGCGGTTGCGCACATCGAGTTTGACGTTGATGTTGCGCAGGTGCGTTCGCACGGTGGTCTCGGCCACGAACAGGCGGTCGGCCAGTTCGTCGTTCGACAAACCCTCTGCAGCGAGCCGCAGGACCTGGATTTCCTTGCGCGTCAGCAGGTCGCTCGTCGCCGTCGGGCCGCTGTGCATCGACGGTGCGGCGGCATCGGCCTGCTGCGGGCGCGCGGGCTGGTCGCGCAGGAGCCGGTCGATGAAGGCCAGCGGCGCGGCGCCACCCGCGCCCTCCTGCAACACGGCAGGCGAATTGCGCAGCTCGCGCAGCATCATCTTCAGCAGCTGACCTTCGTCGAGAAAGGCCCTGACGTAGCCCTCCACCGCCGCAAACGACACCGCCTTGGCCAGCACGCGCATGGCCTTGTTGCGTTGCTCGTCCCGGTACAGGGCTTGAGCGAGCAGCAGCCGCAGGGTCAGGGCCCGGCGTTCGCGTTGAGCCCGCTCCGCGGCGTCGAGGTCGCGCCGCAGGCTCGGAATGACTGCGGCGGCATGCCCGCAGCTCACGCTCCAGCGCGCCATCGCCAGATCATGGGTTTCCACCTCATTGGCTCGCAGTGACAGGCTGGCCACGCGGGCCCACAGGGCCTTGGTGCCACAGCGGTCGATCTCCGCACGCGCCTGCTGCAGCCGGTCTTCTACGAGGAGGATGCGCACTCTCTCGAGCCGGGCGCTGGCCACCACGCGGGGCAGGCCGTCACGGTGGCCGAGGTGCTCGAGTTCGGTGAGCATCTGCAACGCCCGATCGCCATCGCCATGGCCGAGCGCAATGCGAGCCATCACGATGTGCGCACTGATGAGCTGATCGGGGATGCTGACGCGCCGGATCAGCGGGATGTAGACCGCCAGCAACCGCTCGGCCTGGTCACAGTGGTCGGCCTCGTACAGCGCCTCGGCCAGCAGGACGCCCACCATGGCATTGCCGTTGGTGGCGCGCGACGCGTCCGCAGCGCCAGCGCTGACTGCCAGCCGTAGCCTGGCCAAGGCCTTGCGCAGGCGCCCCTGGGTGAGGTCCACAGCACCCTCCGCCGCTTCCGACAGCGCGAAGTTGAAGCTGCTGCCGTGTTCGAGCTGTCGGCTGCGTGCGGCATCGGCAAAGCGCAACGCATCGTGGTAGCGGCCGGCGATCATGGCCAGGTTGGCCAGCATGATCTCCAGGAAACCGCAGACGAACGCGGCATTCGACGGAAGGCCTTCGACCAGCGCGGCAGCCAGGGGGCCGGTCTCCTCGTTGCGATCGACCATCGCGGTCAGGAACAACCGCATCACCAGCCGGTGCGCACGCACCTGGGCGTCGTCATCGGCCAGCGTCTCCAGCCGGTCCAGCAGCGGCGCTGCGGCGCGCGGCCCGCGCGAGAAGCACACGGCCCAAGCATGCACCACCTGCAGCATCGGATGTGCGCCCAGTTGGCCGGCGCTCAGCAACGGGTCCAACCAGCGAGAGAGCAGCCCCACCCGGCCCTGATCGAGCAGCCCTTCGGCATGCGCCCCCAGCAACGGCAAGGCATAGGCAATGTCGCCGGTGGCCAGAGCATGTTCGATCGCCGGCACCGGCCGGCCCTGCACCAGGAACCACTCGGAGGCCGCCCGGTGCAGACGCGGCACCTCGTCCGGATGCTGGCGCTGCAGCTGGGCGCGCAGGAACTCGGCGAACATGCCGTGGTACCGAAAGCCGCTGCGGTCGGCCTGCAAGGGCATCAGGAACAGATGCGCCTTCTCCAGCTGAAGCAGCAGGTCGGCGCTGTCCTGGCGTGCGCAGACCACATTGCACAGCGACGCATTCAGGTCGCTGAGGATGCTGGTCCGCAGCAGAAACCCACGCACTTCCTCGCTCTGATGCGCCAGCACGTCCTCGACCAAGTAATCAACCACGGCGGCATTCGAGCCGGAAAAGCTTGCGATGAAGCGTCCCGGCTGTTCCCGGTGCTCCAGCGAAACCGAGGCCAGCCAGAGCGCAGCGGCCCAACCTTCGGTGCTGCGGTGCAGGTGCCGAACGTCCTGTGGCTCCAGCGCCAGCCCCCGGCAGCCCAGCAGGAAACCGGAGGTTTCGTCCTCGGAGAAGCGAAGCTGCGTGGGTTCGATTTCCAGCAGCCGGCCGCGCGCCCGAAGCCGCCCGAGGCTCAATGCCGGCACGCCGCGCGAGCCCACCAGCAGCTGCGCACCGCGCGGCAACTGTTCGATCAGTTCATTGACCAGACCGATCACCGATGGATTTTGCAGCGCCTCGAAATCATCGAGGAACAGCGCGAACGGCGCCGGGTGCGCTGCCACGCGGTCAATCAAGGCAAAGGCAAGATCGTCGGGCCCGCGACCGGCCGGCACGGCCGAGCCACCGAGCCCCGGCACCAGCGGGCCCAGGGCCGCGGCCAAGGTGGCAAGGAAGCGCACCACATCGTTGTCGGACCGGTCCAGCCGCAGCCAGGCGGTGGGCAGGCCCGCTTCATCGAAGCGCTGGCGCACCTGCAGCATCACAGTGGTCTTGCCAAAGCCCGCCGGCGCACGCAACAACACCAGGCGCGACGCACCGGCGTTGAAGATCTTGTCGCAGATTTCGGTGCGGGCGATCTCGAACGGCGTGGCGAGCGGCGGCGTCAGCTTCGACGCCAACAGCGATGCACGCGGCGGCTCGGCCGAATTGGCACCCGCCATGGCGGCCCAAGTCTCCACCCACCGTTGCCCCGCTGGCATGACGTCCATTCCCGCACTGACCTCACTGGTTGTCGGGGGGACTCACCATCGTCATGTCCGGCTGTAGAGCGTGACAACGCAGGCGCCCCCGATCCCGAGATTGTGCTGCAACCCGAACCGGGCGTCCGGCACCTGGCCAGGCCCGGCCCTGCCGCGCAGTTGCTGAACCAGTTCGGCACACTGCGCCAGCCCGGCCGCCCCGTAAGGATGCCCGTTGGCCAGCATGCCGCCTGAAGGGTTGACCACCACGCGGCCGCCATAGGTGTTGTGCCCGTCGAGGATGAACTGCTCGGCACCGCCTTCGGCGGCAAAGCCCAGCGCCTCATAGGCCAGCAACTCGCTGACGGTGAAGCTGTCATGGACCTCGGCCACCGTAATGTCTTCCGGCCCAACACCCGCGGCAGCGAAGACCTGCTGCGCGGCGCGGCGCGACATGTCGAACCCCACCAGCTTGCGCATGTCGTGCTCGTCGAAGCTGCTGTTGCCGTCCGTCACCAGGGCTTGCGCGGCGATGCACACGGCGCCTTCCAGCCCATGCCGGCGCGCGAAGTCTGCCGAGCACACGACGGCTGCCGCCGCACCGCACACCGGCACGCAGCATTGCAGCCGCGTCAGCGGGTCGAACAGCATGGGGGAGGCTTGCACTTCGTCGAGCGAGAGAAGGTCTCGAAACAGCGCCTGCGGCCGGTGCTGCGCATGCAGACGTGCCTTGACCGCGATGCGCGCAAAGGTGGCGGGACGCGTGCCATACAACTGCGTGTGCATCTGGCCCGCACCGCCAAACAGCTGCACCGCTGCGGCGGTATCAGTGTCAACGCCCTGCACCAACTGCATGGCGTCGATCTGGCGCTGCACCGGCGCCGGCCGGTCGGTGTAATGGCTCGTGCGTCCGTCACCGGGCTGAACCTGCTCAAACCCCAGCGCCAGCACGCACTCTGCAGCGCCGCCGGCCACGGCCTGCCGCGCGAGGTACAGCGCGGTGGAACCACTCGCGCAGTTGTTGTTGACGTTGATGACTGGGATGCCCGTCAGCCCCAGGTGGTACACCGCCGCCTGGCCACTGCAAGAGTCGCCGTAGACGAAGCCGGCCACCACTTGCTCCACCGCCTGGTAGCCGATGCCCGCGTCTGCCAGCGCCGCCTTGGCAGCGCGCGCACCCAACAGCGGGTAACTTTCACCGGCGCCCCGTTTGACCGAGGGCACCGTGCCCACGCCGGCCACGAAGACGGCGCGGCTCATGGACTGACTCGAAGGTCGATGGCCGACGCAGCAAGGCAACCATCCCGGCCCCACCGCTTCGGCGACGCCCACGTTGCGGTAGCTTCATGTCGTCCGATGACCATGCCCCTGAGTCTCCTACCAACGATTGGAGCAGCAAGACCACGGCGACATATCGGCGGATCCGACGAATTCGCAGCCGCCCGCACCCCGCGTTGCCCGCTTGCAGCGGGGCAGGAACGTCAGGCCGTTTCGAGCAGATGCACGACGCAGGCCGAGCCCAGTTCGGGCCCGCCACAGCCGGCGGCGAGACGTCCGCGGGACCGCCGCACTCAAGTGGCCGTGCGACCCAGCGCCGTCGTCAGCACGATCTTGCCGAGCACCTGCCGTTGTCCCAGGCGTTGCAATGCCTCGGCGGTACGTTCCAGCGGCCACTCCACGGTGATGGCGGGCTTGATGCGGCCTTGTGCCAGCCATTGCAGGAGCTCGCCGACACCTTCCTGGAACCGCTGCGGCTCGCGGTCCATGTGCGAGCCGTAGAACACGCCGAGGATCGCGCAGCCCTTGAGCAGCGGCAGGTTCAACGGCACCTTCGGAATCTCACCGGCGGCAAAGCCGATGACGAGGTAGCGGCCGCACCAGGCCATGCTGCGCAGCGCCGGTTCGGCGTAAGGACCCCCGACCGGGTCGTACACCACGTCCACGCCCTTGTCGCCCACCAGCTTGCGCAATTGCTCGCGCAGGTCATCGCGGGCGTAGTTGATGACGTCGTCGGCGCCCATGCGGCGGCACAGCGCCAGCTTCTCGTCGCTGGAGGCGGCGGCGATCACCCGTGCCCCGAGCTGCTTGCCGATCTCGATGGCCGAGGCGCCGGTGCCGCCGGCGGCACCCAGCACCAGCAGCGTTTCGCCGGGCTGCAGCTGGGCACGATCCTTCAGCGCATGGTGGGTGGTGCCGTAGGTGGTCAGCAGTGCGGACGCCGGCACCATCGCCACACCGGGCGGCAAATGCACCAGCCGGTTGGCGGCCACCCGCACTTCCTCGGCAAAAGCGCCCGAGCCGCACAGCGCAATCACCCGATCGCCTGCCTTGAAGCCGGTGACGCCCAGCCCAACCTGCTTGACCGTGCCCGCCACCTCACCGCCAGGAGAAAACGGCAGCGGCGGCTTGAACTGGTACTTGTTTTCAATGATGAGGGTGTCGGGGAAGTTGACCGACGCGGCATGCACCGCGATCACCACCTCGCCGGGCGCGGCTTCGAGCGACGGCACCTCTTCGATGACCAGCGTTTCCGGTGGACCATGGCGTTTGCAAAGTACTGCGAGCACGGGCATTTCTCCAATCAATCAATCACTTTGAACCGGCCTTGTCACAGGCCCGCTTCGGCCACCGCGCACCGAGCCATCTGCACCGACGTCTCACCGATGGCGGCCGCATTGGCAGCCGATGCGACGCCGTCGCGCGCCCGCTGCGCAATGCCCTCCGAAATCACGGCCAAGCGGAACAGCGAGAACGCGATGTGGAACGGCTGCATCCGGCCCGGCCGGCCACTGCGGGCGTCGTAATGCGCCAGGTACTCGGCCTCGGTCGGAATGCCCAGCTCGACGAAGCCCGCGTCCTGGACGCCCATGGTGTGGCTGCGCGGCAGGTGCCATCCCAGGCAGCTGTAGGCCGCATCGGCCAGCGGATCGCCCAGGGTGGACAACTCCCAATCCAGCACACCGATGACACGCGGCTCGGTGGCGTGGAACATCAGGTTGCCGATGCGGTAGTCGCCGTGCGCAATGGTGGTCGGCTCTTCGGCCGGCAGGTGGGCCGGCAGCCATTCGATCAGGCGGTCGATCTCGGGGATCTCGCGGGTCTTTGACAGCGCCCACTGTTTGGTCCACCGCGCCAGTTGCCGCGTGAAGTAGTTGCCGGGCTTGCCGTAGTCGCCCAGGCCCACGCCCTGCCAGTCGACATGGTGCAGCCGGGCCAGCACCTCGGCCTGGTTCAGGTACATCGCGCGCCGATCGGCCGGGCTCACGCCGGGCAGCGTGGGGTCGTTGAAGACCCGGCCCTCAAGGCGGTCCATCACATAGAACGGCGTGCCGATGACCTCACGGTCGTCGCAGTAGGCCACCATGGTGGGCACCGGCACGTCGGTGTTGCGCAACGCGTTCATCACGCGGAACTCGCGGTCCACCGCATGGGCCGACGGCAGCACGCTGGCCGGCTGCTTGCGCAGCACCAGGCGCCGGTTGGCATACGACAGGAAGAAGGTCGGGTTGGACTGCCCGCCAGCGATCGGCGTCAGTTCAGGGGAGCCTTCCAGCCCCGGCACGGCATGCCGCAGGTACGCGTCGAGGCGTTCAACATCGAATGGGTTTGTCGTGATCATCGAAGTCAGCCTGCCTTCAGTCCGCGGTAGCGGCCGATCTCGAGCTTGGCAACGGCGTTGCGGTGCACCTCGTCGGGCCCGTCGGCAATGCGCAGGCTGCGCTGCATGGCGTACATGAACGCCAGCGGGAAGTCCTGGCTGACGCCGCCGCCGCCATGCATCTGGATGGCCCAGTCGATGACCTTGCAGGCCACGTTGGGCGCCACCACCTTGATCATCGCGATCTCGGCCTGCGCCACCTTGTTGCCCACGGTGTCCATCATGTAGGCCGCCTTCAGCGTCAGCAGCCGGGCCTGCTCGATCATGATGCGCGACTCGGCAATGCGCTCGCGCCACACGCCTTGCTCGGACAGCGGCCGCCCAAAGGGCGTGCGGTCGAGCGAGCGCCGCACCATCAATTCAAGCGCGCGCTCCGCCGCGCCGATGCTGCGCATCGCATGGTGGATGCGCCCCGGCCCAAGGCGGCCCTGGGCGATCTCGAAGCCCCGCCCCTCGCCCAGCAGCAGGTTGCTCGCCGGCACGCGAACATTCTTGAATTCGATCTCCATGTGGCCGTACGGGGCGTCGTCGTAGCCGAACACCGTCAGCGGCCGCTTGATCGTCACGCCCGGCGTGCCGGCGGCCACCAGGATCATCGCCTGCTGCCGGTGCTTGGGCGCGTCCGGATCGGTCTTGCCCATGAAGATGTAGACCTTGACGCGCGGATCGGCCGTGTTGGACGACCACCACTTGGTGCCGTTGATGACGTACTCGTCACCGTCGCGCACGATGCTGGCCTGGATGTTGGTGGCGTCCGACGACGCCACCGCCGGCTCGGTCATGCAGAAGGCCGAGCGGATCTTGCCGCGCAGCAGCGGCTCGAGCCATTGCCGCTTCTGTTCCTCGGTGCCGTAACGCTCCAGCACCTCCATGTTGCCGGTGTCCGGGGCGCTGCAGTTGAACACCTCCGACGACCAGTGCACCCGGCCCAGCACCTCGCAGACATGCGCATAGTCCAGGTTGCTCAAGCCTTCCGGCACATGCGCCGACGACGGCAGGAACAGGTTCCACAGGCCCGCCGCACGCGCCTTGGCCTTGAGCTGCTCCATCAGCACCGTGGGGGTCCAGGGCTCACCCTTGGCACGATTGGCCGCCACCTCCTGCTCGAAACGGTGTTCGTTCGGATAGATGTGTTCATCGAAGAACGCCTCCATCTGCTGCCGAAGCTCGCGGGCCCGTTCGCTGTGTTCGAAATGCATGCAGTCCTTCCTTGTTGTGGCGCCCTCCCGGGGCCTGCCGTATTGAATCAACCTTGTCAGTCCTTGCCCTTGGGATAGTCGTAGACCACTTCCCAGCGCCCGTTCTGGAGCTGCGATATGCGCGTGGACAATGACCCGATGTGCTTGGTGGGCGAAAACGTCAGGCGCGGGCTGCCGAACATGTCCGGCTCGATCGTCAACGTTTCCATCGCCTTGACGAAGCCCTCCGTCGTGAGGTTGGGCCCGGTCTTCTGCAGGCCGGAGGCCAGCCGGTCCACGATCATGTAGCCGTAGGCACCGAAGATGGTGGCCTCACGGTCGAACATGGTCTTGAACTTGCTGGCCCAGAAGCGCACCGGTTGCGATGCGTCGTCCACGTACGGGATCTTTGCCCACATGTCTGCATACAGGCCGTCCATCGCCTTGCCGCCCAGTTTCGGGATCAGGTCGGTGTAGGTCGATGCCGAGCCCACCATCGTCGGGTTGTAGCCCAGCTTGCGCATTTCAGAGATCGTGCCCACCGTCTCGCGGATCTGCGTGCCCATCACCACGAAGTCGCAGCCGGCCTGCTTCATGCGTGCCACCTGCGACGCGAAATCAGTGGCCCCGCGCTTGTAGGTGGTGACATCGGTGAAGCTGATGCCGATGTCCTTGAAGCCGGCTTCCGCGCCGCGGAAGATCTCCAGGCCGAACTCATCGTCCTGGTACAGGATGCAGGCCTTGGTCGACTTGCTGGTCTTGAACAGGCGCGGTGCGTTGCTTCTCTGGCCGTCGAAGTTGGGCTGCGAGAAACCGAACTTGAGCTTGTGCACCGGCTCGAACATCGGGCGGGCACTGGACATCGGCATGAAGCTGACGACGCCAGCATCCAGCAGCACCGGCATCGCGGCGATGGCGGGCGCACTGCCCATCAGGCCGGTCATCGCGAAGATGCCGCCGTCCAGGTTCACCATCTTCTGCGTCGCCAGCACCGCGCGCTTGGGGTCGTAGCCGCTGTCTTCCGACAGCAGCTTGAGCTTGCGCCCATGGATGCCGCCCTGCTCGTTGATCTCGGCAATGCGCAGCTTCATGCCGTCGAGCGTGTCTTTGCCGAAGGCGGCGATGGGGCCGGACAAGTCCTGGACGGTGCCGATGACGATCTCAGTCTTCGTCACACCCGGTGTGGCGGCGGCAGCAGAATGCCCCCACAGCGTCAGAACAGCGGCCAGCAATGTGGCGGTACGGACCAGTTTCATGGTTGTCTCCTATCTTTGTGATGAACACCCCGACTTATACCGCCAGTCGGGGACGGCGGCCCTCGGTCATTCTTCCGATGCCACGGGCCGCGAAGGGGGTCAGAGCTCGCGCTCGCCCTGGCGGGTGTCGAAGTCCATCTCGGCGTACAGCTTCTTCTTCGGGCCCATGTAGCCGAACAGGTAGCCGGCGACCTTGCGCATCTGGATCTCCTCCGTGCCCTCGGTGATGCGGTAGCGGCGGTGGTGCCGGTACATGTGCTCGAACGGCTTATGGCGCGAATAACCCAGACCGCCATGGATCTGCATCGCCCGGTCGGCCGCGTCGCAGATCAGCCGGTTGCCGAAGTAGTTGCACATGCTGACCTTGTCCGACAGCCTGGCGGCGATCTCGCGCTGGTCCATCCGGTCCATCTGCCACGCCGTCTTGTAGATCAGCTGGCGCAGCATCTCTGCCTGGGTGGCCAGTTCCACCAGCGGCCACTGAATGGCCTGGTTGTCGGACAGCGGCTGCCCGAAGGGCTTGCGGCGGCGCGCGAACTTGACCGACTCCTCGATGCAATAGGTCGCTGCACCCAGCCCGGAGGCGGCCTGGCGGATGCGGTTTTCATGCACGAACGACTGGGCCAGCGCCAGGCCGCCTTCGGGTGCGCCGAAGATGGCGCTGTCGGGCACCCACACGTTGGTGACGCTGATGCGCGGGTGGTCGGTGGGCATGTTGAAGGTCCACAGCCATTCCTCGATCTTGATGCCGGGGTCGCTGGTGGGGCAGATGAAGCAGGTGATGCCACGCGCATCACCGTCGTTGCCGCTGGTGCGGGCGAACATCAGCACATGGGTGGCGATGTGCATGCCGGTGGTCCACATCTTGGCGCCGTCGATGCGCCAGCCGGCCACGCCATCGCGGGTCTCGCGCACCGCCCGGGTTTCCATGTGGGTGGCATCCGAGCCATGGAACGGCTCGGTCAGGCCGAAGGCGCACCAGCGCGTGCCGTCGAGCTGGCCGGCGATGAACTCATTGCGCTGCGCCTCGTTGCCGTGGTCGCGGAACATGATGACCTGCGGGAAGTTGGCGACGATGGAGTGCTCGTTCTGCAGGTCGTTGTGCAAACCCAGCCCGCGCGCCGCCAGGTGCTCGCGGATCACCGCCATCCACAGGTTCGAGGCGCCCTGTCCGCCGAATTCGACCGGCAGGCCCAGCCGCAGGAAACCCGCGTCGTCGGCCACCTTGCGCGCCCGTGCGAGCAACGCCTCCCAGTCCTTGCGCGGCAGCCCGCCCTTGTCGAAATCGGTACGGGCCCATTCGCGGCGGTGGTCGAAGAAGCGGATGTTGTCATCCTCCCGCTCGATCGGCTTGATCACGTCATCGATGAACTGGTCCATCTTGGCCAGGCAGGCCAGCAGATCGGCTGGGAGGTCGAAATCCATGCGTTGTCTCCGGTGGTTGTAAGCAGCTATGGGTGCATTCTGGCGTCGGATCGGTACCGTCGCGCGATTGGGGTAATGGTAGGTCCAATTCAATGATGAACCGTCTCATTCGACGATATGTCAACGCGGCCGTCAGCTGCAACCCTCCCTCTACAATCCGCCGTCGCGCTCCGGAGCCCCGCACGAGGGGAACTGCTCATCCATCAGGCAGGCGCATGCCCGGCCACCGCTCTGTCGACGCGACCCAACGACCCCTTGCTGCCATGACCCGATCGCGCGCTGACGATTACGACGACAAGAAGCAGTCCATCCTTCAGCAAGCGGCCGCCCTGTTCGCGCTCAACGGCTTCGATGGCACCTCGATGCGGGCCGTCGCACTGGCCTGCGGCAGTTCGAAGTCGCACCTGTACCACTACTTCCCGCACAAGGAAGACCTGCTGTTCGGCGTCGTCAGCGGCTACATCAGCAGCCTGGCCGCGGAGCTGCAGGAAGCATCGGAGCTGCCCCTGCCAGCAGAGGAACGCTTCGGCCGCTTCATCGATGCCTTCGTGCAGCACGCCGTGACCTCACGCCACGAGCAACTGGTGCTGACGCACGAGCTGAAGTACCTGCCCGAGCCGCAACGCGCCACCATCCGCGAACTGCAGGTCCGGCTGGTGACGCTGATGGTGGGGCTGCTCAAGCAGATCAACCCCGGGCTGATGGCGCCGGAGCAAGTACGCGGGCCTTACGCCATGCTGATGTTCGGCATGCTCATCTGGATGCTGACGTGGTACCAGCAAAGCGGCCCGATCGCGCCGGCCGAGCTGGCACAGCGCATCTCGCAGCTGCTGATGGGGGGCTTCAAGAGCGCCCAGTTCCCGCCACCCGCCGGCCCGGCGGGCGCCCGACCCAGCCGTTGAGTTCTCAGGCCGGCCCGGCCACCACGCCCTGGTCGTGCAGCCGGCCGTAGGCGGCACCGTCCAGCCCAAGCAGTTCGTGCAGCACCTGCTCGGTGTGCTCGCCCAGGCGCGGCGCCGGGGCCGCGGGCACGCGGGCCGCGCCGCTGAAATCCAGCGGCACTGCCGGTGACAGCCAACTGCCCACGCCCGGCTGCGTCACCGAGGTGAACATCGGGTTGGCGGTGGAACAGGCCGGGTCGTTTTGCACCAGCTGCGTCACCGACTGGTAGCGGCCCCAGCACACCGCATGCTGATCGAACGCCGCCGCCACTTCGGCCAGCGGCCGCTGCGCGATCCACGGGCCGACGATCGCCGCGATCTCCTGCCGGGCTCGGAAGCGGTTGCCTTCCTGGCGCAGGTCGAGCCCAAGCCGGGCGCCGAGCTGTGTCACCTGATCGGCGCATCCGATGGCGTCGCACAGCCCGCGCCACTGCTTGCCAGTCAGGCCCACCACCATCACCCGCTCGCCGTCGGCGGTGGTGAAGTCGCGGCCGAAGGCGCCGTAGAGGTAGTTGCCGGCCCGCTCGCGCTGCTGGCCCAGTTGCGCCTCGGCGATGAAACCCAGGTGGCCCATCACCGCCAGCGCCACGTCTTCCAGCGCCAGCTTCACATGCTGGCCCTGGCCGGTGCGGCTGCGCTGGCGCTCGGCGGCGAGCAGGCCCAACGCGGCCATCTGGCCGGTCACCAAATCCCACGCCGGCAGCACATGGTTGACCACCTCGTCACGGTCTTCGCTACCCGTCAGATAGGGCAGGCCGACCGCCGGGTTGATGGTGTAGTCCACCGCTGAACCACCCAGCCGGTCACCCTGGATGGTGAGCTGGATCAGGTCGTCACGCAGCGCACGCAGTTTGTCGAAATCGAGCCAGCCACGCGGCGGAAAGTTGGTCAGCAGCAGGCCGGCATCCGGCCCGGGTGCTGTGATCAGCGCCATCGCCAGCTCGCGGCCCTGTGGCGAGGCGATGTCGAGGGCCACCGAGCGCTTGCCCTTGTTGAGCCCGCACCAGAACAGGCTGACGTCATCGGGCGTGACCGGCCAGCGCTTGTAGTCCAACCCACCACCCAGCGCGTCGATGCGGATGACGTCAGCGCCCAGCTGTCCCAGCGTCATGCCGCCCAGCGGTGCCGCCACGAAGGCCGAGGCTTCGACGACGCGCAGGCCCGCAAGAATGGTTTGCCCCTCGCCCGATGGGTACATCGGCCGGTCCCCCGGGAGGACGGCGGGCCGGCTTGGGAGCGGCCCGGCGCTCGGCCCGCGGGTGTCGGTGGGTGTCGTGGTCTTCATGCCGTCATACCTTGGCCGACGACGCCAGCGCCTGTTCGAGCAGGCTGCGCGCCACCACCTTCAGCGCCAGCGTTTCCTCGGCACCCTCGAAGATGGACAGCACCCGCGCGTCGACGAAGTAGCGGCTCACCGGCATCTCCTCGGCATAGCCCATGCCGCCGTGGATCTGCAAGGCCTCGCGGGTGATCAGCTCGGCCGAGCGGCAGGCCAGCAGCTTGACCTGGCTGGCCTCCATGCGGCCGCCGCCTTCGTCGAGCACGCGGGCGGTGATGTAGGTCAGCTGGCGGCAGGCGACGTAGCGTGCGGCCATGCGGGCCAGCTTGGCCAGCGTCAGCGGGTAGTCGATCAACGGTGCGCCGAACACCTTGCGGTCGGCCGCGTACTGCAGCGCCGCAACCAGCGCCGCACGCATCACGCCGGAGGCGCGCGCCGCGGTCTGCATGCGCCCACCCATCATGCCGGCCATGGTGAAGTAGAAGCCCTTGCCCAGGCCGCCCTTCTCGCCGATGACATTGGCATCGGGTACGAAGAAGTTCTCGAACGCCAGGTCGAACGAGTGCATGCCGCGGTAACCGATCGTCGGGATGGCGCGGCCGGTGAGCCGGCCACCGCCGGGTTGTTCGAACACGAATGCGTGGCCGTCGTACGAGGGCTTCTCGACCAGCAAGATGCTCAGGCCCTTGTGGCCGGCCTTGGGGTCGGGATTGGTGCGCGTCACCACCATCAACAGCCCGGCCTTGCCGGCGAAGGTGCACCAGGTCTTGGCGCCGTTGAGCAGCCAGCCGCCCCCGTTCGATTCGGTGGGTGTGCCCTTGAGCGACAGGCTCGCCACGTCGGAGCCGAAATCGGGTTCGGTGATGCCGATGGCGCACAGCGGCTCGCCCGCGGCGATCTTGGGCAGCCAATGTTCCTTTTGCGCCTCGGTGCCGCCGGCCAGCAGCGCGCGGCTGAGGATCTCGGGCCGGGTGATCAGGCTGCCCGCCGCGGCCAGCGAGGCCTCGGACAGCGCCTCGGTCACCACCACCATCATCAGCGTGTCGTCGTGATCGTTCGGTGCACTGCCACCAAAGCGCTCGGGGATCGACAGGCCGAACACGCCCATCTCGCGCAGCGGCCCGAGCAGCGTCTCGGGCACCGTCAGGTTCTCGCGGTGGATGGCTTCGGCCTGCGGCGCCACCACGTCGGCAGCAAAGCGGCGGAAGGCGTCCTGCGCCATCGCCAGCTGGTCGTCGAGCGCGATGTGGCCGATCTCGGTGGTGGTCTGCGCCAGCGCCCGGCCAGTGGCGGCCAGCACCTCGGCGCCGGCCGCAGCGCGGCGCAGCGCGGCCCAGGCCGGGTGGGCGGTGAAAGCCTGCAATGGCGCCAGGTCGAGGTCAATCTCCAGGTACAGGGTTTCCAGCCGCGCAGCCACCGCCGTCATCGCCTCGGTGGCGAAGATCAGTGCCAGGCGGGTGTCCAGCGCCGGCGTGTCAGCGGTCAGCCGCCTCACCGCGGTTTCGGCCGCCACCAGCTCGGCGCTGGCCCAGGCCAGCTCGAAACTCACCACCTGCTGGGCATCGAGCTTGGCGGGCTGCAGTTCGCCGCCCGCCGCGCAGGCCTGCGCCAGGGCCACCAGGCCCTGGTCGAAGGCGCCGCGCAGCTGGCCCAGCAACTGGCCGGTGGTGATGATCTGTTGGGGCGTGTCCATGTCGTTTTCGCTCTCGTGTTCTGCCGCGGCGTCGCGTGTTCAGGTGAGTGAGTTGGCTTCGGGTGCCCGTCGCAGCAGCTCGCGGGCGCGCTGCACCACGGGTGCGTCGATCATCTTGCCGCGGTACTCGGCGGCGCCACGGCCTTCGCGTTCAGCGGCTTCAAAGGCTTCGATCAGGCCACGCGCATGCGCCACCTCGTCGGCGCTGGGCGAGAAGCCTTCGTTGAGCACCGCCACCTGCGCCGGGTGGATGCAGAAGGCGCCGACGAAACCCAACTGCCGCGCCAACCGCACCTGCTCGCCCAACGCAGCGAGGTCGGCCACCTCGGCGATCGAACCGGGAAAGCCCAGCGGCAGGATGCCGGCGCGCCGGCAGGCCAGCGCCACCATCTGGTTGGGCAGCATCAGCGTGGTGCCGGTGGGCACCATGCCGGCCGAGGCCGAGAAGTCCTCCGAGCCGAGGATCATGCCCAGCAGACGCGGTGAGCTGAGGGCAATCTCGTCCAGCCGCGGCAGCGCGTGCACGTCTTCGATCTGCGCGATCAGCCAGGTGTGGCCGCGGGGCAAGCCGAGCTTGGCTTCGAGCTTGTCAACATGGCGGGCCGCATCGCGCACGAACTCGGGCGTGTTGACCTTGGGCAGCACGATGGCGCGCACCGCAGGGCCCACCGCCGCATCGAGGTCGAGCTGCGTCATAGACCACGGCTGGTTCACGCGCACCAGCACGGCGGTGGTGGCATGGCGCGCGACCTGCTCGGCAGCGGCCTGCACGCCGCTGCGTGCGTCGGCCTTCAGCGCCAGCGGCACGCTGTCTTCGAGGTCGAGGATGCAGGCATCGGCGCCACGCTCGTGCGCACGCGAGACGAACTTGTCCACGTGCGCGGGCAGGAACAGCATCGAGCGCCAGATCGGCGGCTCGGTCGTGCGGGAAGCGGTCATCGTCATGCCAGGGTTGCGGTGGCGCTCATGCCCACCATGCCTTGCGGGTCCACCGTCCACAGCTTGACCTGCGCGCCGTCGATGGCGCCGCACAACTTCACCGGGTCGGTGTCGAAGGCCGGGCGCTGGGCTCGGAAGCGGAATTCGCTGATCGCGGCGCCGGGGCGCTCGCGCTGCAGCAGGTCGAGCAGCAGCGTGGCCAGCAGCGGGCCGTGCACCACCAGCGCGGGGTAGAACTCCTGCTGCGTGGCGTAGTCGCGGTCGTAGTGGATGCGGTGGCCGTTGTAGGTGAGCGCCGAGAAGCGGAACAGCAGCACCGGGTCGGGCACCACCGTGGCCGACCAGGCGCTGGTGGTGGCCGCGGCTTCGCCGGGCGGCAGCGGGGCCGGCGCGGCGGGCGCCTCGCGGTAGACCAGGTTCTGCTCCTCGCGCAGGCACAGCCGGTCGCCTTGGAGCAGTTCGTGGTCGAGCGTGACGAACACCAAGGGGCCGGTCTTGCCCTCCTTCAATTCCACCGAGCGCACGGTCGAGACGCGCCGTGCCGCTGCGCCAATCACCAGCGGCTGCGTGATCTGCAGCTTGCCTGCTGCCCACATGCGGCGCGGCAGCGGCACCGGCGGCAGGAAGCCGCCGCGCTTCGGGTGGCCGTCCGGGCCCGTGCCGGCGCGGCTGGGTGTATCGAGGAAGTACAGCCAGTGCCACGGCAGCGGCAGCGGATCGCCCGCCACGGGCGCCTGCGGCTGGTCGAGCAGCCCCGCCAGCGCACGCGCCGGGTACGGCTCGATGGTCTGCTCGGCCACCTGCTGCCGGCCAACCCAGCCGCGCAGGTGCTCGATATCGATGGCCTGGTCGCTCATGGTGATCAGGCCCTCGGGGTTTCGAGGGTCAGCAGAGGCAGGCCCAGCTTGACGCGCCGCTCCAGCCACGGGCTGGGGCGATAACGCGGATCGCCGGTTGCTGCCTGCATGTTGCGCAGGATGGCCAGCACACGTTCACCGCCGATGCGGTCGCCCCAGGCCAGCGGGCCGTGCGGGTAGCCCAGGCCGAGCTTGACGGCGTCTTCCAGGTCGGCCACTGTGGCAATGCCACGCTGCGCAATATTGGCCGCGATGTTGACGATGGTGGCCAGCACCCGCTGCACGATGAAGCCGGGGCTGTCGTTGATGACGGTGGCAGTCACGCCATCGCTGCTGAACAGCGCCAGCGCGGCGTCGCGCATGGCAGGCAGGGTGGTGACGGTCAGCATCAGCGTGCGGTGCTGCTTGAAGCCAGGCAACGGGTCGAGACCCACGCAGCGCGAGGCATCGAGGCCCTGCTCCACCGCAGCGGTCGTCGCGTCTTTGCCCCAAGGCTGCACGATCAACAACGCGTCAGGTGCGGGCTGGTCCAGCATCTTGCCGCCGGCAGCAGAAACGAGCGCAGCCACGTCGGCGTGGGCGGGCGACTGCGGGTCAATCCACACCGCCAGGCCGGCAGGCAGCGGCGGTACGGCTCGGGGTGCCGGGGCGCGCTTGACGTCGCCGTCGTACACATACCAGCCCTGGCCGGTCTTGCGACCGAACAGCCCGGCCGAGACCCGCGGCGGCACCAGCGACGACGGCCGGTAGCGCGGCTCATGCTGGAACTGCTCGTAGATCGAGGTCATGACCTTGCTCGATGTGTCCAGCCCGGTCAGGTCCAGCAGCTCGAACGGGCCCATGCGAAAGCCCGCGGCCTCGCGCATCACGGTGTCGACCTCGGCCGGCGTGGCGGCCTGTTCCTCGACCACGCGCAGCGCTTCGGTGTAGTAGCCGCGGCCCGCATGGTTGACCAGGAAGCCGGGCTGGTCGGCGGCCACCACGGCGCGGTGGCCGGTGCTGGCCACCAGCGTGGTCAGCGTTTCGACGATGCCGGGCTCGGTGCGTACTGCGGCGATCACCTCGACCACCTTCATCAGCGGCACCGGGTTGAAGAAGTGCAGGCCCGCCACACGCTGCGGGTGCTGGCAGGCCGAGGCGATGTCGGCCACCGTCAGCGACGAGGTGTTGCTGACCAGCAGCGTGCGCTCGGGCACCACGGCTTCGAGCGAACGGAACAGCTGCTGCTTGGCGTCGAGGTTCTCGATGATGGCCTCGACCACCACGTCGCACACCGCCAGGTCGGCCAGCTCAGTACAGGGCTGCATGTTGGCGCGGATGCCTTCGAAGGCGTCGGCGCTCAGGCGGCCCTTCTCGACATTGCGGCTCAGCATGCCGAGCACGTAGTCGACCGCCTTGGTGGCCGCGCCGGACTGCGCATCGAAACACAACACGCGGTGGCCGGCCTGCGCGAACAGCTGCACGATGCCGCGGCCCATCAGGCCGGCGCCGACGACGCCGATGGTTTGAGAAGAAGTGGACGTCATGACGGACCCTCAGCGGCCGGTGTAGGTGGGTTTGCGCTTGTCGAGGAAGGCACGCATGCCTTCGGTCTTGTCGGCGGTATCGAACAGTAGCAAGAACTCGCGGTTCTCCAGCGCCAATGCCGCATCCAGCGGCAGGTCGGCGCCCTGGCGCAGCACCCGGCGGGTGGCGCGAAGTGCCTTGGGTGGCATGCGGCCGGCCTTGCGCGCCAGCTCCTGCGCCCGCGCCAAGGCGCCGCCCTCGGCCGTGAGTTCAGCCACCAGGCCAAGCTGGCAGGCGCGCTCGGCGGTGAGCGGTTCGCCCGACAGCAGCATCATTGCCGCGACCTGCTTGCCCACCGCGCGCAGCAGCCGCTGCGTGCCGCCGGCGCCGGGCATGATGCCCACCGCCAGCTCGGGCTGGCCGAAGCGGCCGCTGGGCTCGGCGATGATGAAGTCGCACATCATCGCCAGCTCGCAGCCGCCGCCCAGCGCGAA